>CALUKF010000018.1 GCA_944321145.1 uncultured Odoribacter sp. | reverse complement strand
TCCATCCTGATTGTGGTGGTGGGCTGCATCGGGCTTTTTTTGCTGCCGGTCGACCAATATCCGCAGATTACGCCGCCGCAGGTGAAGATTTCGGCATCCTATCCGGGCGCGAGCGCGAGCACGGTGTCGCAGGCGGTGGCTACGCCCATCGAGCAGGAATTGAACGGAACGCCGGGAATGCTCTACATGGAGAGCAACAGTTCCAATTCGGGCGGGCTGACCATCACGGTGACGTTCGACATTGCGTCGAACCCGGAACTGGCAGCCGTGGAGATACAGAATCGCGTGAAACTTGCCGAGTCGCGCCTGCCTGCCGAGGTGGTGCAGAACGGCATTGAGGTGGAGAAGCAGTCGTCCAACCAGTTGATGACGCTGACCCTCACGTCGGACGACCCGCGTTTCGACGAGATTTATTTGAGTAATTTCGCCACCATCAACGTGGTGGACATCCTGAAGCGCATCCCCGGCGTGGGGCGCGTGGCGAACATCGGCAGCCGCTACTACGGAATGATTCTCTGGGTCATGCCCGACCGCATGGCGAATTTCGGGCTGACGGTAAAGGACTTGCAGGATGCGCTGAAAGACCAGAACCGCGAGTCGGCAGCCGGCGAGTTGGGCAAGCAGCCCATGGAGGGACGGGACATCACCATCCCCATCATCGCCAAGGGGCGGCTCTCGACGGTGGAGGAGTTTGAAAACATCGTGGTGCGTGCCAACCCCGACGGCTCGATTATCCGCGTGCGCGACGTGGCACGGGTGTCGCTGGAGGCAGCGTCCTACAACACGGAGAGCGGGATGAACGGGGCAAATGCCGCCGTGCTGGGCATTTACACCGTGCCGGGCGCCAATGCCGTGGAGGTGGCGGAACGGGTGCGGGAGCAGATGGAGGAGATAAGCCGCAACTTCCCGGAGGGGTTGGAATACGAAATCCCGTTTGACATTACCTCTTATATTTCGCAGTCCATCCACGAGGTGTACAAGACGCTGTTTGAGGCGTTGGCACTGGTGATTCTGGTGGTGTTCCTGTCGTTGCAGAACTGGCGTGCGGCATTGATTCCCCTGGTGGCGGTGCCGATTTCGCTCGTGGGCACGTTCGGGTTCATGCTGGTCATGGGCTTCTCGCTGAACCTGCTGACCCTCTTGGGTTTGATTCTCTCCATCGGTATTGTGGTGGACGACGCGATTGTGGTGGTCGAGGCGGTGGAAAGCTACATGGAGAAGGAAAAACTTTCGCCCTATGAGGCGACAAAGAAAGCCATGCAGGGGCTGACGGGGGCGTTGATTGCGACTTCGTTGGTGCTGGCGGCGGTGTTCGTGCCGGTGAGTTTCCTCGGCGGCATTACGGGCTTGCTCTACCGGCAGTTTGCCATCACGATTGTCGTGTCGGTGCTGATTTCGGCAGTGGTGGCATTGACGCTGAGCCCTGCGCTCTGCGCCCTCATCCTGCGGCCGTCGCATGGGCGGAAAAACTATGTGTTCCGCACCATCAACTTCTGGCTGGCATACGGGGGCAACAAGTACATCGCCACGCTGGGCAAGGTCATCAAGCACCCCCGCCGGGTGTGTGCGGCTTTCGGCATGGTGCTGGTATTCATTTTCGTGCTCGACAAATTGGTGCCGACGAGTTTTATCCCGGAGGACGACCAAGGCTATTTCGAGGTGGAATTGGAGTTGCCCGAAGGGGCTTCCCTGGAACGCACGCGCGTGGTGACCAACCGTGCCATGGCGTACCTCATGGAGCATCCGGCGGTGGATTACGTGCTGAACGTCACGGGTAGCAGCTCGCGTGTAGGGACAAGCCAGGCGAGGGCAAAGATGACCGTCATACTGAAGCCTTGGGAGGTGCGCAAGGAAGGCGGCATGGGCGTTGACGACGTGATGGCGGACGTGCGTGCGGAGCTGGAGACTTATCCCGAGTCGAAAGCCTACCTCTCGAAACCGCCGGTGATTCCCGGTTTGGGTACTGCCGGGGGTTTTGAGTTGCAAGTGGAAGCCCGGGGCGAAGCTACTTTCGATAATTTGGTGGCAGCGGTGGATACGTTGATGTACTACGCTTCGCAGAGCAAGGCGTTTGCAGGCTTGTCGTCGTCGCTGCAAGCCGAGATTCCGCAGCTTTATTTCGACGTAGACCGCGACAAGGCGAAGTTCCTGGGCATACCGATGGCGGACATTTTCTCGACCATGAAAGCCTATACGGGTTCGGTGTACGTGAACGACTTCAATATGTTCAACCGTGTGTACAAGGTGTACATCCAGGCGGAGGCGCCTTACCGTGCCCGCCGCGACAACATCGGCATGTTCTTCGTGCGCACTTCGGGCGGGGAGATGGTGCCCCTCACGGCGTTGGGCGAAGCCGAATACACCACGGGTCCGGGGAGCATCCGGCGGTTCAACATGTTCACGACTGCCGTCATTCGCGGGAGCGCCGCCCAAGGCTATAGCTCCGGCGAGGTGATGGACGAACTGGAAGAACTGGCACGGGAGCACCTGCCGGAGAACATCGGGCTGGAATGGAGCGGCTTGTCCTACCAGGAGAAGCAGGCAGAGGGGCAGATGGGTTTCGTGCTGGCATTGGTATTCCTCTTCGTCTTCCTTTTCCTCGCGGCGTTGTACGAGAGTTGGCTCGTGCCGGTGTCCGTGCTGTTGTCCCTGCCGGTGGCGGCGTTGGGGGCGTATATCGGCATTCTCCTCTTCGGGCTGGACAACGATGTGTATTTCCAAATCGGTCTGGTGACGCTCATCGGTTTGGCGGCGAAGAACGCCATCCTCATCGTGGAATTTGCGAAAATGGAGGTGGACAAGGGCGTGGATGTCGTGACGGCTGCCAAGAAAGCGGCTGCGCTCCGTTTCCGTCCGATATTGATGACCTCGCTGGCATTCGTGCTGGGCATGCTGCCGCTGGTGCTGGCTTCCGGACCGGGTTCTGCGAGCCGCCACTCGATTGGCACGGGCGTGTTCTTCGGGATGATAGCCGCCATCACGGTGGGGATTGTCCTGGTGCCGTTCTTCTTTGTGATGATTTACCGGCTGAAAGAGCGGCTCGGCAGGGTGAAAGTAAAGGGTTTTCCGTTAAAAAATGAATGATAACGCTATGGGAAGAATACAGAATATGATAGGGATGGCGGTGTTGGTGCTGCTGGCGGCGTCCTGCAAGTTGGGAAAAGAATATGCCCGCCCGGACTTGAACCTGCCCGAAACCATTGACGAGCAGGCGGCGGATTCGGTGTCCGTGGGGGCAATCAGCTGGAAAACGCTCTACCGCGACACGGTGCTCCAGCAATTGATTTGCCAGACCCTCGAAAACAACAAGGACATGAAGGCGGCAGTTGCCCGCATCCGGGAGATGGAAGCCTCGCGGCGGGTGGCGAAAGCCGACCTGTTCCCCGCAATTAACGGGCGCTTGTTCTACGACCGGGAATACGACGAGTCGCCGGATTTTGCCTACGAAGCCAAGCTCGAAGCCTCTTGGGAGGTGGATTTGTGGGGCAAATTGCGCTGGGCAGACCAGGCAGCTTTGTCGGATTACCTGGAGACCGTGGCGGGGCAGCGTGCGTTGCGCCTCTCGCTCGTGTCACAGGTGGCGCAGGCTTATTTCGAGTTGATAGCCTTAGACCAGGAGCTTGCTATCGTGAAACAGACGCTCCAGGCGCGCCAGGAAGACGTGCGCATTGCCAAACTGAGGTTCGAGGGGGGGCTGACATCGGAGATTCCTTGGCGGCAGGCACAGTTGGAATTGGCGCAGACGCGCACCCTGCCTCCCGGTTTGGAGCAGCAAATCCGCATCAAGGAGAACGAAATCGCCCTCCTTGCCGGGCGCTATCCCGGCAGGGTGGAGCGTGGCAGCAAGCTGGATGAACAGCAGTTGCCGACGGAGCTTCCCGTGGGGCTGCCCTCGGAATTGTTGGAGCGGCGGCCGGACATTGCCGAAGCGGAATTCCGCCTCAGGCGGGCGCATGCCGATGTGGGTATCGCTTTCACCAGCCTTTTCCCACGCCTGTCGCTGACGGCGCACTACGGATTGGAGAGCAGCCAGTTGAGCACCTTCCTGAAGACGCCTTATTATTACCTCAGTGCGCAGCTCCTGGAACCGCTGTTCAACATGGGTAAAAACCGCGCCCGCCTGCGGGCAAAGAAGGCGGCATACGAGCAAGAGGTGTATGCCTACGAGAAGACGGTGCTGGAAGCCTTCTCGGAGGTGAGCGATGCGTTGGTGGTTTCCGCCAAGAGCCGGGAGATACGCCGGGCACGGGAACGCCTGCAAAATGCGGCTCGTTCCAACTTGAAACTCGCCACCTTGCAATACATCAGCGGCTCCATCAGCTACCTGGACGTGCTGGACGCCCAGCGTGCTTACTTCGACGCGCAGGTGGGCTTGAACCATGCCGTGCGGGACGAGTTGCTGGCAACCGTGCAATTGTATAAGGTGCTGGGCGGCGGCGTGGAGGTGGATGACCCCGTAGAAGAATAGAGTGTAATATTAAAAATAGGGAGAGAGAGCAAATGAATTTGTTTTATACACCGGACATTACGGGTGACGATTATGTGTTGAGCCCGGAGGAATCAAAGCATTGCCTGCGGGTGCTCCGCATGGCGGAGGGGGAGGAACTCGTGTTGGTGGACGGACATGGCGGTTGGCACGAGGGGGTGATAGTGCGGGCAGACGCGAAAGGTTGCAGGGTGCGGGTACTCCGCAAGCAGGAGCATTATGGGGTGCGCCCCTTCCGCTTGCACCTGGCAGTCGCACCGACGAAGAACGCCGACCGCATGGAGTGGCTCGTGGAGAAGTGTACGGAGTTTGGAATCGAAGCGATTACGTTGCTGGAAACGGTGCATTCAGAGCGGCGGACGGTGCGCTTGGAACGCTTGGAGAAGGTGGCAATCGCCGCCATGAAGCAGTCGCAAAAGGCATATTTGCCGGAAATCCGTCCCGTGACGAAGTTCCGCGACTTGGTGGAGCGTTGCGCCGAGCAGCGTCGGCTCATTGCCCATTGCCACGCGGGGGAGAAGCTGCGTTTGGACGAGGCATACGCGCCGGGGGAGGACGTCGTGGTGCTGATTGGACCGGAGGGCGACTTTTCGGAGGAGGAAGTGGCTTTCGCACAGGCGCACGGATTCGAGGCTGTCACGCTGGGGATGAGTCGGTTGCGCACAGAGACGGCGGGCATGGCGGCTTGCCATGCGATTAATTTCATCAACAAGGTTTGAAGTTTATGGAACAGGTACTGAAGATTATAGCGATTCTCGTCGTGTTTTTCATTGTGCCCCGCTGGCTTTGGGGCAAGAAGCGCAAGGCGGTCGAGGAGGCGGAAGCCGGGCGGGAGAAGGAAGGTGAATGACATTTTGTCTCTCGCTTTCTCGTTTTTGATGCCAAAATGGCTGCTTTTCTGCAAAAAGGGGCGGCACATAGGTTCCTTTTGAGGGTCGGTATGGGTTTTGATACCCTATAGCCGAAAGGAGAAAATGAATCTATGAACACGAACAATTATACCATTAAATCGCAAGAAGCATTGCAGCATGCAGTGCAGTTGGCTCAAGGCAAAGGGCAGCAGGCAATAGAGACCGGGCACTTGCTGAAGGGCGTCATCCACGTAGGTGAGAATATCACCAACTTTATATTCAACAAATTAGGAGTTAACTCCAAGAACCTCATTGCGGCATTAGACCGCATCATCGACACCTATCCTCGTGTCTCTGGCGGCGAGGCTTACCTCTCCTCCGACAGCAACCGGGCATTGGAGAAGGCATTGCGCCTCGCCAATGAGATGGGCGACCAGTACGTTTCCCTCGAACACATCCTGCTGGGCTTGCTGGACAACCGCGACCAAGTGGCGCAGTTGCTGAAGGACAGCGGCTTGACCGAGAAGGAAACGCGCGAGGCGATTGCCGAATTGCGCAAAGGCTCGAAGGTCAATTCCCAGTCCGCCGAGGACAGCTACGACGCCCTTGGGCGCTATGCCATCAACCTCAACGAGCGGGCACGGGCAGGCAAACTCGACCCTGTCATCGGGCGTGACGACGAAATCCGTCGGGTGCTCCAGATACTTTCACGGCGCACGAAGAACAACCCGATTCTGATTGGCGAGCCGGGTGTCGGCAAAACCGCCATCGCCGAGGGCTTGGCACAGCGCATCGTCAACGGCGACGTGCCCTCCAATTTGGCAACCAAGCAGATATATTCCCTTGACATGGGCGCGTTGATTGCCGGCGCGAAGTACAAAGGCGAGTTCGAGGAGCGGCTGAAAGCCGTGGTCAACGAAGTGCTGGCTTCCGAGGGTGAAATCATCCTCTTCATCGATGAAATCCACACCCTTGTGGGTGCCGGCAAATCCGAAGGCGCGATGGACGCCGCCAACATCCTCAAACCGGCGTTGGCACGGGGCGACCTGCGGGCAATCGGTGCCACGACCCTCAACGAATACCAAAAGTATTTCGAGCAGGACAAGGCGTTGGAACGGCGTTTCCAGAAGGTGATGATTGACGAACCGGACGTGATGAGCGCCATCAGCATCATGCGGGGCTTGAAGGAGAAATACGAGAACCACCACAAGGTGCGGATTACCGACGACGCCATCATCGCCTCCGTTGAGCTGTCCCACCGCTACATATCCGACCGTTTCCTGCCCGACAAAGCCATCGACCTCGTGGACGAGGCGGCAGCCAAACTGCGGCTGGAAATGAATTCCGTGCCGGAAGAAATCGACGAATTGGAGCGCAAAATCAAGCAGCTCGAAATCGAGAAGGAGGCACTGAAACGCGAGGGCACCTCCAAGAAATTGGACGAAATCCAGAAAGAGCTCGCCGACCTCAACGACGAACGCACCAAGTTGCGTGCGCAATGGGAGTCCGAACGCTCGCTCATCGACGAAATCCAGAAGAACAAGGACGCCATCGAGCAATACCGCTTCGAGGCATCCCGTGCCGAACGCGAGGGCGATTACGGCAAGGTGGCTGAACTCCGCTACGGCAAAATCAAGGAAGCCGAGCACCGCATCGAGGAAATCAAAGCCCGCCTCGCCGACACCAAGCACGGGCAATCCCTCATCCGCGAGGAGGTGACCGCCGACGACATCGCCGCCGTTGTCTCCAAATGGACAGGCATCCCCGTCAACCGCATGATGCAGAGCGAGCGGCAAAAACTCCTGCACTTGGAGGAGGAGCTCCACAAGCGCGTCGTGGGACAGGACGTGGCGATTGCCGCCTTGGCTGACGCCGTGCGCCGCAACCGTGCCGGCTTGCAGGACGCCAAACGCCCGATTGGCTCTTTCATCTTCTTCGGCACCACCGGTGTCGGCAAGACGGAATTGGCAAAGGCGTTGGCAGAATTCCTCTTCGACGACGAATCGCAGATGACCCGTATCGACATGTCCGAGTACCAGGAGAAGCATTCCGTCTCCCGTTTGATTGGAGCGCCTCCCGGATACGTGGGCTACGATGAAGGCGGGCAGCTGACCGAAGCCGTGCGCAGGAAGCCCTACTCCGTTGTCCTCCTCGATGAAATCGAGAAAGCCCACCCTGACGTCTTCAACATCCTCCTGCAGGTATTGGACGACGGGCGGCTCACCGACAACAAAGGGCGGACGGTGGACTTCAAGAACACCATCATCATTATGACGTCCAACATCGGCGCTCACATCATCCAGGACAAGCTCAAGGACTTGAACGACAAGAACCGCGACCAAGTCTTGGAGGAGACCAACCGCGAGGTTTACGAACTCCTCAAGCAGACCATCCGTCCCGAGTTCCTCAACCGCATCGACGAAGTGATTATGTTCACCCCCTTGCAGAAGAGCGAAATCATCGACATCGTCCGCTTGCAAATCAAGTCCCTCCAGAAGATGCTCGCCAACAACAGCATCACCATCGAGGTCACCGACAAGGCGGTGGAATGGATTGCCAACGAAGGTTACGACCCGCAGTTCGGCGCCCGTCCCGTCAAACGCGTCATCCAGCGCAACCTCCTCAACGACCTGTCCCGTCAAATCCTCTCGGAACAAGTCACCAAGGACAGCCGCATCGTCGTCGACGTCAAGGACGGCCACATCTTCTTCGAGAACCGCTAAGCGTTTTTTTCATACATTATACATCCTGCGCCGCAGCCCGGGCACCCGCCCCCGCTGCGGCGCAGGGCTTTTTTATGCCTCTCCTTTGCCTTTTCGGAATGCCTCAGCGCTCGCATGGCTGCTGTTGCTCCTGACGGCTTGTCGCTCCAAATGGTGTTTGTGGACGGGGTGGCATTTGAGGGTGAGCAGGAGCGTGGCGGCGCTGCATATCCAGATGATGACGGCAGTGCTGTGCAGCATGTCCCCCATCCCGGCAATGGGCGAGAGCACGCCGCCGAAAAGAAAGCTGAGGAATCCCAGCACGGCAGACGCGTTGCCCGAATTTCTTCGCTCCAATTCAAGGGCGAGGGTCGTGGACGTCGGCAATATCATCCCCAGGCACACCAACAGCAGAAACAGGAAACTCTCGACGCAGGCAATGGGGAAATCCAATAAAAGCGCAGCGCCTGCCGCCATGCTCAGCAGGAAAAATCCCCCGCTCCCGGCTCGCAGCGCATGCGCCGGACTCTTGAAGCGGACGACCAAAAAACTGCCTGCCATAATGCCGAAAGCATTGATTCCGAAACAAAGGCTGTAATTCAGGGCAGAAACCCCGTAATGCGTCTGGAAAATAAACGGCGAGGCGGAAATATAGGTAAACATAACCCCCATGGCAAAAGATTGTATGAGAGAATACTGCATGAACGGGGCATTGCGCAGGATGGGCAAATAGCTGAGCAATGCGCTTTTGACGCCCGTAATGCTGGCATCCGCCTGCTTCATCGACTCGCGGAAGCGGAGGAGGAAAACAACCAGCACAAGGCAGATGACGAGCAAGAGCACGAAAATGCCCCGCCAATCGGTGACGCCCAGCAACAGCCCGCCCAGCACCGGGGCAAAAATAGGCGCAAGTCCCTGCACCGCGCTGAGCATCGAGAAAAAACGGGCTAACTCCCGCCCCTCGTAGAGGTCGGCGGCGATGGCTTTGGAAATGACCACGCCCCCTGCGCCTGCGATGCCCTGCAGGAGACGGAAGAAAAGGAATCCGCCAATGCCGGGCGCGAAAAGGCAGCCCACCGTCGAAATAAAAAACAACGCCAAGGAAACCAGCAACGGCTTTTTGCGCCCGTAGCGGTCGCTGAGCGGACCGATAAAGAGCTGCCCGGCAGCCAAGCCAATCATGCTGAAAGTCAAACTCATCTGGACAAGCGACGCGCTCGTCCGGAAATACTCGCCCAGCGCAGGCAGCGCAGGCAGGTAAAAATCAGTGACGAAAGGTCCGAAGGCAGAGAGCATCCCTACGAGGACCAATATGTACAATCGTGAATTCTTTCCCTTTTTCATATTCTTGTCATTTATATTGCGCCGCAAAGTACGCAATATTCACCGAAAAAAACTCGCCCTTTTTGGCGCGCGATTCGTCCTCATTTCCGCTTTCCGGAAAAATAGTTACCTTTGCATCTGAAAACAGGCACATGGCAGAACCTTTCTTTAAAATATCCGATTCTTGGGCAGACCTCCAAGCCGTCTTCCCCTCCGGGGCTCCCCGACGGAACGCCTTGAACGGCGTCACCTTCCTGCTCGTCATGCAAGGGCATGGCACCGTGGAGATTGACCATCGGGAATTTGCCTTGCGCGAAGGGCTGCTCCTCACCGTTTTGCCCTACCACCTCTTGCAGATGAAAGCATCCGAAGGATTGAAATGCAGGCTCTTGGCATTTGAATTCGAATACCTGAGCGCCTTCCCCTTTCTGCTGCGTTCCCAGCTTTCAGAGAAAATCGAGGCTATGCCCGCCGTGCTCCTTGGCAAGGAAGCGCGGCGCCTTCTGGTGAAACACTACGATGCCATCGCCGCCCACCATTTGCGCTCCTCCCATGCCTCCTATCGCGAAATCATGCAAGCCCTCCTGTTCATTTGGGTTGCCGAAATCAATGAAATCTACCTCCACAAACCCCTGAAGCCCATCGCGACTTCCATGAGAACATTGCCGACCAATTCTTCCAACTGCTCCATGCCCACGTCTTTTCCCGTCGCGACCTTTCCTTTTACGCCGGGTGCCTTTGCCTCTCGGCGAAGCACCTTTCCCGCGTCATCAAGCAGGCGACGGGACATACCCCCTCCTTTTGGATTGCCGACTTCACCATCAAAGAAGCCAAAGCCCGCCTGAAATCCTCGCGCCTCACCGTCACCCAGCTTTCCGACCTCCTGAACTTCCCCAATTCCTCTTTCTTTGCCCGCTATTTCAAGCGCCACACCGGCATGTCGCCCCAAGAATACCGTGAAAAGGGTTAGCCCCTGCCCTTTATCCCAAGGGTATCTGCCCTGTATCCGGAGTGTATCTCCATGCTATGGAGTGGGTTGGCGTTGGGTTGGGAGGGAGTTGGCGTATCAAATGCTTATGTCAGCCTTATGGCAACCTTATGTCAACCATAGGTGAACACCGGAGATAGTTACCGGATGCTGCGGAGATAGGGGGCGGATGGTGTTGTATATGTGGGGGGAATGGTGTATCTTTGCGGGGTGGGACGGAGAAGGAGGGGGGAGGGTTGGGATAATAGAGTAAATTGTTTTGGATATGAATGAGTTGTGGACTTTCGGTTTGTTGTGTTTCACGTCGTTTTTTACGCTGACGAACCCGTTGGGGGCGATGCCTATTTTTATGACGATGACGATGGAGCTGGACGCGGAGCGGCGGAAGAAGGTGGCGTTGCGGGCGACGATTGTGTCGTTTGTGATTATGTTGGGGTTTGCGGTGTCGGGGGATTTTTTGTTCCGTTTTTTCGGGATTTCGATTAATAGCCTGCGGATTGTGGGGGGGATTATTTTTCTGATTATGGGGATGGATATGTTGCAGGCGCGGCTGGTGAAGACGAAGGTGAAGGAGTCGGAGGTGAGGAGTTATGTGAATGATATTTCGGTGACGCCGCTGGCGATCCCGATGTTGTGCGGGCCGGGGACGATTACGAATGCGATTGTGATGTGGAATAATGCGGGGAATTGGGAGATGCGGGGGGTGATGGTGTTGGCGATTGCGCTGGTGTTGGTGCTGGTGTATTGTATTTTGAGGGGGTCGTCGCGGATTATCAAGTTGTTGGGGGAGACGGGGAATAATGTGATGATGCGGCTGATGGGGCTGATTGTGATGGTGATTGCGGTGGAGTTTTTCTTCAGCGGGCTGAAGCCGATTGTGTTGGATATTTTGGAGGCGTTTTACCGCCCGTGAGGGGAGGGGTGATTTTTTTCGGGACGGAAGGCGGTTTGTTGCGGCGGATTTGTTATTTTTGTTTTTTGAATTTTGTAGTTTAGAATTATATAAATTATTGTAGGTATGAAATTTTTTGTTGATACTGCCAATTTGGCACAGATTCGCGAGGCGAATGATATGGGGGTTTTGGACGGGGTGACGACGAACCCTTCCCTGATGGCGAAGGAAGGCATCAAGGGTGTGGAGAATTGCAAGAAGCATTATGTGGAGATTTGCAATATTGTGGAGGGGGATGTGAGCGCGGAGGTGATTGCGACGGATTTTGAGGGGATGGTGCGCGAGGGGGAGGAGCTGGCTGCCTTGCATCGGAATATTGTGGTGAAGGTGCCTTGTATCGCGGACGGGATTAAGGCGATTAAGTATTTTACGGGGAAGGGCATCCGCACGAATTGCACGTTGGTGTTTTCGCCGGGTCAGGCGTTGCTGGCTGCGAAGGCTGGTGCGACGTATGTTTCGCCTTTTGTGGGGCGGCTGGATGATGTGGCGAGCGACGGGATTGAGTTGGTGGAGAAGATTGTGGATATGTATCGTTATTATGGTTTCCAGACGCAGGTGTTGGCGGCTTCTATCCGGACGACGCAGCATATTATCCAGTGTATCGAGGCGGGGGCGGATGTGGCAACTTGCCCGTTGTCGGCTATTAAGGGGTTGTTGAATCATCCGTTGACGGATATCGGTTTGGCGAAGTTCCTGGAGGATTATAGGAAGGTGAACGGGTGACGGGGTGTATGTATCTGAGGCTTTTTGAGGATAATCCGAATGAGCGGGATGTCCGCCGGGCGGCGGATATCCTGCGTGGCGGGGGGGTGGTTATTTATCCCACGGATACGGTGTATGCGATGGGGTGTGATATTAATCAGGTGAAGGCTGTGCAGCGGGTGTGCCAGTTGAAGGGGGTGAAGCCGGAGAAGGCGAGTTTTTCGATGATTTGCCGGGACTTGTCGAATATTGCGGCGTATGCGAAGGTGAGCAATGAGGTGTTTAAGTTGATGAAGCATAATTTGCCGGGGCCTTTTACGTTTGTGTTGCCGGCGACGAACCGGTTGCCGAATGTGTTGATGAACCGGCGGAAGACGATTGGCATCCGTGTGCCGGACAATTATATTGTGCGGGCGTTGGTGGAGGAGTTGGGGGGGCCGTTGTTGACGACGTCGGTGAAGGCGGATGACGAGGTGGTGGAGTATATGACTGACCCGGAGTTGATTTATGAGCGGTATGGGAAGTTGGTGGATTTGGTGATTGACGGGGGGAGCGGGAGGAATGTGGCTTCGACGGTGGTGGATTGTACGGCTGACCCGGTGGAGATTATCCGGCAGGGGGTGGGGGAGTTGGTGTAGCGGGACGGTTGGCTTGCCGGGAAACGGGGCTGTGTTTTTGAGGGCACAGCCCCGTTTTTGTGCGGGAGGGGGCGGGGTTATTTTTTCCAGAAGGATTTGGTGAAGAGCACCATGACGGTGAATATTTCGAGGCGGCCGATGAGCATGAGGAGGGAGAGGAAGGCTTTGGCGGCTTCGTTGAGGTGGGCGAAGTTGTACATGGGGCCGATGCTCCCGAAGCCGGGGCCGACGTTGCTCAGGCAGGTGGCTACGGAGCTGCAGGCGGTGGTGATGTCTTCGGTGAGGAAGGTCATGAGGAGGCTGCCGATGAGGAAGAGGATGAGGTAGAGGATGGCGAAGCCCATGATGCCGGTCATGATGTCGGGGTGGACGCTTTTGCCGTTGTATTTGGTGGTGATGATGGCGTTGGGGTGGATGATGCGTTTGAGTTCGGCGAAGGAGTTTTTGAAGAGGAGTTGGAGTCGTACGATTTTGAGCCCGCCGGCGGTGGAGCCTGCGGATGCGCCGATGATGATGAGGAGGAAGATGATCATGCCGAGGAAGGGCGGCCAGAGGAGGTAGTCGGCGGTGGCGAATCCTGTGGTGGACATGATGGTGACGACTTGGAAGAGGGCGTCGCGGAAGCTTTTTTCGACACTGCCCCAGCCGTCGATGTAGAGGACGGTGGCGATGATGAGGCTGGCGCCGAGGGCGATGGCGGCGTAGAGGCGGAATTCGTTGTCTTGGAATAGTTTGCGCCATTGTCCTTTGATGGCGGCGTAGACGAGTCCGAAGTTGGTGCCGGCGATGAACATGAAGAGGATGAGGATGTAGTGGATGTAGGGGGAGTCCCAGTAGCCGACGCTGGTGTTTTTGGTGGAGAATCCGCCGGTGCCCATGGTGGACATGGCGTGGCAGATGCTGTCGAAGAGCCCCATTTTGCCGAGGCAGAGGAGGACGGTGAGGAGGGCGGTGAGGGCGACGTAGATGACCCAGAGTTTGCGTGCTGTGCCGGTGAAGGTGAAGGAGGTTTTGGAGTGGACGGGTCCGGTGGTTTCTGCGACGTAGAGGTCGCGCCCTTCGATGCCGAGGCTGGGGAGGATGGCGAGGAAAAGCATGATGATGCCGAGGCCGCCGAGCCAGTGGGTGAGGCTTCGCCAGAAGAGGGTGGCATGGGGGACGATTTCGACGTTGGTGATGACGGATGCGCCGGTGGTGGTGAAGCCGGATATGGTTTCGAAGAAGGCGTCGGTGAAGCGCGGGAGTGTGCCGCCGAGGATGTATGGGAGGCTGCCGAAGAGGGAGAATATGATCCAGACGAGGGTGACGGTGAAGTAGCCGTCTTTTTTGGCGAGGATGCGGTCGCGGGGTTTGACGAAGGTGGTGATGGCGAGGCTGGCGAGGAGGGTGATGCCTGCGGTGTAGGCGAATGCCGTCCAGTCGGGTTCTTGGTAGAAGAGGGCGACGCAGAGGCAGATGAGGAGGAAGCCGGTTTCGATGAGGAGGAGCCTGCCCATGAGGTGGGTGATAAAGCGGAAGTTTATCATGTCGTTTGGGTGTTATTGGAAGTATTTGACAACTCGTTTGACTGTGTTTTGGAGGCAGAAGATGACTACGTTGTCGCCTGCCTGGATTTGTACGTCGCCGGTGGCGATGATGGTTTCGTTTCCCCGGAAGATGCCGCCGATGGTGGCGTCGCGCGGGAAGCCGATGTCTTTGATGGGGTAGCGGGTGATTTTGGAGCCGGGGCGGGCTTCGAGTTCGAAGACTTCGGCCTCGGAGAAGGTGAGGAATTTGAGGTGTTTGATGTCTACTTTCATGGTGTAGCGGTAGATGTGGGAGGCGGCGATGAGTTTGGTGTTGATGAGGCTGCCGATGCCGATGTTTTCGGCGAGGTCGATGTAGTCGATGTTTTCGACTTCGGCGACGCTTTTTTTGACTCCCATTTTTTTGGCGAGGAGGCAGGAGAGGATGTTTGTCTCGGAGGAGCCTGTGACGCTGATGAAGGCGTCGATGTTCTGGATGCCTTCTTCGCGGAGGAGGTCGAGGTCTCTGCCGTCGCCGTTGATGATGAGGGTGGATTTCAGTTTGTCGGTGAGCTGGATGCACTTTTCGCGGTCTTTTTCGATGATTTTGACGTTGTAGTTTTTTTCCAGCAGGGAGGCTGTCTTGACGCCGATGCGGGAGGCTCCGACGATGACGATGTTTTTGATTTCGTAGGGTTCTTTCCCGCAGAGGAAGAATACTTTGGGTATGAAGTCGGGGCGGGTGACCACGAAGATGAGGTCGCCGTATTTTAGTTCGTCGTTACCCCGTGGGATGATGGTTTGGTTGTGGCGCTTGATGGCGACGATGCGGAAGTGGTCGGCTCCGTAGGTTGCCGCCATTTTGATTAGCGTGTGGTTGAGGATGGGGGCGTTTTCCCATAGTTTGATGCCCAGGAGCTGGAGGCGCCCGTCGGAGAAGTTGTGCATTTGTCGGGTGCCGGCGAGTTTCAGGGAGGCGACGATTTCTTCTGCCGCCAGGCGTTCGGGGTAGATGAGCGAGTCGATGCCGATGGAGCGCAGGTATTCGGCGTTTTCCGTTTCCAGGTATTCGCTGTTGTTTACGCGCGCGATGGTGCGTTTGGCGCCTAATTTTTTCGCGAGGATGGCGGAGTTGATGTTTTGGTCTTCTTGCGGGTTGACGGCAATGAAGAGGTCGCATTTGTCCACTTCGGCGTCTTTCAGTGCCCCGATGGAGGTGCAGGACGCGACGGTGGAAAGGATGTCGAGTTGGCTTTCCAGTTCTGCCAACTTTTCTTCGTCGGTGTCAATCAGCATGATGTTGTGTTCTTGGCGGCTTAGCATTTTGGCTAAGTGCGTGCCTACTGAGCCTGCTCCGGCAATAACGATGTTCATAATTTTGCTCTCTATGTTTATGGGGGCAAATATAGTAAAATAAAACTATCTTGTGGTTAAATGTGTCATTTTATTGGCAAATATATTGCGCCTTCTTCGGCAGTGTGCAGGAGGGCAAGGCGGTGGCGGGCGCAGAATTTTTCCCATGCACGGCTGCAGTAGGTGTGGTTGGAGCCGTCGAGGATGATTTGGCGGGGATAGGGGCGGCGGAAGCCGTCGCCGAAGAGTTGGCGGGGGTACAGGTTGCCTGTGACAATCAGGATGCCTGCCGATGCCGGGGCGGGGGTGCCGGGGGCTGCAATCAGCAGGGTGTCATGCGGCAGGCAGAGCCGGGGCGGCTGCCAGCTGAATCCGTCGGCGACGCTTCCTGTGCCAGCGGGGAGCATTTGCAGTTTGTTGCGCAGGACGTAGGGGGCGGAGCGCAGCAGGCTGTCCGAGGGGCTTTTGAGCGGGAGGCAGAAGCCGTTGTAGTTGAGCGCGATGGCGGATTGCCGGTGATGGTGGAATATGACTATTTCCCGGCGGCTGGAAGTGTGGCGGTTGGCAAGCACCGTGGCAATGAGCAGCAGGCATGCCAGCCCTGCCGTCGCTTGCAGGTAGCGGGATTTGTGTTTGAGCAGGTAGTAGCCGAAGCAGAAAATCATGCCGTAGATGAGCGCCACGGAGAGGGCGGTCGGGTAGAGGTCTTTGAGGTTGACGATGTAGGGGGCGAGGGCTTGGAGGCTGCCGGTCAGGGCACGGCTCAGGATTTCGCACGCCGGCATCAGGATTTGCCCCACGGCGGCAGGCAGCGCGAGGCAGGCGGCTGCGGCGTATAGCAGCAGCGTGGACAGCGGCACGGCGATGAGGTTGGCAAGGAAGCCGTTGGCGTTCAGCGTGTGGAAATAGTAGGCGCATATCGGCAATGTGGGGATTTGGGCGGCGAGGGTCAGGCAGATGCAGGCGTATATTTGGGACGGGATTTTGGGGAGTTTGCCCGGCAGGCGGAACAGGTAGGGGTAGAGGAGCATGATGCCTCCGTATGCGCTGTAGGACAGGAGGAAGCTGAGCGAGTAGAGGGCAGAGGGTTCTGCCAGGAGGGTCAGCACGGCGGATGCCGAGAGGATGTTGACGGGGTTGTACGTCCGGCACAGCATCCGGCTGACGGCATAGAAGGAGAGGATGGTGGCAGCCCGCACGACGGCGGGGTCTAATCCCGTGAGGCAGGCGTAGCCCCAGAGCAGGGGCAGGGCGAGCAGCATGGCAGCCTGGCGGGAAAGCCGCAGGCGGCGGAAGATGAAGAGCAGCAGCCCGAAGATGGCGCCGACGTGCAAGCCGGAGACCGAGAGCAGGTGGACGGTGCCCGTCCGGATGAACAAGTCGTTCAGTTCTTTCTGCATGTCGTTGCGGTAGCCCAGGCACAGGGCGTTGACCAGGCGGATGCAGGTGGTGTCGTCCGTGAGGCGCATGGTTTTTTCCAGCAGTTTTGCCCGCTGGGCGTTGAAGAAGGACGCCACGGTGTGCGATTCCCCTGTCGGTTCCGGCGGCGAGAGGGGGCGGAGGCGGTGGTGGACGCCCTGCTGTTCCATGTAGCGGGCGTAGCTGAATTCGTAGGGGTTGGCGTTGTGGCGGAAGGGCAGGATGCGGGTGTAGAAAGAGAGGGAATCGCCGGCATGGTAGGTGGTGTCGATGTAGAATCGGCTGAGGTAAAAGCGGTCGCCGTTGGCGGAAAGGATGTAGTTGTTGCCGTTCAGTTCTTCCTCGCAACGCGCCTCCAACCAATAGACGCTCTCCGGCTCATACGTTTGCGGCGTGTGGCGGGAGGTGGTGTTGCCGATGTAGAAGATTGTGGCGAGCAGGAGAATGTCTGTTCCTGCCCATGCGAAATGCTGCAGCCTGGGGTTTTTCGTCCGGGCGAGGAGGATGCCGCCTGCAATCCCTGCGCTTGTCGCTGCCACTACCCACAGCGGCAGGGTGAAATACGCCCCGCACAGAATCCCGCCTGCCAATGCCGCCAGGAGGTAAAGGAACGGGTATTTGTGGTTGAATTGCATGGGACGCGGGGGAATGGGGGTGAATATGTCAAGGGTTTTCTATCGATTGCGCCAGATTTACTCCAAACTATTTTAACCATGGCAATGCTTCCTGGGTTTTAGCGTTAGCTTCTTCTTCTTCCAGCCATTCGCCGGCTTCTAATTCTGCCTCAAATTCATCTATCCGTGCATTCAGTTCCTCCATCGTATAGGGAGGCAGGGGAGCCCTCTCCCGTTTCATCCGGTTGCGGGCACGGCGGTAAGCCCGCCGGAGGCTTTCCAGCACTTCGATGTTGTCTTCTGCGCTGATGTCGGCAATTAATTGCGCCCGGAAAACATTCAAGTCAATGGTCGTATTCATTTCGCTTTGTCTTTTCTTTTTGCAAAGTTACGGATTAAAATTGAGATAGTGTGTCAATCCGTTGTTTATTTTATGGCTATTGATGTTTTAGGGAACGGTGTGATTCCCATGCTGTTTAAGCCCGGCTCCCGGTCTGTTCCCGTGCCACCATCCATACCCCTTTCATGATTCCTTCTTCCTGCGCCCATTCAGACCGGGCGAGGACAGGGGAATAACTGCCGGTGAACCTTACATGTCCCTTGAACAGACCCTGAGCAGGCGGGCATCAGGGCTGCATTTGCTTGGGAGCCGCTCCGGGCGGCGTGGCGCGTGGGGGCGGGTCATTTGGGGAGGATGACCCGGTAGGAGGCTTTGAACTTGCCCAGGCTGAGGTTGTTGAGCTTGCCACGGAGGAGGCGTTTTTTCAGCGACGAAAGGTGGTCGGTGAAGAGGATGCCGTCAAGGTGGTCGTATTCGTGCTGGATAATCCAGGCTTTGATGCCAGTGTATTCCTCTTCGTGCTGCACGCCTTGTTCGTCCATGTAGGCGATGCGGATGCGGTCGTGGCGGCGGACGTCTTCGTGGATGCCGGGGACGCTGAGGCAGCCTTCGTTGCGGAGGATTTCATCCCCGCTGCGCTCCAGGATGTGGGCATTGATGAAGGCTTTGCGGAAGCCTGCGCAATCGGGGTCTGCCTCGGTGAAGGCATTGCCGTCGACGACGAAGAGGCGGATGTTGCGCCCGATTTGGGGGGCGGCAAGCCCGACGCCGTCGGCTTCGTCCATGGTCTGGAACATGTCGGCGATGAGTTTTTCGAGTCCCGGATAGTCGGGGGTGATGTCTTCTGATATTTTGCGCAAGGTGGGGTGTCCGTATATGACAATGGGTAAAAACATATTGATTTGATTTTATAGATTTGACAATTCGTTGGGTGTGCCCCCTTGCCGTGGGGCAAGGTTGCGTTGCTGTTCCATGTAGGAGCTTAGGATAAGGGTGGCGCTCATGGTGTCGATGAGGGCTTTGTCCTGCCGGGTTTTCTTTTTGGCTCCGCCTTCGATGAGCGCGCGGTGGGCGAGCACGGAGGTGAAGCGTTCGTCGTAGAGGACGACGGGGATGCCTGGGAATTTCCGTTTCAAGGCAGCGAGGAAGGGGGTGATGTGGCGCATGTTTTCGGAGTCGGTGTTGTCCATTTGCTTGGGATGCCCCACGACGAAAAGGTCGATGGTCTCCTTGGCGGCGTATTCCTGCAGGAATTGGAGCAGGTCGTGCGTCCTGACGGTCTGCAGCCCGGTGGCGATGATGCCTGCGGGGTCGCTTGCCGCGATGCCTGTCCTCTTGGTGCCGTAGTCTATTGCCAGTATTCTTCCCACGTCTTTTATGGATTAACGATTACAAAGATGTCTTCATTCGGCCTTTTCATCAGGTATTGCTCACGGGCGAATTTTTCGAGATTTTCTTTGCTGCTGAGCAATTCCTTGATTTTCCGGTTGTCCTCCTCGATTTTGTCCTGATAGTATGCCTTCTCCCTTTTCAGCGTGGCGATTTTGCTGCGGAGCTGCATTTTCTCAACCAGGTTGTTGCGGTCGAAAAAAGTCAGCCACACCAAAAAAATCAGCGACGTGATGGTATATTTGTTCATGAACAGGATGAACAAAAAATGTCGAAAACCGGTGTCATTATTTTTTTCTCTCATGGTATGCGCAAAGGTACAAAGTTTTTGCGTATATTTGATACCTCTTTGTGAGAATTTATTCCGATGGGGTGGAGGCATGGGCAGGGAATATAGGTTTTACATTTCTAATAAATGGGTATGAGAAAGTGTTTTAAGTTTTTTATTCTGATGATTTTGACCGCTTGCGCAGTGCCGGTGTACGCGCAGCGGCAGGAGGTATTGTTGAACGCGGATTGGCGTTTCCGTTTCTACCACGAAGTGGAACGGGGGACTGCCGAACGGGTGGATTTGCCGCATACGTGGAATGCACAGGACGCCCTGGCAGGGCAGTTGGACTATTGGCGGGGCATCGGCTGCTACGAGAAACGCCTGGCAGTGCGCGAGGAATGGCGTGGAAAGCGGCTTTTCCTGCGCTTCGAGGGGGCAAACAGCGTGGCGGACGTTTTTGTGAACGGCTGTTACGTGGGGCAGCACCGGGGCGGTTACGGGGCGTTTGTCTTTGAGATTACCGGCAGGGTGCGCTACGGGACTGAGAACGTGGTAGCGGTGTTCGTGAGCAACAGCGAGACGCTGGACGTAATGCCCTTGACGGGGGATTTCAATTTCTATGGCGGGATTTACCGCGACGTGCACCTCGTCGTGACCGAGCCGGTGTGCGTGTCGCTGACGGATTATGCTTCGAGCGGCGTGCGCCTCGTGCAGGACAGCGTCAGCCGGGCATACGCTTCGGGGCGTGCGTTGGTGCGCCTTTCCAATGGCAGCGGCGAGGAACGGGAGGCTCTTGTGCGCCTCCGCCTTTTGGACGGGGAGCGGGAAGTGTGGCGCGGTAGCCGGAAATGCTCCCTGCCTGCAGGCAAAGAGGCCTTGCAGGAAGTGCCCTTTGCCTTGGAAAATCCGCGCCTGTGGGACGGGCGGCGCGACCCCTTCCGCTATCGGGCAGAAGTCAGCCTGTGGGTGGACGGGCAGCAGGCGGATGCCGTCGAGCAGCCCCTAGGCTTGCGTTCCTTCCGGATAGACCCGCAGAAAGGCTTTTTCCTCAACGGCGAGCACTTGCAGCTTCGGGGCGTGTGCCGCCACCAGGACAGGAGTGAAGTGGGCAACGCCCTCCGTCCGTGGCACCACGAGGAGGACGTCGCCCTGATGGCTGAGATGGGAGTGAACGCCGTGCGCCTGGCGCACTACCCCCAGGCAGAATACGTCTACGACCTGATGGACCAATATGGCATGATTGTATGGGCAGAGATTCCCTTCATCGGTCCCGGTGGATACATCAACGAGGGCTTTGCCAACCTGCCCGCTTTTCGCGAGAACGGCAAGGAACAGCTGCGCGAGCTGATACGCCAGCACTACAACCATCCCTCGATTTGCGTGTGGGGAATCTTCAACGAATTGTCCGAACGGGGCGACAGCCCTGTGCCCTATTTGCAGGAACTGAACGACTTGGCACATGCCGAAGACCCCACCCGCCTCACCACGGCAGCGTCCAACATCGACGGTCGGCTGAATTTCGTGACGGACGTCATGGCGTGGAACCGCTACGATGGCTGGTATGGCGGCACGCCGGCGTCGCTGGGCGTGTGGTTAGACCGCATGCACGCCGCCCATCCCGGCCTGTGCATAGCCGTCAGCGAATACGGCGCAGGGGCGAGCATCTACCACCAGCAGGACACCATCGTGAAGTCCGTCCCTTCGAGCTGGTGGCATCCGGAGAACTGGCAGACGCAGTACCACATCAAAAACTGGCGCGAGATTTCCGCCCGTCCCTTCGTCTGGGGCAGCTTTGTCTGGAACATGTTCGACTTCGGCGCAGCCCATCGCCGGGAGGGCGACCGCCCGGGCATCAACGACAAAGGGCTGGTGACCTTCGACCGCAAGGTGCGCAAAGACGCCTTCTACTTCTACAAAGCCAACTGGAACCGCGAGGAACCGGTGCTCTACCTTGCCGACCGCCGTTGCACCCGCCGCACGAAGCAGCTGCAAACCTTCCGTGCCTTCACCAACCAGCCCGATGCCGAGCTCTTCGTGAACGGGCAGAGCCAGGGCAAAGCGCAGGCAGACTCCCTCTGCACCGTCGTTTGGGAAGGCGTTGAGCTCCGTCCCGGTGCCAACGAAATCCGCATCCTCAGCGGCAAAGGCAAGAACCGCCTGACCGACGGGTACACCTGTTTCTACTCGGAGTAACTCAGAGTAGCTGGGAACCCGCCTGTGGAAATCGTGGAAAATTTCCACAGGCGAAGTGTCGGATGGACAATGTAAAATAACTACTCCCCCTCATTCCCCGCCCTGCACAAGAGGCTCCAGCCGCCCGATAAGCTCATTGCCGAGGGCGGTTTTATCCTCGATATGCCGTTTCACCGTCTCCACGAAAGGATTGTTCTCGAAAGCGCCGCGCACCTGCTCAAAGTCAATCTCCTTCTGCTCCTTGCCCCCGTCTGCGCCGAAACCCGTCCGGGCAGTCATCGAAAACTCCTTCTTCGCATCCTCATAAAGCAGGCGGTCGAGCGTCACCACCGACTCCTTCCACGTATCCACGATGCGGATGACATCCGCGGCAGTGACCGTCTCCGGCGCAATGCCATACCAGCGTTGCATCACCTCCCACGCCCAAGTCCATTCCAGGCGGTAATAATCCGCATGGAGCTGCCGGAAAGTCTCCCCGATTTCCCCGACCGAAGCGATTTCCCCCGATTGGATGCGGGCAAGGAGCTTCGCAATCTCCCCTTGCGGCGCGATAAGCCCCGAGAGGTCGACCCATTCCCCCTTCCCCTCCTCCAGCTCCGGGCGCAGGCGGGCGCGTATCTCCTCATCCGAGCGGAACCTGATGCCCTCCAGCCGCTTGATAATCGAATTGCCCAGAAACTTATTGATAGCCATACGGTAATATTCCAGCCCCTTCTTGAGCGAACCGCTGCGGATACGCGCGCTCTGGTAAGCATATTCCGCCGAAGTCTCGCCGGACACCTTCTGCAACGTCTGCAAAATTTCCGTGCCCGCAATCATCTTCTGGATCGTATAAGGGCTCAGCAAATTGAAATTAATAAAATCCAGCTGCTTCGGGTCTGTCCGCTTGTCCCGCTTGGGCCACTTCTGCGCGTCGCGGATAGTGCCCACGCTGCGCAAATTCACCGCCGGCACCAGATACGTCTGGTTCATCTGCTCGATAAGATACGAAAAAGGCAAATCTGAAGTATCCGGATGGCTCACATGCCGCCCCATGATGAGCGAGAACGCCCCGATTTTCGCAGGCCACAGGATATAAGAATCGCTCGTCGTCTTCGACCCCCGCTCCACAATCCCCTGATGGATAGGTCCCAGTTTATACAAATGATTGCTCTGGTTCGACCCGCTCCCCGCATTCAGGAACGAAAACATCCCCGCAATCAGCAGGCTCGACTTGTGCATCGTCACGGTATAAGGTCCCGCAAACACCGCGCACGCCTCCCCGTTCTCCCCTTGGCAATTGCTGAAAAACAGCGAATCGTGGGCAGAAAAAAGATGCCCCAGGTGGCACGCCTGCCCGATAAAACAGCGCACCAGCGCGGCGCCGTCCGTCAGGCTCGCCCCCGACGCCATGATAAAATCCTCCGCCATCACATTGCAGCCGATAAAAGCGGGCGCCGCGGCATTGCTGTTCACCGTCCCGTTCTCCAGCCGCGAAGCCCCGTCGATGACGGCACAATCGCCGACCGCCACATTGCGGATACACCCGCTGTTCGTGATGCGCACCCCCTTGCCAATCGTGCCGCAATCCGAAGCAACCCCCTCCGCATAACGGGTTATCAGCTCCTTCAGCCTCTCCGTCAGCCCCGGCGAATGCCGGTACAGGGCAAGGATATACGCCAAATGGGCAGACAGCTCGTTGAAAATAGGCACCTCCCTCCGCCCGTCTCATTAAGCACAGAGACCAACGTCCCGTTCCCGAACGTGCTCCGCCCTTCCGTCACAATCCGGTCTGTGTTCTGAATAAAACACCCCTCCCCGATGCGGTAATTGGCAATATAATTTGAAACGTTTTCAATAAACGCATTGTCGCCGACACTGCAATTATGCAACGTGACATGGTTCAGCCCCGAATGCAGCGCCAGCCCGCCCTCAAGCCTGAACTCCTCCTCGAACACGCCCAGGCGGACATCCCCCGAGAAGCGCACGTGGCGCACACGCTCCGTCCGGAAACCCGGGGCGACCGTCACCCGCTGCCACTCGCTCGCCGTGCAGCCTTGCCGCGTGAGAGCGGCGATTTCTTCTGAAGTCAGATTCCTTGTATTCATCTTTATCTTTTTTCGTTGAGTGCTGCAAAGATAAATCAAAATCCGGAAACATCTATCTCCCGGTTTCCTTCGTGGTATCCGGGGACTATCTCCGGTGTTTGCCTATGGTTGGCATAAGGTTGACATAAGGTTGGCATAAGCACTTGATATGCCAACACTGTGCCAACAAGATGCTAATTTGCTGGAAATAGCGGAGATAGTACCCGGATACTCTCCGGATGCCATGGCGGTAATGGCGGGATTGTAACATATTCTTAACCGGGGCATCACATTTGTGTAATATATATGTGCTTCCTTTGCGGCGTCAATGTAATAAAGAATAGCAATGAAAAAGATTTTGATTTTATCGGTTGTATTTGGCGGGATGTGGTTTGGCGCTCCCGTGTTTGCTCAAGAGTTGGCATCGGCAGAGGGATTGAATAAAAGAATCTATGCCGCAGGGACAGAGAATGAAATGACGAAAAGCGATAATTACAGGTGGGAGTTTTTGTTGTCAGTGAAGGAGGATTTTTCTGCCGAGGATTATCAGCAGGCGGTGAAAACCGGTTTCGGCAAGGAGTTGGGGTGCCTGATTCACTTGTACGAGACGAGCACGGTGAAGAAGGAACAGGTCGTGGAAGGCGACCCGACCATCCGCACGATGATTTTGAAGCCGACGGTTTACAATTCGGTGAAGAACATCGAGAAGTATTACAAGCGGCGTTTGAAGTCGGACAGCTTTTCTGAAGCCGACCGGGAGGCTTTCGAGCATGTGATGAAGGTGGCGATCTCTTCGTTGGATACCGAGGAGACGGAAGAATTCGAGCAAGCCCTCCAAGAAACAAAGAAAGACCCGGAGAAACAGATTGCTGTTTTCCAGTCTGTCTTGCTGACGAGCGTTTATTAAGTGAATCTTCATGGACAGCATGAACGGAGTCGCGTCCCGGCGGGGCGCGGCTCTTTTCTTTGCTTGCCTTGTGGGGTGCGGGGTGCGGGGGCGGCTGCCTTGTCATAAAATCTTAACCCGACTAACATTTTTCCGTAATAAGAATGGCGTTCCTTTGCGACGTCAAAAACAATAAAGGGATAACAATGAAAAATGTTGAAATTCGATTTTTCGTTTCTCAAAATCAATATATTTTCCTGCCGCAAGTCAAGGCGCAAGCCGGGCTTGCGGCAGTTTTTCATATTGCCCATTGTCTGTTTCTGTCAAAATGCCGACGAGTGTGCTGTTTGAAAATACCTTTGTTTGTCTTAATGTTGAGGGGATTGTGTAATATGTTGCACTTTTTGGGTGGCGGGATGAAATTTGGATAAAAATATTGCATCTGTAATAAAAGAAACTTACTTTTGCCCAAGTAAAAGAGACGACAATGGAAAACGAAAAGGAACTCTTGCTGGCATTGAGTAAAGGAAGTGAACGTGCTTTAGAGGCATTTTTTACTGCCTATTACAATGACATGCTGCTGTTTGCCGGTACTTATATTAAAGATGTGCCGACATGCGAAGACATCGTGCAGCAAGTCTTTGTCAACTTGTGGGAAAAGCATGAGGAGGCATCAACCATTGTTTCCATGAAGTCATTTCTTTTGAAAGCCGTGCAGAATGGTTGCCTCTATGAATTGCGCCGTTTGCAGGTGAAAGCGAAATACGAAGACTTGGTGGCACGCAACCCTGAAATTTATGACTACGAGACTGAAAACTACCTCCTCCGCTCGGAATTGCAGAAACATTTGAGAATTGCCTTGCAGCGTCTGACTCCTGTGCAGCGTCAATGTTTTGAGATGTATAAGATGGAGGGGATGAAGCAACGGCAAATAGCCGAACAATTAGGTATCCCGTTGAGAACTGTGGAGTTGCGCATCTCTGAAGCCGTGAAATTCCTGCGTCAATATTTTGAACATTACCTCCTGGCAATAATTTTTTTGCTGAATTTCTAAAAAAGTCCGTTTTTTCTTGCGGTTTTTTCCTTTTCGCGTTTCTTTTAGGAAAGCGAGAACAAATGAAAGACAAGAATACACATATCGAACAATTGATGGAGCGTTACTTTTCCTCTTTGGCGACGCCTGCCGAAATAGAGGAATTGAACGCTTGGCTGGAGGAGAACAAAGCCCATCTGCGGCAATTCCTCCGGCAGAAAAACCTCTATGAAGCTGCTCATCCGGCATTCCCGGTGGATGCTTTGACTCTTCGCAAGGGGGTGCAGGCATTGCGTCGCCGCCTGCACAAATCACGCCGCCTGTCCCTGTGGGGGCGGATGATTGCGGCAGCGGCAGTGGTTGTCCTTTTAGTGGGTGGCACCTGGTTTTTGGCTTCACGGATGCTGAAGCCTGTAGGCGGGCAGCAATTGGCTGAGACGACCGTGCAAGACGGAAGGGCAGTCCGCCTGACCTTGCCCTCCGGCGAAGCCATCTTCTTCTCCGGCGAGGAAGCCCGCGAAGTGACAGCAGACAGCAACACCATCGCGCGAGGCAACCGCGCCCATTTGGCATACACCTCACAGGAAGAAGCGGCGGACAGCGTGGTCTACCATGAATTGAGCGTCCCACGGGGAAGCGACTTTTTTCTGGAATTAAGTGACGGAACCAAAATTTGGATGAATGCAGAAACCTCCGTCCGCTATCCGGCACGCTTCCCACGTGGCGAGCGGAAAATTTTCGTCAACGGCGAGGCATACCTGGAAGTTGCACGCGACACGGCTGCGCCTTTCACCGTGGTGATGGCGCACAACGAAGTGACCGTCTTGGGTACCGCCTTCAACGTGAACTCCTACCCGGAGCAGGCGGGCGACCGCGTGACCCTGGTTTCCGGGCGGGTGAGCGTATACGCGGGCACGAATGGCGAGCGGATGCTGCTGCAACCGGGCGAGCAGGCTGTGATTCCCCGCACCGAGGGGAACATCGAGAAGCGGAAAGTGGACACACGCCTGTATTGCAGCTGGAAGGACGGGGTGTTGGTATTCAAAAACAACACCCTCGAAGATATGCTTGCCCTTCTTGCGCGGCAATACGATGTGGAGTTTTATTGGCATGATGAATCGCTGAAAACATACCCTTTCACGGGCGAGTTGCGGCGTTACGATACCATTGACTCTCTGCTGTACATGATGGAACTCACAGGAAAAATGAAATTCACCGTCCACGGCAAAGAAATCATCGTGGCACGACCATAAAGAAAAAGGAACCGGGGTGGTGACGCACCTCCAAGTTCCCCTATTGTTACACATAAATTAATTCACAAAACTATGACAAAAAAACCAGATTTCAATCCTCCACGAAGCGAGGAACGGTTAAAAAAGTTCAAAAGGCAATGCTTTTTGCTGTTTTGGTGGGTAATGGGGCTAAGCATGCCCGTTATCGCCCAGTCGGGAACGGAGCGCGTGACCTTGAATTTGACAAACGCGACGATGGAAACGTTTGTCGATCAAGTCACGGCGCAAACGGGCTATAAATTCTTTTACGGCGGCGACATGGCAGAAGGCATCGAGCCGATTACCATCAACGTGCAAGGCGTTGCCTTGAAAGCGGTGCTCGACGAAGTGTTGGGCAAAAAGGGGTACAGCTATACGCTGGAGGACAAGACGGTGGTGATTCAGGAAGCCCAAAAGAAATTGCCGCAAGTCAAGCAAATCCCTGTAAAAGGGCGCGTGGTGGATGAAAAAGGAAATCCTTTGCCGGGGGTAACGGTCATGCTGAAAGGCACGATGTTGGGAACCGCTACTGACCTGGATGGCAACTACAATCTTACCTTGCCAGGAAATGCGCCTAAGTCTGCATTGGTATTTTCTTTTATTGGGATGGAGACCCAAGAAATTGCCTGGCAAGGACAGCAGCAAACCATCAATGTAACCATGGTGACAGATGCCACTGAGATGGACGAGGTAGTGGTAACAGGTATGTTCACCCGCCGAAAAGAGAGCTTTACGGGTTCAAGTCAGACATTCAGTTCCGCCGAACTGCGGCAAGTGGGCAACCAGAATCTCTTGAAGAGCTTGAAAAATCTCGATCCTTCGTTCAAAATCATGGAAAATTTGGAATTCGGTTCTGACCCGAACCGCTTGCCGGATGTGCAGATGCGTGGTGCTACTTCCTTCCGCAGTGAGTATGAGGGAAATCCCAACCAGCCGCTGTTTATTTTGGACGGATTTGAGACTACGCTTGAAAAGGTTTTCGACCTTGACATGAACCGCGTGGAGAGTGTAACCCTCTTAAAAGACGCGGCAGCCAAGGCGATTTACGGTTCCAAAGCCGGAAACGGCGTGGTTGTCATCCAGACCATCCGTCCGCTGCCGGGAGAATTGCGAGTGAGCTATTCCGGCGATTATGGCATTGAGGCGCCGGACTTGACGGGTTACAATCTGATGAACGCCAAAGAGAAATTGGCTTACGAAGTGCAAATCAACATGTATGGTCCGAATCTTAGCAGCGAAGACAATTTCCTTCCGGCAGGTACCATCACTGAGTATGCAGCCTATCAAGCCGTGTATAACGATGTCGCACGGGGCGTGGACACCTATTGGTTGAGCCAGCCGCTACGTACAGGTTTCAGCCACAAGCATGCGCTTAATCTGGAAGGCGGCGACAGCCGCATGCGCTACTCCGCAGGCTTGTCCTACAACAAGACGGCAGGTGTCATGAAAGGTTCCGAACGCAATACGTTAAACTTAAATACCACCCTGTCCTATACCTACAATAACTTGATTTTCCGCAACACCATTGAGTTTACGCGCAACTGGTCGAAAAACTCCCCTTACGGCAGTTTTGACGAATACATTGGGCTGAATCCCTATTGGGCGCCTTACGACGAGGATGGCAATCTGGTCAAGGAGTTCACGCTTTATCACTACGGTTCTTCCGAACGAATTGCCAATCCGCTGTACAACGGTTCGCTGAACACGAAGGACGAAAGTGCCTATACGGAAGTACTTGACAATTTCGCTGTGGATTGGAACATTAGCCCGGCTTTCCGCGCAACGGGTAGCTTCTCCTACCGCCGGCAAGAAAGCAGCAGCGATGTCTTCTATCCGACCAACCACACGATGTTCGCTGAATATGACGAGAACGGGCAAAGCGCACGCAAAGGACAGTACACCAAGACAAACGGTTACACGGATTATGTTTCCGCACAAGTGGGCTTGAATTTCAACAAAACCTTGGGCAGGCATTTGATTTTCACCAATGTGACGTGGAACATGACGACCAATTCGTCCAACAGCACGAGTGTGATTGCTGAAGGATTCGGCAACGACTTTATGGACGATATCTCGTTTGGCGCGCAATACATGGAAAATACCAAGCCATCCGGCAGCAATAGCAAGTCTCGGGAAGTAGGCGTAATCGCTGCCTTGAACTACTCTTTTGCCGACCGCTACCTCTTTGACGCTTCTATTCGTTTTAGCGGTTCATCGGCTTACGGGCAGGACAATCCTTGGGGTTCCTTCTGGTCTCTGGGCGCAGGCTGGAACCTTCACCATGAGAATTTCTTGGAAGGGAATGAGTGGATTACGTACTTAAAACTAAGAGGCTCTTTAGGGTACACCGGCACGCAGAATGTGGATCCGTCGCAAGCCCGTGCCCGCTACGAGTATAGCGATTATGTGTATGGAGACAAATTGGGCGCATCGCTGATTGCTTTGCCAAACACTGAATTGCAATGGCAGCGCGTCATGGACTACAATGTCGGTTTAGACCTTTCGTTGAAAGATTTCTTGAACATCAGGGCAGAGTACTATATCCAAGATACCGACAATTTGCTTTCGGACATTTCCTTGCCGCCATCCACCGGTTTCACGACCTACAAAGAGAATTTGGGCAAAATCAAAAATACGGGGTACGAGTTGTCCTTGTCCGTGACACCTTGGCGTTCGCCGAAAAACCAAGGATATGTCACCTTGTCGTTCAATGCCACGCACAACAAGAATGAAATCGTGGACATCGCAGACATTTTCAAAAACAGCAATGATGAGCAAAATGCGAACTTAGACGCAGACGGCACAGAAGGCAGCGCAGAATACGATGAAGATTTTGACCTGGAGGGTTATGTTGACCGCTATACAGAGCAATTGACCAAGCCGGCAACCCTTTACTACGAAGGATGTTCCATGACTGCCATCTGGGGCATGCGCTCCTTGGGCGTAGACCCGGCAAGCGGACGGGAAATGTACCTGACGAAAGACGGGAAAAGCACTTTCGACTGGAGTTCTGCAGAGCAAGTGGTTATTGGCGACACCGAACCCAAATTGGAAGGCACCTTCGGTGTAAGCGCGGGTTACAAGGGCTTCTCCCTGTCCCTCTCTGCCAGCTACAAATTTGGAGGAGACCTCTACAATTCCGACCTGATTGCCCGCATGGAGAACATTACCGGTTACGAAAACTTAGACCGCCGCGTATGGGATTCTTGGTTGGAGCCGGGCGACGTGGCACCTTACCGCTCGCTGCTCATCAATGGTCCCAGCACGGGAACAGCGTTCACCAAACCGACCTCCCGCTTTGTGCAAAAAAACAACGAGCTGTATATCTCATCCATCAATTTGGGCTACGAGTTTGACGGCAACTGGATGCAGAAACTGTCGCTGGAACGCCTGAAACTTTCGTTCTACATGAATGAACTGGTGCGCATCTCCAGCATCCAAATTGAACGGGGAACCTCCTACCCCTTTGCACGGAATTTCTCGTTCTCATTACAAGCAACTTTCTAAAAAGACTGAATTATGAAAAGAATTAAAACAATAGTACTGGCTGCAGCCTTGGCAGGTTCCCTCACTGCCTGCAACGATTGGCTGGACGTGAGTGCCACATCGGAATTAGACCGCGACGAGCTATTCAAGACAGAAAACGGCTACGGGGAAGCCCTGACCGGCATTTATGCGAACATGTGCGATGCCTCCCTTTACGGCAGGACAATGACTTTCGCTGAAATGGACATGCTCGCCGGGTATTACAACGGCACCAATGGCGTTTACAGCGGAACCCTGTTAGACTGGTCGCAATATGCTTACGGCGAAACCGCAAACACCAGTTGCGATGCCACCATCGAAGCCATCTGGAATGGCATGTACCACCAGATTGCCAACTGCAACTCCCTGCTGGAGACCATTGACGAAAACCAAGGCGTGTTTTCCGGAGACAACTACAACATCATCAAAGGCGAAGCCCTCGGTTTGCGTGCCTTCCTGCATTTCGACCTGTTGCGCATGTTCGGCGAGGCTTATTCCACCGGAAAGGACAAGGAGTGCATTCCATTTGTCAGCACCCTTTCGCCGCTCGTCACGCCGCTCTATACTCAACAGGATTTGCTGGACACCTTGATTGGCGACTTGAAACAAGCCAAGACATTGATGGAAAACGACCCCATCCATTTGGGCGTGGAGCCAGACGCTTGCCTGGCATCTCTGCCACAAATCGACGCCAATTACATTTCCCGTGACAGTTGCCAGGTTTTCCACAATCGCCGTTTCCGTTTCAACTATTATGCAGCCACGGCCACCTTGGCACGCATCTACATGTGGATGGGCGACAAGGCAAATGCCTTGGCACAAGCCAAGGAAATCATCGAGGCTCCGCATAACCGTTTCCCATGGGTCAAGCAGCAACACGTCGCAGATTATGTTATCGGCACGGATTATAATAGCGGGCAGGATAGGGTATTCGCCTACGAACAAGTCTTTGCCTTGAACATGACAAAGTTCAATGAAGTACTGGACGGTTACAATTACTTCCTGACGGTGACGCAAGACAACAGCAACGTGGAAATGAAAATCGACGGAACATTCAAGAACGAAGTCTATGAAAACGCCAACGTGGACTACCGCTCTAAAATTTGGTTCGACGGTTCAGGCAGCACCAACACCTTGCACATGATCAAGTACATCCAGCCGACCACGTATGAAGTGGAACGCTATTTCCAGGAGCGGCTTCCACTAATCCGCAAGTCCGAGATGTATTACATCGCAGCAGAATGTGCCGAAACAAAGGAAGACGCAATAGCATACCTGAACGAAGTGCGCAACAACCGGGGATTCCAATATTCCACTCAGCTCAGCACGTCAGACGATGTGGAAGATGAAATCTTAAAAGAATACCGCAAGGAATTCTGGGGTGAAGGGCAGTTGTGGTTCTATTACAAACGGAAAGGCATCACGAATTTCAGCGAGTTCATGACAGATGCCTCCCTCTTTACGTTTGAGATTCCGGATATCGAAACTTCTTATGGAGGACGGGATTAATGTTTAATCAAAAAAAAGAAAGACAATGAAGAACATATTTTACAGCATCATCCTGCTTGTTGTGGCAGCCGCCTGCGCAAAGAGCGAAATCCCCACGTGGGATGCCAAACCTCGGGCTTGGTTTACGGAAGCCAATGACACGACACTTTTCACGTTCTTGTCCCAACCGGACGCAACGGAGTTTATCGTGGAAATTCCCATCTCCATGGCAGGGATGGTGGACTCCACCGACCGGGAAGTAGCAGTCAAGGATTTGGGGTGCGGCAATCCGGCTACCCAATATGAGATTGTGTCCGCCTTCATCCCAAAAGGGGAAGTGACCGGCAATCTCTCTGTGCGGGTGACCTGGACAGAGAATTTGGATGTGGCAAATGACACCATCGGTTTTGAAATCGAAGCCTCAGATATTTTTGAAGTCGGACAAGAGGAATATTTGAAAAATTACCTGATTGTCTCCAACCTGGTTAGCAAACCTGTTTGGTGGGACGAAGAAGACGGGGACTATGTATTAGGCAACTATACCGACCAAAAGATGCAAATTGTCTACGCTGTGCTGACAGAGGATGAAATCGACGCCATGGTCAATGACTGGTATGGCGCAGCTGCCTCGATTGCTGTTTACAAGTTGAACCAATATTGCAAGGAGAATGGCATCATTGATCCTGAAACAGAAGACATCTTGTATTTCGGTTGATGAAGCAAATAAAACAAATTACATTAGATTTTGAGATTATGAAAAAGACCTATTCAATAATCATGCTGTTTATGGCATTGCTGGCAATGGCATGCTATGACGACAAAGGGAACTACGATTACACCGAGTTGGGCGAGGTGGAAATCACTTTCCCGCAAACCCAATACCAAGGATACTTCGGGGAAGTGTTGGAAATTGAGCCAACCATCACCACCGACATCCCGGAAGATGATTTGGAGTATTTTTGGGAAGTAGAACGCAACGGGGTTGTTGATGGAGTACAGTATTACTTTACAGAATTCGTGCCCATCGACACAGGCAAAGTGATGCAATTCAACTGCCATGAAATCGAGTTTACCATTCCGGGAGAAGGAGCCTATTCTTTGCGCCTCAACGTAACCCAATTAAGCACCGGTTGCCATTATTATTCTGACATCGTGACGATGGATATCCGCTATGGAACGGTGTATCGGGGTGCCATGGTATTGCATGGCGATGGCACAAGCTCTGACGTGGGTTTCATTGGCAAACCGGAATTCCAGGTTACTGCCGAAACAACTTTCGAGGAAGCACTGATTCCCAACTTCTACTCCCAGCAAAACAACGGCGAGAAGATTCCGGGCAAAGGCGAATGGCTGATGCAAAACTATTCTGCCATGATAAATGCTTACGTGCCAATGATGCCTACAATCCTCAAAACTGTCATTGCTACCGACCAAGGCGCAGTTTTGGTAGACCGGAACCTGGTCAAGGAAGGCGAATGGAATGACTTGTTTTATGGCAATTTGAACGAAGGCGATCCGGAAGGCTTGTTCTGGAACGGAGAGCAGTTTGTGGCATTCGATGGAGGCACGGCTTTCTTTAAACGTTACAACACGGATTACTTCACGACGCCTTGGCCTATGATTGATTACAATACGGAAGAAGAAATGGATTGGTCGCTTTCTCCCATGATGATTTACAGCGACTTTGAAATGGCAACCTTGGGATTCGACACGAAGTCGAGAGCCTTTATCGACATGGATCCGGGCTGGGGCTTAGGAAATGATGGAGAAGGACTTGTCATCCATGCAGAAAAAGACGGAAGAGACTTATCCGACATGCAAGCCGACTTGCTTTATCTTTCTTGCGGTGGAGAAGTTGGACATGCCGTGGCAGTCATGAAGGGCGACGATGGCAACAACTTCATCGTAGAATTGAACTTGGACACGGAGGATCATGCAGAAGTATATTATGCAAATTACGATTTGGCAAACATCCCCGTAGACCAAGTCGTGGACTGGGCATTCGGCACGTCGAGACCTGCGGCATGCTATTATGCCACGTCAAGCCAGATTTTCCATTTTGAGTTGAGGGAAGGGCAATCTATCAATCCACAACCCCTCAGCCTCAGCCTCGATGGCGAAATCACGCTGATGAAACTCATGAAACCGGAAGGCTTTGATAGCTACTACTTGGCAAACAAGTTGCTCGTCATTGGAACCTATGCCGGCACTCCGGGCAGCGGCAAACTCTATTCCGTAGAAATCGACGAGAACTCAGGAAATGTGATACCCAACACCCTTAAAACCTATGAAGGTTTTGGCCAAATTTACGATGTAAACCTCAAAGGAATATAATGCAATGAAAAGAAATATTTTAATCCAAATCAAAGGAATGGCAGCATTGGCTGCCATCTCCTTGTTTTTCAACATAAACTTGTTTGCTCAAGAAGTGGACGACGGAGCCATCGACCACAGCATGAATGGGGAACGCACAACGAATTTTCCTGAGTTCAAGGAATTGCAATTCGCCGATATTCCCGGCGGCAACTTGCTCAGCCAACCGGTGCGCATCGACGGGACGAAATTTGAAATCCGCACGGAAAAGCATGGGCTGATTTACCCCGCCCTCTACGATTGGGACAAAGACGGGAAAAAAGACCTGCTGCTTGGCGAGTTCTACACGGGGCAAACCGAATCGCGCATCAAAGTGTACCTAAACAAAGGGACGAAAGAAAAACCAAAGTATACCGGTGAATGGTTCTACGCTACGGATGTAAACGGCGATACCCTCTCCTGCTACCAATGGTGCTGCATCGGCACGCACCCGCAAATCGTCGACTTGGACGGCGATGGGTATGAGGACATCATCTCCGGGCAATACAATCCCGGGCAGATTTCTTGGTGGCGTGGCAGCGAAAAAGGCTTCTTGCCCAGGCAGTTCATAGAGCAAGAAGGCTATGAGCACTGCAAAGAGGGCGGCACCATGTCTTGGTCGCCTTACTCCAATACTTATTGGAATTTCACGACTGCCCGTTTTGCCGATTTCAACGGCGATGGTCTTCTGGATTTGTTCGTGGCAGGCAGCGGTGGTTTCCGAGTGGCATTGAATAAAGGGACAAAAGAGCATCCGGTCTTGGGTTTGCGGGAATTTCTTTTCCATGTGGACGGAACCATTCTGCACGTTCAGCGTGACCCGCGTGAAGTTGTCAAGACTGGAGAAGATGTCATTCCGGAAAGAATCTGCGGCAGTGACGGGCACAGCTATATTTTCCCCTATGATTGGGATCATGACGGTGTGTTGGACTTGTTCATCCATGATGGCTACACAGAAGCTGGTGGTGATGGCATTTACTTTTTCCGGGGAGTAAACACGGACGACGGCATTCGCTTTGAAGAGGCTGTCCCTCTGTTTACCGTAGCGGACGGATCAAAAGCCTTGCCGGGTTGTGCTCCGATGATAATGGTGGATGACTACAACAATGACGGTGTTGAAGACCTTCTGCTGGGCTTGTCCATCGCCACGGTTAACGCCGATCCTAAAAAATGCGAATGCGGTTACGAAGCTGCCAATAAAATCAATTGGGGGTGGCTTCGCAATTTGGGCTTGCAATTTCCGGGAAAAGACGCAGGCTTGGCACTTCAAGGATATGATTACAGTTGGGAAAAAATTGAAGCCCGGATGCAGGAACAAGATTTCCTAAAATCTTATTTTATTGGAGAAATGGGCGACATGCGTTACATGACGATGCGGCATCGGGGATATCCATTTGTATTATACGGCAAAAAGAATCCGGAGCAGGCCGTAGCCAAAACCGAAAAAGCTACTCCCAAGGAATTTAAATTTGATAGCACCCGCATGACATTCACCTATCAGGATTTGAAAAGAGAAAAAGGAATGGACATTTACAAAGAAACACAGATTGAACCGGAAGTATCCATGTATCAGCCCGTGGACTACGTGGTGCTCCTTCCTCCTTACTTGTATGGGCAAACCAAGGAGTTTACGGTGGAAGTAAAATTCAAAACTTTGGCAGATTACCACATCTACAACCATGCCAAAGTAAACAGCGATCAAGTACCCGTAGAAATCACCTTTGAGTATCCCGAAGATATCCTGGAAAAAGTAGGTGACTTGCAAGAACCGAAGACCATCGCCGGCATCCGTGAGGTTTACACTGGCGAAAAAGCCGAGGATGGTTCGGAAACCTTCAGTTTTAAACAGGTATTCAAGGTAAAAGAAGGCACTACCTTTGAGAAAGCCCCGATTACAGTGAAGGTAATCTATCAGACATGCAGCTCGCAAACCTGTTTGCCGCCGGTAGAAAAAGAACAGACGTTTAAGGTAATTTTTTAAAACAAAAACATTCTCATCATGAAAAAGAATACATTGAGAGGATTGTTTCTGATGATGATTTTGGGCGGGGAATTTTGCCTGTCAGCCCAAGAATATACCCCCGATGCAGACCACAGCATGAACGGTGTCCGCACCTCCAATTTCCCCAAATTCAAAGAATTGGTTTTTACGGATATTCCCGGAGCGAATCTGCTCAGCCAGCCGGAGCGAATCGACGGCACGAAATTTGAAATCCGCACAGAAAAGCATGGTTTGATTTACCCTGCCCTCTACGATTGGAACAAGGACGGGAAAAAAGACCTGCTGCTTGGAGAATTTGAGACCGGACAAGCATCCTCGAACATCAAAGTATACTTGAATGTGGGCACCCCGGAAAAGCCGGAATACACAGGGGAGTGGTTTTACGCGACGGATGTAAATGGCGATACCCTGACTTGTTACCAATGGTGTTGCATCGGCACGCACCCCCAAGTCGTAGACCTTGACGGTGACGGTTACGATGACATCATTTCCGGGCAATACAACCCGGGGCAAATTTCTTGGTGGCGGGGCAGCGAAAAAGGCTTCCTGCCCAAGCAGTTCATCGAGCAGAAGTATTATGACATGATAGCAGGAGGCACTCCCGGCGTGATGAACTGGTCGCCGCTGAACAACCAATATTGGAACTTCACTACAGCCCGCTTTGCCGACTTCAACGGCGATGGCTTGTTGGATTTGTTCGTAGGCGGCAGCGGTGGCTTCCGTGTTGCCCTGAATGAAGGGACGAAAGAACATCCCGTATTGGGGTTGCGGCAATACCTTTTCCATGTAGACGGCTCCATTCTGCACATCCGGCGCGACCCTTCTGTGGTCGTTAAAACCGGAGAGAATTTTATGCCTACTGATGTATGCGGCGGGGATTTCCATACCTATCTTTTCCCTTACGATTGGGATCATGACGGCGTGTTGGATATCATTGTTCATGACGGATATGCCCAGCCGGGCAGCGATGCTTTCTATTTCTTTCGAGGGGTCAATACGGACGATGGCATCCGTTTCGAGCACGCTGTGCCTCTTTTTACCGTGGCGGACGGTTCAAAATCCCTGCCGGGATGCGCTCCCATGCTGATGATTGACGACTACAACAATGATGGCGTGGAGGATATTCTGATGGGACTTTCCATTGCCACAATCAATCCGGCGGAACGTGCAGCCGAAGGAGGCTATGAAGCCTATAACGAAGCCAATTGGACTTGGCTGGACAAAGCACGCCTGTTGTTCCCGGGAAAAGATCCGGGGGTTGTTTTAAGGTACTATCACTACAACTACGATTCTGTACGTGTGGCATTGGGTGACAAAGTCCTCGAAAACAAGCGTTACACCCTGCGGCACCGGGGATATCCCTTTGTATTTTACGGCAAGCCGAATCCTGAAAAAGCTGTGGCTAAAACTGAGAAAGCTGCCCCTCGCGAATTTGAATACGATATGGGAAAAATGATGCTGACTTATAGCGACCTGAGCAAGGAAGAGCAAGAAGCTGCATTCAGGGACAACAAGAAAAGCCGGGAGCCGGAAGTGTCTGAATATCGCCCGGTGGATTATGTCGTGCTTGCTCCGCTAAGTTCGTGGAAAGGTTTGGAAGAATTTACCATAGAAGTAAAATTCAAGACCTTGGCAGACTTCCATGTGTACAATCACGCGAAAGTAAATAGCGAACAGATACCCGTAGAGATAACTTTTGAATATCCGGAAGACATCGTGGAAAAGGTTGGCGGTTTGCAGGAACCGGAAACAGAAAAAGGCGTGCGTGAAGTGTACGTTGGCGAAAAAGCGGAAGATGGCTCGGAAACTTTCAGTTTCAAGCAGAATTTCAAAAAAGTGGAAGGCACCACTTTTGAGAAAGTGAAAATCAAAGTGAAAGTCATATATCAAACCTGCAGCTCGCAAACCTGCCTGCCGCCGGTGGAAGGTGAACATACCGTAGAAGTTATTTTTTAGAGAAAAGTAATATGAAAACATTAGGATTATGGATTTTAATCGCAATCTTGGGCTTTGCCGCTTGCAGCACGCAGGAGCCGAAAATGAGTGTCAGCGGTGAATGCCCCACGGCTTGGAATGGCGAAAAGATTTATTTCCATTCAGAAGATTATGTGGACTCCTGCGTTGTAAAGAATGGGAAATTCGCTTTCGACTTAAGCCAATTGGCACAACCGGAAGAATCATACATTGTCCGCTTTAATGAAAAAGAGCAGCGGTCGGAATATGTCCTCTTCTATTTGGATTATTGCAATACGCACCTGAAACTGGCAGACGAAGCCTATCCCGCTTTTGGAGGCTACTACATCAAATGCGAGTTCAGCGGCAATCCTACCAATGCGGCAGTCCTTGAAGTGAACAACCTGTTTTTGGAAAACAACATGGAGGAGAATGGAACGATTATAAGCAGGAAGTTGAAAGAAGCAGCCGAACGCCACGATCGTTCTTCTGTTTACATTTTGCGTAAATATGCGATTTATATGATGGATGACGAGCATTTGGTGCCCATGGTAAAATCATGTCTGGATAGTCTTCCTGATAACATGAAACAATGGAAGGTAACGCAAGAATTGCAACAGGCATACCAGGAATATTCTGCCCTCGCCATCGGGTACGTCGCTCCGGATTTCACGTTAAACACGCCGGAAGGCAAACCCGTTTCCATGCACGAATATGTAAAAGGCAAAAAACTTGTACTGATTGACTTTTGGGCATCTTGGTGCAGCCCCTGCCGGATGGAAGCCAAAAACGTGCAAGCCCTTTACGACGCCTACCACGACAAGGGTTTTGATGTCTTGGGCGTTTCCATTGATGACAACTTGGAAAATTGGAAAAAAGCCATCAAAGAAGATCGCATTCCCTGGGGTCAAGTCTCCGACCTTCAAGGTTGGGATTCTCCCATGACAAAATTATACCGCTTCGGTGGTATCCCTACCCTTTATCTTGTGGACGGAGATGCGCGAATTGTAGCTAAAAATCTGAGAGGCGATGCTTTACGAGATAAAGTCGCCGAAATATGTAAATAAGTTTTCTTCAGGGTGCCCGCTCGGTTCACCCGGAATCGGGCGGGCTTAAAAAACATCATCAAACAACAGCGAATATGAAAATAAAAGAATTATTGACTTTAAGTTTAAGCGTATGCCTTATGGCATGTTCAACAAAGGAACCTCGGATGACCGTAGCAGGCGAATGCACTCCCGCATGGGAAGGGGAGAAAATTTACTTGGAAGCAGGAAGGGATTTTAAAGATTCTTGCACCATTAAAAACGGAAAGTTCAAATTTGACTTAAGCAACTTGAAAGAACCGGGAGAAGCCGTTGTTTCCCGTTTCAATAAGAAGGAACAAAGGCGGGAATCCACTTTGCTCTATCTGGATTATTGTGATACCTATATGAAGTTATCCGATGCGATTTACACAACCTACAATACGAACTTCATCAAAGGTGAAGTCACAGGAAATCCTACCAATACTGCCGTTTGGGAAGTCAACGATGTATTTTTGGGTGAACATGAACGGACGGAAGCTTGGATAGCAGTCATGGATTCCATCCTCATTGACCGTTTGGTGACGGTAGCCCAGGGTCATGATCGGGCATCCGTGTATGCTTTGTGCAAATATGGAGTCTACATGACCTATTACGACCGATTGATTCCGGCAGCTAAAGATTGTTTGGAAAATCTGCCTCTCAATCTCACGACTTGGAAACCTGCAATGGAGTTGAAACAGATTTATGATCAATATGCGACAGTGGCAATCGGAGCCATTGCTCCCGACTTTACGTTAAATACTCCAGAAGGAAATCCGGTTTCTTTGCATGAGTTTGTAAAAGGGAAGAAGTTGGTGCTCATCAATTTTTGGGCTTCTTGGCACGACCCTTATTGGGATTTAGTCAAGGAAATATATGACAAGTATCATAACAAAGGGCTTGACATTTTGGCGGTGTCCTTGGATAACGACAAGGAGGCATGGAAAAAAGCCATTCGGGACAACAATTTGTCTTGGACGCATGTCTCCGATTTGAAACACTGGGATTCAATAGTAAAAGAATTATATCATTTTTCAGGCATTCCCACACTTTACTTAGTAGACGGAGAAGGAAAAATAGTGGCAAGAAATCTTCGAGAAAATAATTTAGAGCGCGAAATTGCCCAACATTTGAAATAATGAAAAGAATAACAACAACTAAAAACAATGAGTCATGACAAAAAAGATTGGATTATTGATTTGCGTATTAGCTGCGGCACTATCTTTGTCCGCACAAAACAATCCAAACGGATTGGCAGTTGGCAACAAAGCTCCGGACTTTACTTTGAACACTCCGGAAGGGAAAGCCGTTTCCCTCTATGAGTTCATAAAGGGAAAGAAATTGGTGCTCATTGATTTCTGGGCTTCTTGGTGCGCCCCCTGCCGCGCTGAAGGGAAAAATGTAAAAGCCATCTACGAGGAATACCACGGCAAAGGTTTCGACGTATTAGGTGTATCCTTGGACAACAAAGCGGAATCTTGGAAAAAGGCAATCCAAGAGGATGCTACCCCTTGGACACATGTCTCCGACCTTCAAGGTTGGAAAACCCCGCTTCTCAAACTCTATGGCTTTAACGCCATTCCTGCCATTTATCTTATAGATGGCGAAGGCACGGTCATCGCCATCAATCTTCGTGGCGAAGAACTCCGCGCTAAAATCGCCGAAATCTGCAACAAATAACTGTTTTTTTTTCGCTGGGGTGCTCATAGAAATGCACTCCAGTTTTTATTCATTCTTTTATCAAAATCCCATGGAGAAAAACGCCATGAATTTATACCTGCGTGCCTTGAAGAACACGCAAATCTGCGTCACGGGCAGAGCTCCGCCCCGAGCAGCCCATCCCGGATTTCCCTTTCCGCTTTACAGGCAACCGGATGGAGTTCATCCGCTTTGTCCGTGCGCTTTTCATCACGGACAAAATCGTCCCGGAGGGCAGGAACCTGTCGAACGTCATCTACCGCCTGGTATGCACCGACAACCAGCTACGTTTCTTCGACAACTTCCGCCGCGACCTCGAAAAACAAATCCTTGCCGGGAAATAACTCCCTTTTCGCCCATGCCCGCCCTCAGGGCGTGGGCAACCTCCGGAAAAAGGACTTTTGCCACATTGTAAATCTGGTAAATTTAATATACCTTTGCAGTGTAACGCAAAAAAATTGTAGCCATGATGAAATATCCGATAGGCATCCAGAGTTTTGACCAGATTATTGAAGGCGGTTTTGTTTATGTAGACAAGACCGATATGATTTATAAACTTGTGACAGAGGGGAAGATATACTTTTTAGGTCGTCCCCGTCGTTTCGGCAAAAGTCTTTTAGTTTCCACTTTGAAGCATTATTTCTTGGGGCACAAGGAATTATTCAAAGGCTTGAAAATTGACCGCTTAGAGAAAGACTGGTTAGAATACCCCGTGTTCCATATCGACTTTAACGGTGTGGATTTTACACAGCCGGGCAGTTTGGAAGACAGGATTGAACGTTATCTGTCGACTTGGGAAGAAACGTATGGCAGCCATCCGGCATGGAAAATTATGGGCGACCGGTTTGAGTATGTGCTCCGGCAAGCGCATGAACGGACAGGGCGTCGTTGCGTGGTGCTGGTGGACGAATATGACAAGCCTTTGCTGGACGTGCTGGATATCGGCGCGGAAGTTACCGTGGACGGCAACCGCGTCCTGTTGGAGGAGCGGAACCGGGAGGTGCTTCGGAGTTTTTACTCGACGTTTAAGGCAGCGGATGCCGACTTGCAGTTCGTGTTGCTGACGGGCGTGACGAAGTTTTCGCAAATCACGGTATTCAGCGGTTTCAACCAACCTGCGGACATCAGCATGGTATCGGATTTCGACACCTTGTGTGGTATCACACAGGAGGAACTGGAGTCTTATTTTGCCGAGCCGATAGCCGAATTGGCGCAAAGGTATCACCAGACAATTCCCGGCATGATGCAATTGCTGAAACAGCGTTATGACGGTTACCATTTCAGTACGCGGTTGGTGGACGTGTACAACCCCTTCAGCCTGTTGAACGTATTTCGCTATAAAGAGATGCAGGACTATTGGTTCCGTTCGGGCACTCCGACTTACCTGTTGCGCTTGCTCAACCATGCGCAGGAGGGCTTGGACGAGATGACGGGGCGTTACTATTTCCGCCGGGACTTCGTGGATTACAAGGCGACGGCGGAGAAGCCGCTGCCGATGATTTATCAGAGTGGTTACCTGACCATCAAGGATTACAATTGGGAAGATGATACCTTCCTGCTGGATTTCCCGAACAACGAGGTGAAGGCAGGCTTCTTGACCGTCATAGCCTCCGACTATTTGAAATCATCGGAAGATGCCGGGAGTTTGGCGTTGCAGCTTTCCAAGACTCTGAAAGCGGGCGACCTGGAGTCTTTCCAGAAACTGCTCACTGCCTTCTTGGCAAGCATCCCTTATAGTATGCGGCGCAAGAACGACGAGCGGGAATGGGAGCGTTACTTCCATTACACCTTCTACCTGATTCTGCGGCTGATGAGCCTTTACGTGGTGTATACGGAGAAGGAGCAAAGCCAGGGGCGGGTGGACTGCATCGTCGAGACGGACAATTATGTCTACATCTTTGAGTTCAAATTAGACAGCACGGCTGCCGCCGCTTTGAAGCAAATCGAGAATACCGGTTACGCCCGTCCCTACGCGGCAGACCCGCGCAGACTCTACAAAGTGGGCGTAAACTTCTCCTCCAAGACTGGCACCATTGATGACTGGAAAGTAATAGATTGATTGTTAATTTGCAGTTTTTGCAAATGTCTATTCTTAAGAATAGCTATATTTGAGACAAATATAAAATTTAGATGTTATGGAAAAAAGAGTTGATGATGTGAAAATGATTTTACTTGAGGCGTGGTGTCCTTTTGAGGACTTCGGCTCAAATGTTTATGACAATGAGGGGCACATGGTGTTGCATGGCTATCGGGACGACACTTGGACTGTTGCGATTGATAAAGAGGCTGGTCGAATCATTGATTGGCCTGTTGGTATGAAAGCAAATGTCTATTTCAAGGTGCGGGACGAATGTGCTCTTAAGTTTTTGGGGAAAGATAGTGAGGCAATAGCGATTTATGAGGGGTATGTCCCTGATTTTTTATCTCCTTTGGAAGATGGTTTTGGAGATTATATCAATTTGGATATAAATGAACATGGCTTAATCAAGGGGTGGAACAAAGATGACGTAACTGCCTTTTTAGAGCAGTTGCCTGATAAAGCATTCCAAATGAAATGATCTCTCTTTTTTGAAAATTTTGAACGGGATTTGGAAATCGCGGTTTCCAAATCCCGCTTATTTTTATTCCTTGCCCTTTCATGCCTGCGGAAAATAAAACACGACAAAGTTGTTTCCGCTTGGCTTTTTATCGTTTTTACAATACCCAGTGGTTGAGAATGTTATTGTAAAACGCTGATTTTCAATATGAAATATAAAATATTCATTTGCAACGGCTTGTCTGACAAATAAATGTAAAAATAAGTAAAAATAATTTCAATTTTTACTTTAAACTATCCTCTGTTCGGCAAAAGGAGGGGGTATTTTTGCATCGTTCATGAACAAAATAGCAAATTTAAAACGAAAAACGTATGAGAATTTTAACAAATCTATTGAAGGATGTAGGGCGGATTATTGAGACCCTCTCGTTGTCCGCCCGGGAGAAACAACAATTGCAGACGCGGGTGACGGAAGTGCTTCTGCGCTGGGAAGCCGAAGGGCAGGAAAAGCAGGAGAAAATTCTGGCAGCCGAAGCGGGCGGCAATTGGTTGCAACGTTCCTGGCGCCCGCTCGTGATGCTGGTATTTGCCGCCGTCGTGCTTGTGGGCGCCTTTGTACCCTTACCGATGCTGGAAGACAATTCCCGGTTTTGGGATTTGCTGGAAATCGGGCTTGGCGGTTATATCCTCGGGCGCGGCATGGAGACTTTGCCCCGGTTGCTCCGGAAAAAGAAAATCTGATGAAGTTGAATTTTAAAAACAGAAGAACGATGCAAATTTTATCTCATGTATTAGTCAGTCCGAACGTCACTCGCGTGGCGTGTGACAAGAACCGGACGCAACTTGCGGCTCCTGACACGATTGTGATGCACTACACCGGGGGCGGGGATGCGCGGAGCAGCGCCCTCTACCTTGCCGATCCGGCAACGAAAGCCTCGGCGCATGTGGTTGTCGCCCGTGACGGGCAGGTTTTCCAGCTTGTGCCTTTCAACACGAGGGCATGGCATGCCGGCGTGAGTGCCTTGGAGGGCAGGACGAATGTAAACGCCTTTTCCATTGGCATAGAGTTGGCAAATGCCGGACGGCTTACCCGGCGGGACGACCGTTGGTTCACTTGGTTTGGCACGGAAATCCCTTCCTCGGAAGTTTGTGTGGTTGTGGGGAAGGAGGGTATCACCTATTGGCATGCTTATACGCCTTTGCAATTGCGCGTGGCGGCAAGGATTTGCCAGTTGCTCGTGAAGCATTACCCGATTTGCCACCTGGTGGGGCATTCCGACATCACCACCCGCAAACAAGACCCCGGTCTCGCTTTCCCTTGGGAAAGCTTCCGGGAGATGGTGGGCGAATTGCGCCAGCCGGGAGGAGGCGGTGAAGCCGCGTAGGCACAACGTCCGGGCAACGCCGGGGATTCGCTTGCTTTGCGCCGAATTCCCCACGTTCCCGGCGCGTTCCCTCCACGTCGGCAAACGTTAAATAAACGGCGCGAATGCGCGGAGGGTACGGAAGACAGCAAGCGAATCCATAGCGTACTGTCGGAGAAAAACAAGAGTAGTATAATTTTTTAATCATTGACCATGAAAGAAATCAAATCAATTATCGCCGGCGTGGTGGCGACCGGCAAAGTGGGAGACTACGTTCTCTACAACCGCCTCGGGGTGCCCTGCATCCGGCGGGCAAGCACAAAGAAAAGAAGTGTGGATTCTTATACGGCTGCGCAACGCATTGGGCAAAACCGCTTGCGTTACCTGGTTTCGCTTTACCGCGCTTTGCAGGGCACAAGCGTGCCGCAGGCTTGGAAAAAAGCCCTCAAACGTCCGGGGCAGACGGGTTACAATGCATTTGTAAGCCAAAACTATGCGGCATTCAGCAAAGATGAAATCATTGCCGATTACAGCCGGGTGAAAATGAGCGAGGGCGAATTGCGCCTGCCATTGGGCATTTGCATGGCGGTCAGCGGAGGGCACGAATTGACGTTGCATTGGGAAACCCGCAAGGACAAGCTCATGGGAGCAAAAGACGACCGCCTGCATGTCCTGCTGATGGATGGCGACGGCTCGTTCCGGACGGTCGTGCGGGACAATCTGGACGTTTGCCGCGGCGACGGGCAAGCGGTTATCCCGCTTGCCCCGGAGGAAGGGCTGCCGGTTCACCTCTATTGCTATTGGGAAGCGGCTGCCGGTGACCGGTTTACCCCTTCGTGGTATGCCAAAATCAATTGGGAATAAATAAAATAGACTTTTAATGTTTCACTTTTAAATTTAAATCTTATGGCAATTTTTGATTCAGTATTAATGGGCGGAGCACGCAATTCAGTAGACAACATCACCATGTATGAGAACAAAGGGCAGCGCATTGCCCGTCGGAAACCTTCGAAGGTGAGGAATCCGCGGACAGAGAAGCAGCGCATCCAGCGGGCAAAAATGAAATTCCTGACGGAATTGTCAGCAGGCTTCCTGGATGTGGCGGCGGTGGGTTTTGCCAGCCGTGATGCCCGCCTTTCGGCAGCGAATGCTTTTGTGCGGGCGAATATGCCGAATGTGACGGTCGATGAGGAGTTTGTGGCGTCGATGGATTACAGCCTGCTGGCGTGTTCTGCTGCCAAGAAGTTGAAACGTCCGATTGTGACGATGTCTTTGACAGGTAGCAGTTTGTCTATCAACCGAACGATGCAGGAGGCGTGGGGTACTGCCAAACTGGATGACCAAATCTATGGGGTCCTGTTTGAAGAGGTGACGGGCGAGACCATGTTGTTGGAGATGGGAGAACGGGGCGAGGAGTTTGCCACCAGCATTGAGCTGCCTGCCGATTGGGCGCCTGAGAGCGTGCATGGCTATGCCTTTGCCTCATCGGCAGCCAGCAAGCGTACGTCGGCAACGGTTTCTGTCGAAATCACGACGGCATGATGCATTCAAGAATCGATGAACGATGAAGGATTAACGATGAACGAAAGGGGCTGTGTGAAAAAAGCATTTGGGCACAGCCCCATTTTGAATCAACGCATTTTCTTGCCGCGAGCGTTATCCGGGCTTCGGGTATTTTTGGGTTTTCATAAAAAAAGATTACATTTGCGCCGAATAATTTGTTTACACGCATGGAAGAGTTCAACGACAAATATTTTGAGCACTTGTTTGAGACGCAGTTTGAGCGGCTGATGGCTTTCGTGTGTTCATACGTGGGGGATGAGGAGGCGGCGAAGGACATTGTGCAGGATGCTTTCCTGACGTTGTGGAACAATCGCCGGAAGTTGGACAAGTCGCTGTCTGTGAAATCTTACCTCTTTGCCATTGCCCAGAATTATGCTTTGAATTATTTGCGCCACCGGAAAGTGGTTGCCGACAACGAAGAGCCTTTGAGCCATTACCTTTTGCAAGAGGACGAACCTGTCGAGAACCGCGAAAAACTCTTTGCAGCCTTGGATGAGAAGCTCAAGGAATTGCCGCCGCAGCAACGGGCGATCCTGGAAAAATGCGTCATCCAAAACAAAAAATACAAAGAGGTCGCCGATGAATTGGGTATCAGCGTGAACACCGTCAAAACCCACTTGGCGAGGGCGTTAAAGTACTTGCGCGACAATTTGGACGAAAAGAAAATACTCTTCCTCTACATAGCTTATTCTACAAAATCGTAAAAAAGTCGGATTTTCTTGTCACCCATTTTCGGGGGGTGCGTGTATTAGGTGCAAATCAGAAAAACGATGAAGCACGAATTTGACGACATAGAATTTGCCCTGACGCTCCTTTCCGACGGCGAGAAGCCGGACAAGGCGAGCGTGGAGGAATGGTTGCGCGACGCAGAGCACGTGGAGTTGCTGAAAACCATTGCCCTATTGCGGGAGGCATATTCGCCTGCCGATTTCAGCCGGCTCAAGCAAAGCGAGAAGGCGCGCCTGATGCGCAAAATCCGGAAAACGCCCCGGCGGCGGATTTATTGGTTTGCGGCTGCGGCGTCCGTATTGCTTATCTTTTCCGTCAGCCTCTACCTTTTGACGGCTCTCGGCACTTCCCGGACGGGAGACCGGACGTTGGCATACCATGCGCCGGCAAGGCAGCAAGCCGAGTTGATCCTTTCCACGGGCGAGACCATCACGTTGGGCGCAGGAGCCTTGCAAGTGGAGAACGAGGCGGAGACAGGCATTGTGAAGGATTCCCTTCAGAAACTGAGCTACCGCTATGCGCAGGTCAAGGGCGAGGAAGCGGCGGAAATATTCAATACCCTTGTCATCCCGGTGGGCGGCTTGTATGAATTGGAACTTTCCGACGGCACCCGTGTCTGGCTGAATTCCGTCAGCCAACTGCGCTACCCGGTGCAATTCGCCGGGAATGAACGGAAAGTCTACCTCTCCGGCGAAGCCTATTTCGACGTGCAGCGCGACACCACGCGTCCTTTTATTGTCTCCAGCGATGGCATGGACGTACGGGTTTACGGCACGGAATTCAATGTGACAGCCTACGAGGGAGAACCCCTTCGCACCGTGTTGGTGAATGGCAAAGTCGGCATGCAAGCCCGCAGCAGCGAAGAAATCTTCCTGCACCCCGGCGAAATGGGGAAATACCATGCGGAGGCGCAAAAAATAGAAGTGCAGGCAGTGAACACCCGGCTCTACACGGCATGGAAGGATGGCACTTTTGCCTTTAACAACGAGACCATTGAGCAAATCATGGGACGCTTGTCGCGGTGGTATGACCTGAATGTATTCTATGCCAATGAGGAGGTAAAATCCCAAGTCTTTGACGGGATTATTCCGCAAGTGAATAACGTAGGGGACATTTTGCATTTGATTGAGGGGACGGCGACTGTCCGTTTTGAGTTGAAAGGCAACACGGTCGTAGTAAAATAAAAACCGGAAATTGTTAGCGGCAACTTCCGGATTAGTTAACGGATGCCTTGATGCATCCCATTGTTCAATTTTAAATACAAAAGTATGGAAAAAAATTCGCATGAGAGTTTTTCTGATGGGATTTTCCGGCTAAAAAAAGTAAAAAGGAAAGTCTCGTGGTTCATGTTGCTCTTCTTGGTCTGCTTCCAGCCCGGCAAAGTTTTTGCCCAAGACCAGAAAGTGACGCTTGATTTCGTGAACGCTAAAGTGGAAGACGTGTTCTCGGAGATTAACCGCCAGACCGGCATGGGTTTCGTCTACAACCGCACGCAGTTGCAAACGATTAACCCCGTGACGGTGCAGGTGGAGAATGTGACGGTGAACGAGGCATTGGCGCAGTTGCTGAAGGACAAACCTTTCAAGTACCGCTTTGAGGGGACAACGATTGTCATCTGGCGGGAAGCTCAAAAGGAGCAGGATTTGCCACAGGTGAACTTGGTGCCGGTCAAAGGGCGCGTGGTGGATGAGAACGGCAACCCGCTGCCGGGGGCGACCATCGTGATTCACGGCACTTCGATGGGTGTGGCTACGGATGCAGATGGGCGGTACACCATTAACGCGAAGCCGGATGACGTGCTGGTGTTTTCGTTTGTGGGGTATAAAGAAGAGGTGATTCCCATCAAAGGCAAGACGACGATAAACCTGCAACTCAATCCGACAGCGGAGAACCTCGAGGAAGTGCAGGTCGTGGCCTTCGGTACCCAGAAAAAGGAAAGCGTCGTTTCTGCCATCACCACCATCCGCCCGATGGACTTGAAATCGTCTTCATCCGACCTCACCTCCTCGTTGACAGGTAAAATCGCCGGCATCATCGGCTGGCAGACGGGCGGTATTCCCGGTGCCTTGACCGAGGAGGAGATGAACACCAAGTTCTACATCCGGGGAATCACTTCCTCCCAGGGAATCTCCACCCCGTTGATCCTCGTCGATGGAGTAGAAACCTCCATGCTCGACTTTTCCCGCATGGTGCCGGAGGACATCGAGAGTTTCTCTGTATTGAAAGACGCTTCTGCCACCGCCATGTACGGCGCGCGGGGAGCCAACGGAGTCATCCTCGTCACCACCAAGAAAGGGGAAGAGGGAAGCGTCTACACTTCTGTTCGCTATGAAGCGGTTGCCTCCATGCCGACCCGGGAAATCGATGTCGTAGACCCGCAGACCTACATGCGGATGTACAACGAGGCTTTGTTGGCACGCAACCCCAACGCCCAACCGGTTTATTCCCTGACCAAAATCGAGCGCACGGGCAGCCCGAACTATCCATCCTGGGTGTATCCCAACAATGACTGGTTCGACATCCTTTTCAAGAATTATTCCATTAACCACCGGGCAGGCATCAACGTGCGGGGCGGTTCCGAGTTGGTGCAATATTATGCTTCCATCAATTACGTACATGA
>CALUKF010000017.1 GCA_944321145.1 uncultured Odoribacter sp. | reverse complement strand
TCCCTTGAATCATAATCATCTATAGGCACAATGGACACTGTCTCGCCATTGTAATTTTCAATATGCCCTTTCAGGACTGTTTTCCCCGACCCGCAAGCCAAGCAAACTGCCAATAATCCTACAAAAAAACTTGTTTTCATCATCTGTATCTGTTTTTATTCTGCCAAATGTTTGTCAATGTATTCAATAATGTCATCCGCAGAGGGGCGCGGCGCATCCAGAGATATCACCTTGCCGTCCTTGTCGAAGAAAAGGAAACGGGGGATGCCGTAAATGTCGTAATTTTTACACAACCCTGACTCAAAAGCTTCGGGGCAAATAAATTGCTTCCATTCCGGCTTGTCCTCTGCCAGTTTCTTCTCCCATTTGGCATGGTCCTCATCCAAGGAGATGCTAATCAGCTCTATTTTCTTATTCTTGGCATAATGCGCTACCAATTTTTCCATGTGGGGAATCTCCGCGCAACAAGGTCCGCACCATGTTGCCCACACATCAATGTAGACTGCCTTGCCACGGAAATCAGAAAGCTTGAACTCCTTGCCTTTTTCATTCGTCATTGTAAAATCAATGGCTTGCGCGCCGGCAACCAAGTCCTTGTAATGCTCATAAACGGCATCGGCTTTCGCATGGGCTTCCGTGTTCGTGGAAACGGTCTTGTAATATGCCAACACTTCTGCCATCCCCTCCGGCGCATTTTGCAAATATTGGATGATATGTTCATCAGCAAAAGCATTGATGATTTCCTGGTTCGTGAAAATCTCTTTTAAGTTTGCAAAGTACTTAATGACAGAAGACTCTCCTTCGGCTGCCCGGTGCTGGCGTCCATACCAACGCACATAATTGCCTGCCATTCTCATATTTTCCGGATCGTTCCGGTCAAAGGCTTCCACCCAACGCTCAAAGTCGGCATCAACCTTCGGCTTTGCCCAAGCAAAACGGAAAAGACTTTCAGTAATTCCTGCATCTATCGTTTCCATCATTGCACGCTTAAATGCCATGCTCTTTACTTTTACCAATTCACGTTTCAAGCTATCCACATCTTCCAAATATTGTTCACGGTATTCCGCAAAAGAAAGAGTATCTATGCGGGAAAATGGCCAAGGGCTCTCAAAAAGCCACCAATCCATATAGCCATTCATAAAAGCCGTGCAATCAGCATTGTCTCCTTGATAATCCACTTCCGGCTCATAAATCACCATCCCTTCAAAATCTTTTTGAACAAAAGCAATATTTAATCGAGCGTCCATTCCATTTTCTACGAAGAGGTCGATGCTAGATTTATATCCTTCAAAAAACAAAGACGCATTTTGCGGCTCACTGACAGTACCCGAATAATCAAACGTGCCATCTGCATTCACCACCACCGTATCCGAATGCCTCGTCGCATAATACTCCATAGCCACCAGCCCACCTTTGAAATCCTGTATCTTCCCGTGGATACGGATAGGTTTCACCTCCTGCGCCATCAACACTCCCGTCGACAGCAAGCATAACAAACTTACCAATAAATATCTCATATCTAACATTTTTATATTTTATTTGTGCGGGACTACATCCCGCACAAACATTAAAAATCAAACAATCAAAAATATATCTACCTTTCTCATTATTAATCATTATCTTGCCAACCCGGATTCCATTGCATTACTAACGGAGGAATTCGCATCACCAAACGTTCCTCTGTCAACTTATATACTTCATCGCCTATCGGGTGGGCATAATTTTCTTTATAATCCTGGAACAAGGGGTCATTCCACAAACGACGCATATCCAACCAAAATTTTCCAGTCCCTAATTGTTCACGAATGCGTTCTTCCACACAATAACGAATCAAGCTATTCCTATCAGTTATCGTTGCAGGCAATGCAGCCTCATCCTCCGGCATTCTTGTTTTCCGCAATTCATACAACAATGCTTTTGCAGTCTCTTCATCCCCCTCCCGTGCTTCGCATTCCGCTAATGTCAAATACAATTCCGGACTGGTCGGACCCAAATTGACATAATATTGCGTAGAACGCCAATACTCATCCTCTCCTTCCATAACGAAACGGAACTTACGACGGTCATTTTCAGAGAAAAGATTATAATATTCCTCCTTGACATAAATAGTCGCTGGATTATAGAAAAAACTATAATAAGTGAAAGGATTAAGCCAAGCACATAAATCCATCATATTTTCTTGATTAGAAAAATGAGTCGGCATTTCCGTTATCCACATATCGGTCTGCTCATTCAAATTATACAAAAAAGAAGCCCCGTTTTCATCAGCATATTGCTTTGCCAAGCGCAAATTGGTTAAAGCCTTGTCATATTGTCGCATGAAAAAATAAATGTTCCCCAACATGGCATAAGCGTCCGCCTTTTCTGCCCGAAACAAATGATTGGTTGCATTCTGAATATTAGGACAGGATTCTTCCATTTCCTGAAGGATAAAATCATAAAATTCTTTCAATGTCCCGCGTTCAAAAGATTCAGTATTTGTATTCGCCTCTTTTATAATAGGCAATCCCAAATCTGTAGAAGCCGTCTCTTCATTATAAGGTTTACAAAAGAACTGGGCATTACAGAAATGAAGGTAGGCCCTCATCACCCGTGCTTCCGACTGCAAGGAAAGTTTTTCCGCTTCCGTTCCATCTGAAGCATTCATCACTTCATTGATGATCATATTATAAATATACAAATTTTGCCCATAATTCCATTCGCCGCAAGTCTCATCCACTCGCATAATTTCTGCCTCCCAACAATAGGCTGCTTGCGCTTGAGGTCCACCCGAGGTCTGATTCAACTGCTCCAAAGATTGGGGAGTGGAATAAAACTCATCGCTCATTACCGTAGAATAAAACATTGGTCCAGATATCTCGCCATAATAAATCATTTCCAAGGAATTAAATAATCCATCGTAATGTTGGCAAGTAGAAGCAATCTCTTTTCCTCTCGGCTTAATGCCTAAAAAATCATCGGTGTTGCAGGCAGAAAACATCATCGTTGCCGCAAAAAACATTCCTATCACTCTATCTTTTTTCATACAATTCATTTTTTAAAAATTCAACGACAAACCTATTGAACAATAAGCTCCATATTGAGCCCATCTTTGAGCTGAGTACAAACTAAATACTTCAGGATCTATCCCTTTGTCATTTGCCACAATACGGAACACGTCATGGGCAGCCACCCGCAAACGAATATTGTCAGCATGTATTTTCGCGCTAATGTGTTTAGGCAAAGTATAACCTAACGACAATTCCCGCAATTTCAAGAAAGATGCTGATTGAATGGCACGATCGCTATTCCTATAAAAACCTTCACTACCTAATGCAAACCTACCAGAATAATTGGGATCTTCGAATGCAGAAGGAATGTCCGTATGTTTTTCATCACCGGGTTGACGCCAACGTTTATCAAAATCATTCGAGCGATTAAAACTAAAGCGGTCATACAATTGAAAATATGGAGAAGTTCTCATCACATGTCCCAAATTAAAAATAAAGTTTGCCGACAAATCAAATCCTTTATAGGTAAAACGGTTAATGAACGACCCATTCCATTTCGGAATAACTGTACCTTCATAATGCACGTCTTCAGCTGTCAATTCATAATAATCAGCTACAATATTCCCCTCGTGGTCATATACTTGCGGGACACCGTCCTCATGACGCAATCCTGCCCATTTATATGCAAATAAAGCACCGGCAGGATAACCCTCTACATAATTCCAGCCCAATACTGTCCCAGGAGAAGTTGCCGGTTCATTATAATAACTCAACACCTCATTTTTATTATAAGCAAGATTCAAAGTCGTGTACCAATTAAAATCCCGAGTCGCTATGTTATGACTGTTTAAAGATAATTCAAAACCCTTGTTTAGCAATGAACCGACATTCGCATAAACGGTCTGGAATCCTGTCAACACATTGACAGCCTTATCTCCCAACAAATCAGTCGTTTTCTTATTATACCAATCCAATGAGCCGCTCAACCGATTTGCCAAAAAATCAAAATCGACACCCACATTCCAAGTCCGGGTTTTTTCCCAAGTCAACAAAGCATTGGAAGGGCTCGAAAGCTCATAACCTGAAGAACTGCCAAAAACACCGCTATTTGAATAAGCAGAAAGAATATTATAGGGACCTCCGGCATCCGGATCAGGCGAATTGCCACTAAAACCAAAACTGCCGCGCAATGTCAGGTTATCCAACCAATCAACAGAACTCATGAAAGCCTCATTACTCATCTTCCACGAAAGCCCGACAGAACCTATCGGCTTAAATTGGTCATTGACATCCGTTCCGAAAAGATTGGATTGGTCTACACGGATACTTCCATTAATACTATACTTTTCATCAAACGTATAAGCCATATTTCCATAATAAGACACATAGCGAAGGACTGTCTCATCCTGGCTTGTTTCGTCAATGCTGGAATCTGGATATCCACCGAAATAGTTATACCATGCATCCTCAAGAGCAGTCATATCATAATAAGTATTTATCATGGTCTGGTAATCATAGCCCCGCTCAAAAGAAGTGTAACCTTTGGTCTTGTTTTCCCGGTATTCCAAACCCACCAAAGCGGTAATCTGATGTTTCATATCATCAAAATTAGCATTATAGGTCAATTGATTGCGAACCGTCCAATCCGTATAAAAGTTATCATTCACGGTAAAATCTCCGCCTCTCGAAGGCAAAAGCTCATTGCCGTTCTCATCGATTGAAATAATGCGGGCATGGCGAATGTAGTAAGTATCTTCAGGATAATACTTTTCCCCATTTGAACTCCCACGCAAATAAGAAAAACGTCCTTCATAACTAATTCCTTTCCAAAGATCTATCTTCAATCCGGTATTGGCACGCACCTTAAGTGTATACGAATCATCCATTGTCTTGAAGAAGTCCTCGACAGGATAATAATCCATGGATATGCCAAACAATCCTTCTACCTCCTCTCGGAAAGGCTTATACAACTCATAGACATTGAAATTCGCCCATGAACCATCAGCATTCTTAAAACCGGCGTAGGGCAACATATTAGACAACGCATCCAAATTTGACAATTGGAAAGGATTAATATAATTCTTGCTTTCCGTATAAGCTGCATTCAAAGTCAAATCCCAAGTCAACCACGGTGCAAGCTTAAGATTTTGATTCAAATTCAACTTATAAGTCCGGTCTGTGTTGTGCTCATTCCCCCGGTCTCCTTCATAGCCCAAAGAAGCAAATACCGTAAACTTCTCTGTCCCACCTGATATCGATAATGTATGAGTCTGTATCCAAGCATTGCTTACAAATTCATCCCAATAAGACTGATAGCCATCCGTAGCAGCCAATGCCTCCAACTGCTTGTTGCGCTCTTCTAGAGAAATTTCTCCCCTTTGCCATGCATACAAAATTTCTTCATGAGGAAAAACAATAGGTCCAAAATAACTATGATACGCATCTGAATAACTTTGCTCGCTGACTTCAGACCAAGGATAAGCATCCTGATACTCCTGCATTTCAAAAACTTCGGTAACATTTTTGATAAAAGTCCTGCTATCCATCAAATTATAATAATCAATATCCGGTTTCCCTTTCAAAGTAATATTCCCGTCATAGCTGACACGAAGTTTTCCATTCGTATTTCCACCTTTCTTGGTGGCGACAACTACAACGCCATTTGCAGCCTGCGATCCCCAGATAGATACTGCTGTGGCATCTTTCAACACGCTGATGGAAGCAATATCATTTGCCGAAAGCATACTTTCCAAATCATCCGCAGAAATGGCAACTCCATCCACAACAAACAAAGGTTCTTTAGAAGAATTGATAGAAGTCAAACCACGCACCATATACTTGCTTTCAGCATCCTCACTCAAATTTACAGTAAAACCTGGTGCCAAACCCTCCAAACCTTCCAATATACTGCCGCGAGCCATAGAAGTTTCTTTCAACTCCAAGCCTTGGACAATATCAAAAGAAGCAGTACTGCGTTCCCGTGAAATAGTCTGATAACCTGTCACCACCACTTCCTCCATCCGAGTTGCATCCTCCCGAAGCACAACATTGATTTCCGCACGGTCTCCAATAATTTCCTCTTGAGTTTTCATACCCACCATAGAAAATACCAAAACATGCTCTCCTGCAGGTATCAATAAACGATAGTTTCCATTAATGTCCGTCGCCACCCCCGTCGTTGTTCCCTTCAACACCACGGACACCCCCGGCAGCGGCTCCCCCTTCTCATCCTTCACCGTCCCGCTCACCGTCCGCTTATTCACTTGCGGCACAAACAATTCTGGGGCTTGCTTCACAATCACCACCACTTCGTCGCGGTAATCGATTGCATAACCCTTTTGCCCCAAAATTTCCTCCAGCACCTCCGCCAGAGGTTCCTTACGCGCCTTCACCGTCACCCGGTCAGCGCCCTCAAAAAGCGAAGCATTATACAGAAAATGCACCCCTGTCTGCTGCTTCACCTCCTCGATAAATTCCTCCAAAGTGACGTCCTTCAGGTTCAACGACACCTCGTTCTGCTGCGAATACACCTTCGCCGACACGCTCATCGTCAATGCCAGGCAAAAAATTCCACACATTTTCATAACTCTTCGTGTTTTTAGGGTAAAAATTCCACCCCGTTCCATCTTTCCTAATGGTTCTTTTTTCATAGATTTGTGGTATTAAATTCAACAATCAAGAGGATTGTCGGCGACCGGACCTCGGAAATTCGTCCGCCGGCTCTTCTCTTTTTGACTAACTCTCTCTATTTATATATAATAACCGTATTATCATTTATCCTATACTTCAGCTCCCCCGTCCGCTCCAACACGTCCAGGAAACCGTTAATATCCTCATACCTCCGCAAATTCCCCGTAAAAGGGAGCGCCCGCAACGCCTGATTCTGGAAAAACACCTCCACCCCATACCAACGCGACAAATCCCGCATAATATTCTCCAGCCGCTGCCGCTTAAACACATAAATCCCCTTCTTCCACCCCACAAACTCATCCACATCCACCTCCCGCTTCTCCATCACCCCCGCAGCCGTCACCGTCCCCTGCTCCCCCGGCGCCAAATCCATCCCCTCCTCCCCCTTCGCCACGCGCACCTTCCCCTCCACCAACGTTGCCGCCATCGCTCCATCCTCCTCATACGCCTTCACATTAAACGTCGTCCCCAACACCCGCACATCCCCCCGCGACGTGCTCACCACAAAAGGCTTTGTCCCCTTCGCCACCACAAAATACGCCTCCCCCTCCAAAAACACCTTCCGCTCCTCCCCCACAAACTGCACCGGATACCTCAACCGCGAATCCGCATTCACCCACACCTGCGTCCCGTCATCCAACACCAGGCTGCACTCCCCCGCCACCGGCACCTCCAACTCATTATACACCAACTCCGCCGCCTTCCGCCCGCTCGCATACGTCAACTTCCCGTCCTCATACCGGATTTGGCTCTCCTCCGTCCTCGTAATATGCATCGTATCCCCCGTAATATGCACCGTTTCCCCGCCTGCCAACCGCAACGTCGCCTTCGTGCTTCCCGGAGCAATCACCTCATTCACAGGCTTCGCTGCAACAACCACCGGCTCCTCCTTCCGCAACAAAATCCCCACACACATCACACAAGCCACCCCTGCAGCCACGCCAACCCATGCCAGCCGCCGCCACATCCTCCGCTGCCGCCTGATACGCTCCACTGCCGCCACAAACCGCCGGAACCCCTCCCGCTCATTCCATCGCCCATACCCCTGCAACCGCCGCTCCACATACCCCTCATCCTCCAGCCGCTTCACCACCTCCCCGCAACGCGCCTCCTCCACCTCCCGGCTCCAACGCACCCTCTCCTCCGCCGTTCCCTCACCCCGCAACAGCCTGCAAACCACGTCCGTAATATGCTTCAATCGTTCTCCCATACCTGCTCGTTAACCATTAATCGTTCGTCATTAATCATTCATTATACATCTCTATAATGATTAACCCGCCATTTCGGGTGACAAGAAAAACAAAAAAAATTCAGGAAAAATACATCACACCCTCCATCCCGCATGCCAACCGCCACTAAACCAGCAAATTCCGTCCCTACATAAAAAGAAACAACAACACCGACCCCTTCACATGCTCCTTAAGATACTTCAGCGAACGCGCCTTCTGCGTCTTCACCGTATTCACCGAAACGCCCAACATCTCAGCAATCTCCGTCCCCGAATACCCCTTGAGCACCAACTCCATAATCCGCTTCCTGTCCTCAGGCAACTCGCCGATATGCAAATACACCTTGCGGAGCACCTCCTCTTCCACCATCCGCTCGAAATGCTCATCCGGCACCTCCACCGTCTCCACCGGCATCTCCCTCAAAATCCGCGCCCGGTTTGCCTCCGTCCGCAAATAACACACACTGTTATTATACACCGACTTATACAAATAAGCCGTAAAATCCGGCACCGTCGCAAACACCTGCGTCGACGTCCACACCTTAATCATCACCTCCTGTACCACATCCTTCGCCGCCTCGTCATCCTTCAAAATCCCCGCCGCATACGAACACAACGCCGCATAATATGCGCCATACACCTTCTCCCACGCCCGCATATCCTTGCGGTTCATCCCATCCAATATATCATCCGTCATATCTGCCATAACACGTCGCTTTTATGATTTGTATGCCTTCCTCCCGCCCCTTCCGCCATTTTTAACCGCCACAAATATAATGAAAGGTAAGCGCAATGCAAAAATTGCTTGCAAATTTTTGTCCTTCTATCTCCCGATTCTCTCCATGGTATCCGGGGACTATCTCCGGTGTTCCAATATGGTTGCGCTATGGTTGCGCTATGGTTGCAGTAAGGCAGGATACTGCAACCTTAGTACAACCTTACGCAAACCTTACTTATGGGGCGGAGATAGTCCCCGGATACCCTCCGGATAATGCAAAGATAGATTCAAGCAGAAGGCAAAAGAAATAAAAAACAGGCAAAAACGCCGGATTTGGTTTTCTGGAAGCAAAAGCATAACTTTGTATCGGTGAACAGGATAAAAAACAATGGGAAATATGACGACGATACAATTACAACAGACGGTGCTGCAGGAGGTCGTGTCCCTCATGGACAACGAGAAGGCAATGCAGAAGTTGCAACGGTTTCTGAGCAAGCTCAAGCAGAAAGAAGAAGCCAATGCCAAAGCAGAAGAAATGACGGCTGCCGAAAAGGAGGAAATCCTGAACGACATCCGGGAAGGGCTGCGCGAACTGAAATTGGCGCGGGAAGGGAAAATCAAGTTACAATCTGCAAGAGAATTCCTTCATGAGTTACGAGGTTAAATTAGGCAAGTCCTTCAAACGGGCTTTCAAGCGTTTGTGGAAAAAATACAAATCGCTGGACGAAGATTTGGAAAACTTGATATCCCAATTGGAAGAGAACCCTGCGCAGGGCGCGGACTTGGGGCATGGGGTGAGGAAGGTGCGGATGGCGATCAGCGCGAAGGGGAAAGGGAAGAGCCACGGGGCACGGGTCATCACGCACACTGCCGTCGTGAGCATCAGGGACGGGGTGGTCACGCTGCTGGCAATCTACGACAAGGCGGAGCAAAGCACCATCACGGAGAAGGAAATCGAGGGGTTGCTGCAGGAATTGGAATCAGAAGGATTGAACAGATAAAAGTATTATACCATGAAATTAGTGATTTTGACAGGGGCGGGGATGAGTGCGGAGAGCGGGATTAAGACGTTTCGCGACAGCGACGGGCTGTGGGAGAATTACCGCATTGAGGATGTGTGTACGCCGGAGGCGTTGGAGCGCAACCCGGAGATGGTCCACCAGTTTTATAACGAACGGCGGAAGCAGCTGTATGAAGCGCAGCCGAACGCCGGGCATAGGGGGCTGGCGGAGCTGGAGAAGTTGTATGACGTGCGCATCATCACGCAGAATATCGACGATTTGCACGAGCGGGCAGGCAGCACGCAGGTGCTCCATTTGCACGGGGAGCTGAAGAAGGTGCGGAGCAGCCGCAACCCGGAGTTGATTTATGACCTGGACGGATGGGAGCTGAAACCGGGGGCACGGGCGGAGGACGGGTCGCTGTTGCGCCCGCATGTGGTGTTTTTCGGGGAGGCGGTGCCGAATATCGAGCCGGCGATTGAATTGGTGAGGGAGGCGAATGTTTTTGTGGTTATCGGGACGTCGCTTGTGGTGTATCCTGCGGCAGGGCTGTTGCATTATGTGCCGCAGGGGGTGCCGGTGTATGTGATTGACCCGCATATTCCCGCGGAGGCGCGGCGGAAGGGGTATCACTTGATTGAGATGGGGGCGTCGGAAGGAGTGGCAGAGCTGAGGAAGAGGTTAACGATGAACGATGAATGATTAACGATTAACGAGAGATTATGGCAAGAGGGAAGAAACCGCTGTTGGAAAATGTGGAAATCAAGAAGATTGCCGCGGAGGGCAAGTCAATTGCGTACGTGGAGGACAAGGTGCTGTTTGTGCCGAATACGGTGCCGGGGGATGTGGTGGACGTGCAGGTCACGCGCAAGCGGAAGAGCTTTATGGAGGGGATGGTGACCCGGACGCACCGCCTGTCGGAGTTGCGGATTGAGCCACGGTGCGCGCATTTCGGCACGTGCGGGGGATGCAAGTGGCAGAACCTGCCTTACGAGGCGCAATTGCAGTTCAAGCAGCAGGAAGTGATTGACAATCTGGAGCGTATCGGCAAGGCGGAGTTGCACGGTGTGCGTCCCATTATCGGGGCGGAGCGGCAGTATGAGTACCGCAACAAGTTGGAGTTTACGTTTTCTGCCCGGCGGTTCCTGACGCGGGAGGAGATTGCGGAGGCAGGGGAGATTGCGGTTGCCCCTGCGCTGGGGTTCCATGTGCCGGGACTTTTTGACAAGGTGGTGGACATCGGGCATTGTGATTTGCAGGGAGCGCCGTCGAACGAGATACGCAATTTTATCCGGGAGTATGCGTTGGCGCACGGGCTGTCGTTTTACGATATACGCGAGCAGCATGGTTTCCTGCGGACGCTGGTTATCCGCACGGCGTCGACGGGGGAGGTGATGGTCATCCTCGCTTTCGGGCACGAGGAGAAGGCGGAGCGCGAGGCGTTGCTGGACGCGCTGGCAGGGGAGTTTCCGGGCATTACTTCGCTGATGTATGTCATCAATGAGAAGCTGAATGATAATCTCACAGACCAGGATATTTTGTGTTACAGGGGACGCGACCATATTTTCGAGGAGATGGAGGGATTGCGTTTCAAGATTGGACCGAAGTCGTTTTACCAGACTAATTCTACCCAAGCCTATCGCCTTTATAAGGCGGCGCGCGAGTTTGCGGGGCTGACGGGAAGGGAGACGGTGTATGACCTTTATACGGGCACGGGGACGATTGCCAATTTCGTCGCACGGCAGGCGGGGCAGGTTGTCGGCATTGAGTATGTGCCGGAAGCTATCGAGGACGCGAAGGTGAATTCCGCACTCAACGGCATTACGAACACGACGTTTTATGCGGGGGACATGAAGGATGTGCTCAACGGGGAGTTTATCCGCCGGCACGGGCATCCGGACGTTATTATTACCGACCCGCCCCGTGCGGGGATGCACGGGGATGTGGTGCAGACGATTCTCGACGCTGCACCGGAGCGCATTGTGTATGTGAGTTGCAATTCTGCCACGCAGGCACGGGATGTGCAGTTGCTCAGCGGGGCATACGAGGTGGCTGCAGTGCAGCCGGTGGATATGTTCCCACAGACGCACCATGTGGAGAATATTGTGTTGCTGAAAAAACGATGAACGATGAACGATGAATGATTAACGATTAACGAAAAAGGGACGCGCCGTGCGGTGCGTCCCTTGGTTGTTTTCCTGTTTTTATTACATGTTTAACGGCATGTCACGGTCGGTGTTTGGGCTGTGGCGCTTTCGGCGTTGGAGCGGGAATCGTTCAAGCCGCCTGCCAATGCTTTGGTTTCAGCCGAGAGGGTGAATACGCCGCTCTCTGTGTGAACCTCTGTTTCGCCGAAGTTTTTACCATCGTAAGCCGTCCACGTCAGTTTCACGGGCACGGAGGTTGCGCCTTCGGGCAGGAGGGAGGTCAGGTCGAAGGAGACGTTGCCCCATGCCCAGCGGTAGTCGCCCGGCACGCGCCCTTCACCCGGTTTGTCGTCGTAGGCGTTGTGGCGCAGGGTCACATATACGGTGTCATTCGTTGCGGGGGCCACGTCGTCCACCACGAGGTTGATGAAGTGGGCGGTGGAGCTGTTGCCTTTGACAGGGATGTAGAACTCCATGTTCAGGTAGTTGCCGCCGAACCAGGCTTCCGACACGTTGATGGGGTCGTTGCCGATGCTGTCGGTGCGGTGCTGTTCATTCCCGTTGATGAAGGATTGCAGGACGGGGGCTTTCGTCAGCACGTCCTGGATGCCGTAGAGGCGGATGTAGTAGTTCATGCCGCCGTCGAGGCTGCTGTCGTCGCGCTCGCTGGCAAGAATGCCATAGTGGGTGTAGACGCGCATGCCTTCCTTGGCATCTTCAGAGCGGAGGGCAATGCCGTCGTTGATAATCAGGCGGCTGCCGTCATCGCGACGGATGGCGTATTTGGAATAGCCGCCGTTGTCGATTGCCTCCAGGTTTCCGTAACTCAGCCAGGCGTCGCCGCCTGCCACGTAGTAATAGTCGTCGTCATTGTCGCAAGAGGTAAAGGCTGCTGCAGCCACCAATGACAGGATTGCTAATTTCCAAGTTTTTGTTCTCATAGTTGTTTTATTTGATTTCACTCATAAGATGCAAGAGTTTCGAAATAGTTGCGTGGGGTTTCGGATGCGAAACCCATTTTAGAAATTATTTAAGAGAAAGACGCAGGGGGTTTGCAAGAGTTAACAAAAACAAGGAGAGGGGTTATCATTTTATGGAACAGAGAAGAGTGGAAAGCACGATAAAGAAAAGCCCTCCAAAAATGAAAGCATGGAGGACTTCTTGCCTCTCAATCGAAGACTTATTACGCCTGCATTTACTGGGTTATCCGTCTAGGCAATTGTACGAGAATTATGGAAAACGATGCTTCTCTGAAAGCAGTGACCTCCAAATCCATCCGTAAACTTGACAAGGTGAAAAGCATATTGGACAAACTGACAAAAACCGGAGTGGTCACAACTCCCTATTATGCAAAAGCGTATCCCCGTCACTTCCGTAATTTAGGTAGGGATACGCCACCGCTTATCCATATATGAGATAGACATTATAATTTCAAGGAGTCATTTTCCGCAAGTCAATTTTTTCAAGATAAAACCTGCATTTCTGAATTTATGGCGAGCCAATGAAGCGAAACTGATCGGACATTTCGACATGAATAAATGAGAGATAATCTATCAAAATGTTCAAGCATTGGAGACAAAATCATCTAAATATTATATTTGCTTAGGATAGCGCTGGAAAAACTGTAGCCCGATGATAGACATAAACTGTTATGTTTACGACAAGGATGACAACCATGGGGCAGCGGATTTTTTAAAGAAGGCGGGGCGGTTTGTCGGTGAATTTGTGTACCTTTGTGCCTCGATTTGCGTTAAGTGTTTTTGAAGATATGAAACCGATAGATTTGACACAGGGCAGCATTTTCCGTAGTTTGTGGGTGATGGCGGTGCCGTTGATTTCTGCTTCTTTTGTGCAGATGGCTTATAGCATGACTGATATGTTGTGGTTGGGGCATTTGGGCAGCGATGCGGTGGCGGCAGCGGGGGCGGCGGGTTTTTTTGTGTGGATGTGCAATGCGCTTTCTTTTATGACGAAGATTGGGGTGGAGATTACGGTGTCGCAGTCTATCGGGGCGAAGGATTACAGGCGGGCGGCGCAGTATGCGGGGCATGCGGTGACGCTGGCTTCTATAATAGCGGTGGGGTATGTGTGTTTTTTGTTGGCGGCGGCGCCTGCATTGATTGGTTTGTTCCGTTTTGAGGAGCATATTGCGGAGCAGGCGGTGGATTATTTGCGGATTGTGGCGCCGGGGTTGTTTTTCCAGTTTAATAATAATACGTTCAACGGGCTTTATAACGGGCAGGGTGACAGCCGCACGCCGTTCCGGATTTCGGCGGTGGGGCTGGTGGTGAATATTGTTTTAGACCCGTTGTTGATTTATGGCGTGGGTCCGTTCCCGATGTGGGGGACGGCGGGGGCTGCCGTTGCGACGGCTTTTGCGCAGGTGGTGGTGTATTGTATTTTTGCACGGCGGGTGTTTACGTCGCGTTTCCCGTTGGGGCGGCTAGCGTTTCTTTCGCCGTTGAAGCGTGAGTTGTCGTGCCGGATTTTGGGCCTGGGGTTGCCTGTGAGCATGCAGAACGGGCTGTTTTCGATGTTTTCGCTGACGCTTGCCACTTTGGCAGCCCGTTGGGGGGCAGTGGGGGTGGCTGCACAGAGCATCGGTTCGCAGATTGAGGCGATTTCGTGGATGACGGCAGCGGGTTTTTCTACTGCACTGGCTTCTTTCACGGGGCAGAATTATGGCGCCCGGCAGTTTGAGCGTATCCGGCAGGGGTATCGCCTCACGTTGGGCATTGCGGGGGGTATCGGGCTTGTGGCAGGGGGCTTGTTTTTTGTGTTGAACCGGGAGATTTTCGGACTTTTTGTCACGGAACCGGAGGCGGTGGTGGCAGGGGGCGATTATTTGAAAATCCTTGCCCTTTCGCAGGTGTTTATGGTGACGGAGTCGGTGACTGCCGGGGCGTTTAACGGGACGGGGCGCACGGTGCCGCCAGCGTTGACGGGCATTTTGCTGACGGGGGCGCGCATTCCTTTGGCGTATTGGCTGACGACTTTCCCTGCGCTGGGGCTGACGGGGATTTGGTGGAGCATCACTCTTTCGAGTATCCTGAAGGGGACCGTCCTGCCGGCGTGGTTTTTGTGGTTCCAAAGGCGGAAGTTGCGGTGAGTCAGTAGGTACGGAAGGCATATTCTTTTTATTAGAGATTTTTTTCTGTAATGCTTGTACATTCTCGGGAAAAGGTGTAAATTTGGCATTGGAATTGTACAGAATATCTATATAGTATAACAATAAAATTATTACAGAAATGAAAGTAACAGTTGTTGGTGCAGGTAATGTTGGTGCAACATGTGCCAATTGCATCGCAGAAAAAGACATTGTGAATGAAGTGGTGCTTCTGGATATCAAAGAAGGCGTTTCAGAAGGCAAGGCATTGGATATGTGGCAGACTGCCCCTATCAATTTGTATGACACCCGTATTAAAGGCGTGACGAACGATTATGCTGCGACGAATAATTCGGAGGTGGTGGTTATCACTTCCGGTCTTCCCCGCAAGCCGGGCATGAGCCGTGACGATTTGATTTCGACGAATGCCGGCATTGTGAAGTCGGTGACCGAGAATGTCATCAAGCATTCTCCGAACGCAAAGATAATCGTGGTTTCCAATCCGTTGGATGTGATGTGCTACTGCGCATACCTGACGGCGAAGGTGGATTCTTCGAGGGTATTCGGTATGGCAGGCGTGTTGGACACTGCCCGTTACCGCGCTTTCTTGGCTGAGGCATTGAATGTTTCGCCGAAGGACATCCAGGCATTGCTTTTGGGCGGGCACGGCGATACGATGGTTCCGCTGCCACGCTATACTTCTGTGGCAGGTATTCCTGTGACTGAGTTGATTGACGCCGACAAGTTGCACGCCATCATCGAGCGTACGAAGGTGGGCGGCGGCGAGCTGGTTAAGTTGATGGGCACTTCTGCATGGTATGCTCCGGGCGCAGCTGCAGCACAGATGGTGGAGGCGATTATCCGCGACCAACGCCGGGTATTCCCCGTATGCGCCATGTTGAACGGCGAGTATGGCATGAAGGACATTTATTTGGGCGTGCCGGTGGTATTGGGCAAGAACGGTATCGAGAAAATCATTGAGGTTGAGTTGGATGACGAAGAGAAGCAGTTGCTTGCCACTTCAGCAAAGGCAGTCCGTTCCGTGATGGATGTGCTTGACAATATGAAGATGTTTTAATTCATTGAAATAATTTTGGCAGACCGTTCCGAAAATCGGAACGGTTTTTTTATTTTTGCGGCGTTAGCTTGGAACTATGAAGAGAATAAGACACAGAAAGAACAGCCGCGCCCCGCTTTCGGGCAGCCCCTACCATTCCAGGCGCCTGGATGTGGAGGTGGAATTGGTCGAATTGGAGGACAGCAGCTTCCATTTGGTCGTGCCGGTGGACATCGACGGGGTGAAGGGGGACATGATTGTCGACACGGGCGCATCGGTTACGGTCGTTGAACGGAAGCTCTTTGAGGGGAAGGAAGCGGACGACACGGTGGTGAAAATCCAGTCGGGCAGCGTGACGGGACAGATTGAGGATGTGCAAATCATTCGGGCGGAGGCTTTCCGCCTCGGGGGGCGGAAGTTGAAGCGTGTCCGCCTGGCTGCAATGGATTTGGAGTATGTCAATGAGATGTATGACAAGCATTTAAGTCGTCGGATCATCGGGCTTTTGGGCAGTGATTTCTGTGTGCGCTATCAGGTGGTTATCGATTACGGCAGTAAAAAAATGACCTTGAATTTTGGAAAAATCTGAAAGGAAAAAACTTTAAAGGTTGTTTTAGCTGTTATTATCGAAAAAAATTATACTTTTGCGCATTAATCTCAGATGAGAAAGGAACAAGAATTTAAGTAATATAATAACAATTGTAAAATGCAGAATAAAGGAGCGATTACATTACTTGCCGTAGCGTTTGCGTTGGTAAGTCTTTATCAGTTATCCTTCACTTGGAAAACGAACCGGGTGGAAAGTGCTGCGCGTGAATATGCGCAGGGTAATCCCGACCAGGAGAAGGTGTACTTGGATTCGATGGCGAATCAAGTGGTTTACAATTTCTTGGGTATTGCAAAATATACCTACAAGGAATGTAAAGAGTTAGAATTGAACTTGGGTCTTGACTTGCGGGGTGGTATGAACGTGACGATGGAGGTCGATGTGGCTGACGTCGTGCGGAGTCTTGCCAACAATACCTCCGACCCGGCATTCAACCAAGCGATAGCCGAGGCTATCGAGATGCGGAAAACGAGCCCCAAGGACTTTGTGACGTTGTTCGGGGAAGCGTTCGAGCGTATTGCGCCCGAAGCCCAATTGGCATCTCCCGACTTGTTCGGAACGGTGGAGCTGAAGGACAAAATCCAAATCGGCGCGACCAACCAGCAGGTGCTTGACGTGGTGCGTGCCGAAGCCGAGGGGGCTATCGACAATACCTTTAATATCCTGCGCACCCGTATCGACCGTTTCGGCGTGGCTCAGCCCAACATCCGCAAGGCGGACATTTCGGGGCGCATCGTGATTGAGTTGCCGGGCATCAAGGACGCACAGCGCGTGCGGAAATTGTTGCAGGGAACTGCGGCGTTGGAGTTCTACGAAACGTTTGACAATGGCGATTTCTATACCTATTTAATTAGCGCGAACGAGAAAGCGCGCGAGGTGCTGCAGGCTACTGAAGCCCTGACGTCTGCCGACAGCACGGCTGCGGAAGCTGCTGTGGCGCATACGGACGAAGGGCAGGCAGAAGACGCCACTGCCAACAGCCTGATTGCCGGCGTGACTGCCCAGGATTCTTTGGGCGCGTTGGCAGCTAACGAGGAGGAATTTAAAAGGCAGAACCCTCTGCTCTCTGTTTTGACCCTGAACACGCAAAATGGGCAGATTATCCCGAACGGTTCATTGGTCGGCTATGCCCGCCTGCAAGACACGGGTGCCGTGAACAAGATTCTCGCCATGCCGCAAGTGAAATCCGTATTTCCGCGCAATTCCCGCCTCTTGTGGGAAATGAAGGGACAGAACGGGATTGTTGCCCTGCATGCCATCAAGATTACTACCCGTGACGGCAAAGCCCCGATGGACGGCGGCGTAGTCACAAGCGCACGCCAGGACTTCGAGCACAACGGCAGCCGTCCTGTGGTGAACATGACCATGAACAGCGAGGGCAGCAAGACTTGGGCACGCCTGACGAAAGAGAACGTGGGGCACTGCATCGCCATCGTATTGGACGGCTTTGTATGCTCCTCCCCGAACGTGCAGACGGAAATCACCGGCGGTAGCTCTGTGATTACCGGACAGTTCGACATCAAGGAGGCTCAGGACTTGGCAAACATCCTCGAATCCGGTAAGTTGCCTGCACCGGCACGCATCATTGCCGACGAAATCGTGGGTCCGTCCCTTGGTAGCGAATCCATCCAGGCAGGTATGTGGTCATTCGTGATTGCATTCGTCTTGGTATTGGTATACATGTGGTTCTTCTATAGCAAGAACGCCGGTTTGGCAGCCGACATCGCGTTGCTCGTGAACTTGTTCTTCCTCTTCGGCGTCTTGGCGTCCATCGGGGCAGTGCTTACCCTGCCGGGTATCGCCGGTATCGTCCTCACGATGGGTATGGCGGTCGACGCGAACGTGTTGATTTACGAACGAATCCAGGAGGAATTGCGTGGCGGCAAGGGCTTGAAGCTCGCCATCAAGGAAGGTTACAAGATGGCATACTCCGCTATTATCGACGGGCAGGTAACTACGTTGCTGACCGGTTTCATCCTCTACTACTTCGGTGAAGGACCTATCAAAGGTTTCGCAACCACGTTGATTATCGGTATCTTCACCTCGCTGTTCACGTCAATCTTTATCTCCCGTCTGATTATCGACCGTTGGGCGAAGAAACGCGACAACGTGACCTTCACTACGCCGCTCACGGCGAACTGGTTGCGCGACGTGCATTTCCCTTTCATCCAGCGTCGCCATGTGGGTTACATTGTTTCCGGCGCCATCACCTTTGTCTGCCTCGTGTCCTTGTTTACGAAAGGCTTGGATCAGGGCATCGACTTTGTGGGCGGACGTACTTACACCGTGAAGTTTGACCAGCCCGTTTTGGTGGAGGATATTGCCGAGAGCTTGTCTGAAGTTTATGGCAGTGCTCCCGAGGTAAAGACTTTCGGTAACGACCATCAGGTGCGCATCACGACCAAATACCGCATCGAGGACGAGAGCACCGAAGCCGATAACGAAGTGGAGACCTTGTTGTACGAAGGTTTGAAAGACTACCTGCCGGAAGGCACCTCTCAGGAAACCTTCCTGAGCGACTACCGCCAAATGTCTGAAAAGGTAGGTCCTGCCGTGGCTGAGGACATCACCCGTGCTGCCGTTTGGTCGGTTATCCTGGCGTTGTTCGTCATCTTCCTCTACATCATGATACGGTTCTCCGAATGGGAATACGGCGCAGGCGCAGTGGTTGGTCTGGCACACGACTCCATTGTGGTATTGGGCTTGTACTCCTTGCTGGCGGGCATCCTGCCCTTCTCGCTGGAGGTAGACCAGGCTTTCATTGCGGCAATCCTGACGGTTGTGGGTTACTCCATCAATGATACCGTGGTTATCTTCGACCGTATCCGTGAATACCGCCGCCTCTATCCGAAGCGCGATATTATTGACACGACGAACTCCGCATTGAACTCTACGTTGCGCCGTACGTTCAGTACCTCGTTGTCTACGTTGGTGGTATTGATTGCCATCTTCATCTTCGGCGGAACGTCCATCAAGGGCTTCGTGTTCGCCTTGTTGATTGGTATTGCAACCGGTACTTACTCCTCTCTCTTCGTGGCTACGCCGTTGGCATACGACCTGCGGAGAAAGTTTGGCAAGAAGACTGCTGCCGCTGTGGCAAAGAAATAAAACATTGATTTTTTCATGTCAATTGAGCCGGACGCCTTCGGGTGCCCGGCTTTGTTTTTCTGGTTTAAATTCTTTATCTTTGCAGGTATAGAGAAAATAAATGAAAGAATAGTCATGGGTGATATTGTTAAATTTAGCGATGTAGAGAACGCGATATTTGAACTTCGGGGGCAGAAAGTAATATTGGATAGTGAAGTAGCCCGGTTGTATGGGGTAGAAACTATGCGTGTGAATGAAGCGGTAAAAAACAATCCGGATAAATTTCCTTGTGGATATATTTTTGAGTTGACAAAAGAGGAAAAAGCAGAGGTTATCGAAATTTTCGATAACCCCAAGTTGAAATATTCTCCGGCATTGCCTAAAGCTTTTACAGAGAAAGGCTTGTATATGCTTGCCACCATCTTGAAAAGTCCTAAAGCAACAAATACTACCATTGCCATTGTAGAAACATTTGCCAAAATCAGGGAACTTTCGCATACAGTGGCAGAACTGTCGAATACGCAGGATCAATTCAAGCAAAAAGCTTGATGCAGCATGGGGGTGATATTCTTGCCGACTTGCTGGATGATGAAATGCAAGTTAGTGATTCTGAAACTACCATTGAACTTAACTTTGCCATATTGAAATTTAAACATACGGTAAAACGGAAAAATAAAGAATAAGCCCTCTGATTATATATATGAGATTAAAACCATTAAAACAGATTTTTATGAGAACATCCACCTTCCTTTGCCTGGCATTGGCGCTTCTTCTCCTGTCCGATGCCTCCTATGCGCAAAACAGGCGTGAACGCGCAAACAAGAAAGCCCGCAAAGAAACCACGCTGACGGGCGCAGCGCAAACCCAAACCCGGAAACCTGCCGTTTCCAAACAGCAACTTAAGGCGGAGCGCGAAGCCCTCATTGCCCTTTACAACGCTACCGATGGCGACAATTGGACGGATAATACCAATTGGTTAAGCGATAAGCCGCTGGAAGAGTGGGCGGGGGTCAACAGAGGGGAATCCGGAATGCTGACGGTTTATTTGTCGGAGAATGGGCTGAAAGGCACCTTGCCTCCTGCTTTGTTCCAAGTGCAGACCATAGAGGCTATGGATTTCTCTAAAAATGAACTGACCGGGAATTTGCCTGCCGAGGTGGGGGAATGCACAGGCTTGCAATATCTTTCTGTAGGTGGCAACCGGCTGTCAGGCTCATTGCCGGACGCGTGGCAAGGTCTCAAGGAACTGGTGTTCCTTAATTTGTCCGGAAACAATTTTGAGGGGACATTGCCTGCAAGTTTGTGCGAGCTTGAAAAACTTGGCATGTTAGATTTGAAACAGAACCGATTTTCCGGTTCCCTTCCGGAAAATATAGGGCATTTAGACAGTTTGCACTTTTTATTCATACAAGAAAATCAATTCTCTGGGGAATTGCCTGAAAGCCTGACGCAGCTAACTTGTTTGCAGGTGCTCTATGCCGAGAACAACCGCTTCTCCGGTGATTTGCCGGAACATTGGGAACAACTGCAAGGCTTGACCCAACTCCAATTGCAAAACAACAAACTGACCGGCACGCTCCCTGCCTCCATCGGCGCGCTGAAGGAATTGCGGTACATCAACCTGTCCGGCAACCAATTGAGAGGGCAAATCCCCGCCGAGTGGACGTACATGACCGCTTTGGTATCCTTGACCTTGAACGATAACCTCCTGACGGGCTCTATTCCGCCCGCCCTTTTCGACAACCCCAACCTCACCACGCTCTATTTGTTCAACAACCGTTTGACGGGCGCCATCCCGCCCGAAATCGGCAATGCCCTTGCCTTGGAGAACTTGGGGCTTTCCGGAAATCAGTTGAGTGGTTCTATCCCTGCGGAAATCGGATTGTTGCAAAGTCTGGATTTCCTGAATCTGGGCAATAACCGCTTGACAGGGGCAATCCCGCCCGAATTGGGGAATTGCTGGTCATTGCGCTATTTGACACTGAGTTGCAACAACCTTTCCGGCTTCATTCCGCCGGAGTTGGGCAAGTTGGATGCCCTCATTAAATTGTACTTGCGCCAAAACCGCCTGACGGGAGCCATCCCCGAAGAATTGGGGCAACTCCGAAATTTGCAGGAACTGAACCTGGGCGACAACCGCCTTTCGGGTGCTATTCCCACTTCCCTGAGCCTATTGCCTAACTTGAAGGAATGCTACCTGTGGAACAACCAACTTACCGGTACTATTCCCGCTGGCGAAGGAGCGTGGACGAAATTGGAGGAATTGAGCGTTGGGCAAAATCGCCTCTCCGGTGCACTTCCCGCCGCCCTTGCCGAAGCGCAAAATCTGCGCATCCTCTACATCAACGAAAATCAATTCTCCGGTAATCTCCCCGATGCCTGGGGAAAATTGACCCATTTGACCTTCCTTTCGGCAGAAGGGAACAACTTTTCCGGCAGCCTGCCTGCCGCTTGGGGCGACATGGCAGCCTTGCAGAAGATTTTCCTTGCCGATAACCGCTTGTCTGGCAATTTCCCCGCTTCATGGAGTAATCTTTCGAGTGTGCAAATCATTGCTTTGCAAAACAATCAACTTTCCGGTGAGCTTCCGCCTCAATGGGGGCGTCTGGATAAATTGGAAACTTTGACATTAACCCATAATCGCATTATGGGTTCTCTTCCGCCCGAATGGGGGCAAATGTCCAGTTTAAAAAGTTTGAATTTGATGCAAAACCAATTGACGGGTGTACTTCCCGAAGAATTTGCCAATCTCTCATGTTTGGAAGAATTAACTTTGAATGTCAATCAGTTGTCTGGTACCTTGCCGGAAAGCTGGGGGACGATGCCTCGATTGAGGCTATTGATTTTGAGTGGAAACCGCCTTTCAGGCACTTTGCCGGAATCTTGGAGCAATATGCCTAATTTGGAATATTTGTATTTGCCAGCGAACCAGCTTTCAGGCAGTATACCGGCAAGTTGGGGCAACTTTCCCCGGCTGAAAGCCTTGTTTTTGAATAGAAATCAATTGACCGGAACCATCCCCTTGGAATTGGGCAATTTGCCCATGATGGAGAATCTTTGCTTGAACGCGAACCAATTGTCTGGCAGTTTGCCTCCGGAATTGGGCAATTTGACGAATTTAAGATTCCTTTATTTGGAGGAAAACCTTTTGTCCGGTACTCTCCCTCCGGAGATTGGCAATTTGCGCAATTTAGAGCGTTTACTATTGCAAGACAACCAATTCACAGGTGCTATCCCTGAGGCATGGGGAAATTTGGAACGCTTACAATGGCTGTATATCGGTCGCAACCAATTGGATGGCACGCTTCCGCAAAGTTTGGGTAATATGAGGGCTTTGCAGGAGTTGAAATGTGAAAACAACCAACTCACCGGCACCATCCCCGCCTCCATCGGCGAACTCCGCAACCTGCAGGAGGTGGTCTTGACTGGCAACCGCCTCACCGGCGAATTGCCCGACGTGTTCGGCGAAATGCGCAACCTGAAGACCTTTTGGGTGTACAACAACCGCCTCACCGGGAAAGTCCCCGAAAGCCTCCTCCGCCTGCCGAGTTTGGAGAAATTGGGCTTATTGGGCAACTACCTGCAGGAAAGCGAGCGCGAGTGGGAAAACTCCCCCTTGAAACGCCGTTTCGTGCGCACAGTCTTCCCGCAGCGCGAGCGCGAATAGCTTGTTTCTCGGCATTTCCCCTATAGCTGTTTCGCTGCTGCTTCGGAGCTTGCAGGGTGCTGTTGCGCTTGGTAAGCCAAGAGCGTCGCAACAGCAGCGCAACAGGTGCGGGGAAGGGGTAGGGAGGATAGGGGGAAGGGATGGACAGGACTGCCGGAAAGGCGGATATAAAAAAAGCTCCCCGCAGGGAGCTTTTTTGATTTATGAATGGTGGGCTTAAAGTTTCGGACCTGCTGCCACGAGGGCTTTGCCGGCTTCGTTGCCTTCAAATTTCTTGAAGTTCTTGATGAAGCGGTCTGCCAAGTCTTTGGCTTTGGTTTCCCATTCGCTTTCATTGGCGTAAGTGTCGCGCGGGTCGAGGATGTTCGGGTCAACGCCGGGCAATGCGGTCGGCACAACGAAATTGAAATACGGGATGGTCTTCGTGGGCGCTTTGTCGATAGAACCGTCGAGGATGGCGTCGATGATGCCGCGCGTGTCCTTGATGGAGATGCGCTTTCCGGAGCCATTCCAACCCGTATTGACAAGGTAAGCCTTCGCGCCTGATTTTTCCATTTTCTTCACCAGCTCCTCAGCGTACTTGGTCGGGTGCAGCGACAAGAAGGCTGCGCCGAAGCATGCAGAGAAAGTGGGGGTCGGCTCGGTGATGCCGCGTTCCGTGCCTGCCAGTTTGGCAGTGAAGCCGGAGAGGAAATAATACTTCGTCTGCTCGGCGTCGAGGATAGAAACGGGCGGCAGTACGCCGAATGCGTCAGCCGAGAGGAAGATAACCTGGTTGGCAGCCGGACCCTTGGACACCGGTTTCACGATGTTCTTGATGTGGTAAATCGGGTAAGAAACGCGGGTATTTTCCGTTACGCTCTTGTCGGCGAAGTCGATTTTGCCATTGGCGTCCACGGTCACGTTCTCCAGCAGAGCGTCGCGCTTGATGGCGTTATAAATATCCGGTTCGCTGTCCTTGTCGAGGTTGATTACCTTGGCATAGCATCCGCCTTCGTAGTTGAACACGCCCTCGTCGTCCCAGCCGTGCTCGTCGTCGCCGATGAGGAGGCGTTTCGGGTCGGTGGAGAGGGTGGTTTTGCCTGTGCCTGAAAGGCCGAAGAAGATGGCAGTGTTCTTGCCTTCAAGGTCGGTATTGGCGGAGCAGTGCATGGAAGCGATGCCGCGTAACGGGTTCAGGTAGTTCATAATGGAGAAGATGCCCTTCTTCATCTCGCCGCCGTACCACGTGTTGAGGATAACCTGCTCGTTGGTCTTGAGGTTGAACACGGTGGCAGTCTCGGAGTTCAAGCCCAGCTCCTTGTAGTTGTCCACCTTGGCTTTGGCTGCGTTGAAGGATACGAAATCCGGTTCGCCGTAGTTTTCGAGTTCCTCAGCCGTCGGGCGGATGAACATGTTGGTTACGAAATGTGCCTGCCATGCCACCTCCATGATGAAGCGCACTTTGAGGCGGGTGCCTTCGTTCGCGCCGCAGAACGTGTCGACCACATAAAGTTTCTTGCCGGAGAGCTGCTCCACGGCTTTCTTCTTGAGGTCTGCCCAAGCCTCTTCGGTGCAAGGCTTGTTGTCGTTCTTGTATTCATCGGAAGTCCACCACACGGTGTCCTTGCTGGCGTCGTTGTACACGAAGAATTTGTCTTTCGGCGAGCGTCCGGTATAAATGCCGGTCATCACGTTGATGGCTCCCAGTTCGGTGAGCTGTCCTTTTTCGTAGCCGGTGAGCGACGGGTCGGTCTCAGCCTGGTATAATTCCTCGTAGGAGGGGTTGTGGAGAATCTCCTTTACGTCGGTGATTCCATACTTGCTCAAATCTAATTTTGCCATAGTCGTAAATTTATGTATTAGTACTTTTTTTCCGTAATCACTACGCAAAGGTAGCGAAATTTTTTCAGGTTATGCCATGTCGGGGGCACTCCTCGCCGGGCTTTAATGATTTTTAGAGATTAAAACGATAACGGGCTGCCAGCATGCGGACGTATGGGTCGGCATACGGGCGGCGGAGCATCTCGGCGAATTGGCTTTTTGGGATGAGGCTACATTCTTTTTTCAGAATGAGTTGCCGGGCGGCAGCCGTGAGGGCTGCAGCCTGCTTGGCAGGAACCTCGGAAGCCGCCCATTCGGCGGCGATTTCCGCAACGTCCGGACGCCGGGCGAGGTGCAGGGAGCCGACATAGCCGGCAATTTCCATGCTCTGGCAGGTGTCCATTAATTGCGTAATTTTTTCTTTATTTGTTCCCGTGGGCAGGAGGAAGCAAGCCATGATTTGCTCCTCGCGCCGGCAGGTTTGCCACAGGAGGAGGGCAAGCGTCTCGTCGGGCGCATAACAGGATGCCAACTGCTTCAGGGAGACGAAGCTGGCGCCGATTTGCCCGCTGGTATCGGCTCCGATAGTGCGGAGGCTGTCAATGGTGCCGCCGCTCTGGAGGCGGAAAATGCGCCGCTCGATTCCTTTAAAAGTGGCTTCCGCCTCTTTGTTGATGGGTTGAAAGTTCATAATATTGCTTTCTTTTTTTGGGTGGATATTTTGAGCAAAAATAGTCAAAAAAGAAGGAAATTATCCCCTGTTTTTCGCTATTTTTGTGCCTCAAGACAAGATTTTATACTTTAGAGAGTAAATGCAAAGGGAATGAAAACATGGTTTTTCTTATTGTGCTTCCTCGGCATCGGGAGTGTTGCCGTGGGGCAGACAGCGAATTATGAGCAGGCGGAAAAGTTCCGGAGGGCAGGTTCAGAGGTGGGAAGCTTAAGCGTCACCCCTCATTTCCTGAAGGATAGCGACTGCTTTTGGTACAGTTACAAGACGGGCGAAGGCACCCGCTGGTATTTCGTAGACCCGACGAAACGCAGCAAACGCCTGCTTTTCGACAACGCCTACATGGTGCAGGAATTGACGAAAATCACCCACAAGCCTTACCAGGAGGCGGCGTTGCCTCTCCGAGACCTGAAATTCAAGGAGGACGGCAAGACCCTCCAGTTCGTCGTGGACAAAATCAATTTCGACTACAACATCGACACCCGCGAGTTGGTGCAGCGCGACTCCGTGAAGGACAAGAAAGACGAGCACCCGAACCGCTACGCCACCTACTCGCCGGACAGCGCGTACATCGTCTTTGCCAAACGCCACAACCTTTACCTGATGCGCACCGACGACAAGGATTCCGTGGAAATCCAGCTCACCACGGATGGCGAGCCTTTCTACTCCTACGCCTCTAATGAGCGCGACACGAGCGGCAAGCGGACGTGGGCAAAAGCGCGTTGGTTCAAGGACAGCAAGCGCCTCTACGTGCAGCGCGTGGACAACCGCAAAGTGCAAGACCTGTGGGTCATTGACGTGCTCTCGAAGCGTCCGAAGTTGGAGAGTTACCGCTATTCCATGCCGGGCGATAAAGAAGTGCGGCAGTACGAACTGTTCGTCTTCGACGTGGACAGTTGCCGGCAGGTGAAAATCCAGACAGACAAATGGACAGACCAGACCTTGGGCGTGGTGCATGCCGGCAAGGAGTCCGACCGCATCTATTTCCAGCGCAAACGCCGGACGTGCGACGAGATTGACATCTGCGTGGCAGACACCCGCACGGGCGAGAGCCGGGTGCTCATCAACGAGACGGCGAAGCCTTATTTCAACGACCAATTGCACCACCTCTCCATCCTCGAAGAAGGCAAAGACCTGATATGGTGGTCGGAACGCACGGGCAGGGGGCATTACTACCACTATGACGGCGAGGGCAACCTGAAGAACGTCATCACCTCCGGCAATTGGACGGCAGGCAAGATGGTGCGCATCGACACGGTGGGCAGGACGCTCTATTTCGAAGGCTATGGGCGCGAGGACGACCGCATGCCTTACTATGCCCACCTTTATAAAGCGAGCCTCGACCGCGAAGGCGTGGAGCTGCTCACGCCCGAGGACGCCAACCACAAAATAGCCATGGCGAAATCCGCCAATTATTTCGTGGACAATTATTCCCGTGTCGACTTGGAGCCGCGTTCCGTCCTGCGTAATAACAAGGGCAAGGTCATCATGGAACTCGCCCGCCCCGACCTGCGCCGCCTCTATGAAATGGGCTGGAAGGCACCGGAAATCTTCACGGTGAAGGCACGCGACGGCGTGACCGACCTCTACGGCGTGATGTGGAAACCCGTGGACTTCGACTCCACCAAGACCTACCCCATCATCTCCTACGTCTACCCGGGTCCGCAGACCGAGGCGATACCCTTCGACTTCACCGTGACGGGCGTCTACAACATGCCGTTGGCACAGGTCGGCTTCGTGGTGGTGACCTTCGGGCACCGGGGCGGCAGTCCCATGCGCGATAAATGGTACCACACCTACGGCTACGGCGACCTGCGCGATTATGCCCTGGCGGATGACAAATACGGCATCGAGCAACTTGCCGACCGCTACCCGTTTATCGACGCTTCCAAGGTCGGCATCTTCGGGCACTCCGGCGGCGGCTTCATGTCCACGGCGGCATTGTGTACCTATCCGGACTTCTACACGGCAGCTGTCTCCTCCTCCGGCAACCACGACAACAACATGTACAACCAATGGTGGGGGGGAGACCCACAACGGCGTCCGGGAGGAGAAACGCACCGTCAAAGACTCCGTGAACGGCGACCGCGAGGAGAGCACCTTCAAGGGCGAAGTCGAAACCAACGCCCAGTTGGCACGCAATTTCAAGGGCTACCTCCTGCTCGTGACGGGCGACGTGGACAACAACGTCCACCCCGGCAACACGCTCCGCATGGCGAACGCCCTGATTCAGGCAGGCAAAAACTTCGACCTCATCGTCCTGCCCGGCCAACGCCACGGCTACCAAGGCAAAGCCTCCGAGTTCTACCAACGCCGCATGTGGTTCCATTTCGCCAAATACCTGCTCGGCGACAACCGTGCCGACTGGTTCTACGAAATTGACGCCTTCGACCGCCGCCACTAATGTTTAGATGTGTTCGTTGAAAATGCATGATATTCAATACTATTTTTGTTCAAGCGGATTTGCAGCCCGCTTGGTGTGAACAGGGTGAGGGCAAATTCCCCTGTTTTTTTTCGCCAGATTCCAAATCGTAAGTGGTTGAAAGATTTTTTTGAGTTACCATATTACCAAATATAAAAGTAATGAAAAAATTCCCATTAAAAAAGGGGATACTGCAGCACGCTTTGAGGAAAAGATTTTCGCGTATTCCCAAACCCTTACCTGCTTTGTTTCATTTTATAAAAACAAGAGGGTGACCCAAAAGGAATTTTTCCTTTCTGAGAATTGAATATTTGGAACCGAACTCCATCAGGAGTACGAATAAAAAGAGGGCGACTCTGACTTTTGACCCGCCCCCTTGTAACACGACAGGCACTATTGCCAGTTGAACACCAACTCCCTGACTAACTGCTCGCTGAGGCTGTTGCCCACGGGGCAGGTTTTTGCCACGCGCTCCAGGATTTTTTTCTCTTTGTCGGAATAGCCTTTCGGGGGCATGTTTATGATGAGCGTGATGGAGGCTATGCGGTGGGGCTCTTCGCCCATTGCCAGCGAGGTTTCTATTTCTGCGCCCTCGATGTCAAGACCGTTTTTCGTGGCGTATGCGCCCATCATTGTCAAAACGCAAGCCGACAAGGCTGCCGCACAGAGTCCTGTCGGAGAAAAGGTTTCTCCGGCTGCGGGAGTTCCTGCCTGCGGGGAGGTCATGAGTTTTGCCCCGCTTTTCAAGTGTTCACATTCCACCTGGAGTCCGCCCAGGTATTTTGCTTTCATTTCTGCCATAATTCTCAATTTAGTCTAAAATATTAATTGCTTCTTTTATATGTTTCACGTTCCAATCTCCGGCTGACACGATTAGCAGGTCAAACCGGATTTCCATGTCCAAGCCTTTTTTCTTCACGTAGGCATCGGCGGCTTTCAGGAGGTTGCGGCGTTTCCGCCAGCCTAACAAATCGTCCAGATTTTCATCCTCTTCCTGGCGCGTCTTGACTTCCACCACGACCAGCACATTCCCATCGCGGCAAACGAAGTCTAATTCCAAGTGCCCCACCCGCCAATTGCGGTCGAGAATGAGGTAGCCTTCATGCCGAAGATAGTCGGCAGCCTTGTCTTCCCCTTGTTTGCCTAAAGTGTTGTGTTGTGCCATATCTTGTCTACGCTGTGAAAAACATGTTCAAATATAGCAAAAAGAAAAAGAATCCCATCCTGTTTTCCCGAAAAAGATGCCATTTTATCGCCAATAACCACTGATTTAAGCCGGGAGAAAGGATAAAAAACGGGAGAAGAACGGACTGTTTTGCTTTTGTTAGCTTTTAGTTTCCCGTACATTTTTGAAATTCAAATAAAATCGCTATCTTTGTATGGTTTTTGGGAAACGTAGTTATGGCAAAAAAAAAGATTCTTTTTATATCTCAAGAGATCACGCCTTATCTGCCAGATTCAGAAATGGCACATATAGGTCGTTACCTGCCCCAAGGCATCCAGGATAAAGGCAAGGAAATCAGGACTTTCATGCCAAGGTACGGCTGTATTAATGAACGGCGCAACCAATTGCATGAAGTCATCCGCCTCTCAGGGATGAATCTGATTATCAATGATACAGACCATCCGCTGATTATCAAAGTCGCCTCTATCCAAGCCGCGAGAATGCAGGTTTATTTTATTGACAATGAGGACTATTTCCAACGGAAATATGTAGTAAAAGATGAGAAGGGGGAATTTTTCCCGGACAATGACGAACGTGCGATTTTTTTCGCAAGGGGCGTGTTTGAAACGGTCAAAAAGTTGCGCTGGCCGCCAGACTTGATTTATTGCCAAGGCTGGATTACGTCGCTGGTGCCGTTGTACCTGAAGAAGGAATACAACGATGACCCCATGTTCGCCCATACGAAAGTGGTGTTCTCGTCTTATAATGACCAATTCCAAGGGTGCTTGGACAAGCATTTTCCGGAAAAGCTGCTGAGTGAAAACATCCGCCTGGAGGATATCCAAGTGGTGCAAGAACCGACGCACACAAATGTCAACAAACTGGCATTCGATTATTCGGACGGCATCATTTTTAACAGCAAGGATGTAGACCCCGCACTGAAAGAATACGCTGCAGAAAGCGGGAAGCCGGTGACGGAATATACCACTCCGGAAGATTACATCGACAATTATTCTGCATTTTTCGACAAAATCTTGGCGGAAAATCCTGCTTAAAGGATAAGGCATAAAAAAACAGACGCCCTTGCGGGCGTCTATTTTTTTTCTATCCATATTGCATCTGACCGGCAAATCAATTGGCAGCTTTCTGCATTTTTTCCATATCCTCTTTTGAACCAACGACCAATCCCCTGAATTCCTTCATACCGGTACCCACAGGAATCAAGTGTCCGCATATCACGTTCTCTTTCAACCCTTCGAGCGGATCGACTTTGCCGTAAATGGCAGCCTCGTTCAACACCTTGGTCGTTTCCTGGAATGATGCGGCAGAAATGAAACTGGAAGTCTGCAATGCCGCACGCGTGATACCCTGCAATACCTGAGCGGAAGTCGCAGGCACCGCATCGCGAGCCTCAACCACGCGCAAGTCCCTGCGTTTCAACTGGGAATTGATGTCACGCAATGCACGTACAGAAATAATCTGTCCCGGTTTCACACGGTCGGAATCGCCCGGATCCACTACGACTTTCTTGCCGTATATCTCGTCGTTCTCTTCCATGAACTCGTTCTTGTCCACAATCTGGCTTTCCAAGAAACGGGTATCGCCGGAGTCTTGAATCAACACTTTGCGCATCATCTGGTGTACAATGATTTCAAAGTGTTTATCATTGATTTTCACACCCTGCATGCGGTAAACGTCCTGCACTTCGTTCACAATGTATTCCTGAACGGCAATCGGACCCTGGATATTCAAGATATCAGTCGGCGTGATAGCACCGTCAGAAAGCGGCGTCCCGGCACGGACATAGTCGTTCTCCTGTACCAAAATCTGCTTGGTCAAAGAAACCAAATATTTCTTCACCTCGCCGGCCTTGGAAGTAACAATGATTTCACGGTTACCGCGTTTGATTTTGCCATAAGTCACTTCACCGTCAATTTCTGAAACGACAGCAGGGTTGGACGGGTTGCGAGCTTCGAACAATTCAGTTACACGCGGCAGACCACCTGTGATATCCCCGGCTTTACCAACCGCCCTCGGTATCTTAACAATGATGCTTCCGGCAGTAACCTGGTCACCTTCTTTAACAACGATGTGGGCGCCCACAGGCAAGTTATAGCTTTTTACGACTTCGCCTTTATCATTCACGATGGTTAATGCCGGCGCTTTGGTCTTGTCACGGAATTCGGTAATGACTTTTTCACGGAAGCCCGTCGTTTCATCGGATTCCTCTTTGTAGGTCTCGCCTTCAATCAAATTTTCAGTACCGATGCGACCGCTGTACTCCGTGATGATAACCGCATTGAAAGGATCCCACTCGCAAAGCAAGTCATTCTTTTTGACTTCTTGCCCGTCTTTCACAAACAATTTCGCACCGTAGGGGATATTGTGGGAAATAAGGGCAATATTTGTATTTTTGTCAATGATGCGCAACTCGGTCAAACGCCCGACAACTACGTCGCATTTCTGCCCGTTGTCCTGTACGTGCTCCACGGAACGCAATTCTTCAAATTCCACGTAACCGTCGTATTTTGACTTCAAGGAGTTCTCCGTAGAGATATTTCCTGCGGTACCACCCACGTGGAAGGTACGCAAAGTCAACTGAGTACCCGGCTCACCAATGGATTGTGCGGCAATTGTGCCAACCGCTTCACCCAATTGTACAATCTTGCCGGTAGCCAAGTTGCGACCATAACATTTTGCACAAACACCTTTCTTCGCCTCACAAGTCAGGACAGAGCGAACCTCTACCCGCTCAATGGGCGACTTCTCAATGGCTTCAGCAATGGTCTCTGTAATCTCTTCGCCGGACTTCACGAGCAACTCGTTGGTGTGCGGATGGTAGATGTCATGCACAGATACCCGCCCTAATATACGCTCATAGAGAGAAGCTACCACTTCTTCGTTATTCTTAATTGCAGAGATGGTCACGCCTCTCAATGTGCCGCAATCTTCCTCGGTAATCGTGATGTCATTGGCAACGTCTACCAGACGGCGGGTCAAGTAACCGGCATCTGCCGTCTTCAACGCCGTATCTGCCAAACCTTTACGAGCACCGTGGGTAGAGATAAAGTACTCCAATACGGACAAGCCTTCTTTGAAGTTTGCCAAAATCGGGTTTTCGATAATCTGACCTCCGGTAGCACCTGATTTTTGAGGTTTTGCCATCAAGCCACGCATACCGCCCAACTGACGGATTTGCTCACGGGAACCACGGGCTCCGGAATCCAACATCATGTAGATGGAATTAAAGCCTTGGGCATCTTCTGCCAACTGCTTCATCAAAGTATTGGTCAGTTTGGCGTTCACATGCGTCCAGATGTCGATAATCTGGTTGTAGCGTTCATTGTTTGTAATGAAGCCCATGTTGTAGTTCGCCATCACTTCCTCTACCTGGTCGTATCCTTCTTGCAAAAGCGCCTCCTTCTCAGCCGGAACAATGACATCTTCCAAGTTGAAAGAAAGCCCTCCTTCAAATGCTTTCTGGTAGCCCAAGTCCTTGATGTCGTCCAAGAATTTTGCAGTCACATCCACTCCGCAACGCTTGAATACGTCGCTGATGATGTCACGCAAAGACTTCTTGGTAATCAATTCATTGATATAAGGGAAGTTCTTGGGTGTATATTGGTTCAAGATGATACGCCCGACAGTTGTATCTATCATGTGGACATATTCTTTTCCCTCTTCGTTAACATCCTTTATCTTAACCTGAATCTGGGCATGCAAATCTACAGCCTTTTCATTCAGGGCTATGATAACCTCCTCCGGCGAATAGAATTTCAAGCCTTCGCCTTTCGCGCCTTTCCGCGGCTTAGTGATATAATACAACCCTAACACCATATCTTGTGAAGGCACGGTAATCGGCGCCCCGTTGGCAGGATTCAAAATGTTATGGGCGCAAAGCATCAATATCTGTGCTTCCAATATTGCTTCATTCCCCAAAGGCAAGTGCACAGCCATCTGGTCACCATCGAAGTCGGCATTAAAACCGGTACAAGCCAACGGATGCAAACGGATCGCCTTACCTTCAATCAATTTCGGCTGGAATGCCTGGATACCCAAACGGTGAAGCGTCGGGGCACGGTTCAATAAAACCGGATGACCTTTCAATACATTCTCCAAGATATCCCATACCACAGGGTCACGACGGTCTACAATCTTCTTGGCACTCTTCACAGTCTTGACGATACCGCGCTCTATCAATTTACGGATAATGAACGGCATATACAATTCAGCCGCCATGTCTTTCGGCAAACCGCATTCGTGCATTTTCAAGTCCGGACCTACCACAATTACTGAACGGGCAGAATAGTCCACACGTTTACCTAACAAATTCTGACGGAAACGTCCCTGCTTGCCTTTCAAACTATCAGACAAAGATTTCAGCGGACGGTTGTTTTCAATTTTAACCGCATTGGATTTCCGGGAATTATCAAACAGTGAATCTACCGATTCCTGCAACATACGCTTTTCGTTGCGCAATATCACATCCGGCGCCTTGATTTCAATCAAGCGTTTCAAACGGTTATTGCGAATAATCACCCGACGGTACAAATCATTCAAGTCAGAAGTTGCAAAACGACCTCCATCCAAAGGAACCAACGGACGCAATTCCGGCGGGATTACTGCCAAAACCTTCACAATCATCCATTCCGGTTTATTGACCTCCCGGCTCTCACGGAAAGCTTCCACCACCTGCAAACGCTTCAACGCCTCATTCTTGCGCTGTTGGGAAGTTTCAGTGTTTGCTTTGTGACGCAATTCGTAAGACAAATCGTCCAAATCCAAACGCTCCAAAAGCATTTGAATGGCTTCAGCCCCCATCTTTGCAATGAATTTATTGGGGTCATCGTCCTCCAAATGTTGGTTGTCCGCAGGCAGTGCATCAAGGATGTCGAGATACTCCTCCTCCGTCAACAAATCCATTTTCGCAATCCCCTTTTCAGCAATCAGACCGGGCTGAACGACAATATAGCGCTCGTAATAAATGACTGCATCCAGTTTCTTGGAAGGCAAGCCTAACAAATAACCTATTTTGTTCGGCAAGGATTTAAAATACCAAATATGAGCAACAGGCACCACCAATTGGATATGCCCCATACGTTCACGGCGGACTTTCTTTTCTGTCACTTCCACACCACAACGGTCGCAAACAATCCCTTTGTAACGTATCCTCTTGTATTTACCGCAATGGCACTCATAATCCTTAAAAAAAAAAAAAATCCTCTCGCAAAACAATCCGTCCCGTTCCGGTTTATACGTGCGGTAATTGATGGTCTCCGGTTTCAGCACCTGACCACTGGAGTGCTCTAAGATTTCCTCCGGCGATGCCAAAGCGATTGAAATCTTTGTAAAGCTCTTGGGCTTGTTGGTATTACTATCTTTTCTAAAAGCCATATTAACTTCGTTATAAATCGAAAGTTGAAAAAATAAGTGTCAGATGCCCGATTATTTCAAGGCATCCGACTCTTTAAAATATTTATATCAAATTGACGCTCAATCCCAATCCACGTAATTCATGCAACAAAACGTTGAATGATTCGGGGAGCCCCGGAGTTGGCATCGGTTCGCCCTTCACGATGTGCTCGTAAGTCTTGGTACGTCCTTGCACATCGTCAGATTTCACTGTCAGAATTTCTTGCAAAATGTGGGCAGCTCCAAATGCTTCCAGAGCCCAAACCTCCATTTCACCAAAACGCTGACCACCAAATTGAGCCTTACCACCCAATGGCTGTTGCGTAATCAATGAATACGGACCAATGGAGCGGGCATGCATCTTATCATCAACCATGTGACCCAATTTCAAGAAATAAGTCACACCTACTGTTGCCGGCTGGTCGAAACGCTCGCCTGTACCACCGTCATACAGATAAGTTGTACCATAACGTGGCACACCTGCCTTATCCGTATATTCATTAATATCATCCAAACTTGCACCATCAAAAATAGGAGTTGCAAATTTCAGCCCCAACTCTTTGCCTGCCCATCCCAAGACAGCCTCAAAAATCTGTCCCAAGTTCATACGGGAAGGCACACCCAACGGATTCAAGCAAATATCCACTGGCGTACCGTCCGGCAAGAAAGGCATATCTTCCACTCTTACCACACGAGACACAATACCCTTATTACCGTGACGTCCTGCCATCTTGTCGCCAATCTGCAATTTACGCTTTTTAGCCACATAAACTTTCGCCATTTTTATAATGCCGGAAGGCAGTTCATCACCGACAGTCGCATTGTATTTTCTACGCTTCATTTGCCCCTCGATTTCTTTGTATTTAATTACAAAGTTGTGAAGCAATTCGCGTATCATATCGTTTTTCTGCTTGTCTGTCGTCCACTTATTCGGATTGATTTCCAAATAATTCAGGTTTTGCAAAGTCTTCAGTGTAAATTTGACGCCTTTGGGAATGATATCCTCGTTCAAATAATTCTTCACACCCTGGGAGGTCTTGCCATTGGTCAACTCAAAGAGCTTATCAATAAGCAAATTCGTCAAATCGCCAACTTTACGTTCAAACTGCTCGTCAATCTCAGCAAGAATGGTCTTGCCAGCAGCCCTTGTTTTCCGGTCGCCAATAATACGCTGGAACAATTTCTTATCAATAATGACTCCGCTCAAAGAAGGAGAAGCCTTTAAAGAGGCATCTTTCACATCTCCAGCCTTATCACCGAAAATTGCACGCAGCAATTTTTCTTCCGGGCTAGGATCTGACTCCCCTTTCGGAGTAATTTTACCAATCAAAATATCGCCAGGCTTCACGCGAGCTCCGATACGGATGATACCGTTCTCATCCAAATCCTTTGTGGCATCTTCGCTTACGTTAGGGATATCGGCAGTCAACTCTTCCAAACCACGTTTAGTCTCGCGCACTTCCAATGAATATTCGTCTACATGCACTGAAGTAAATACATCATTGCGGACGATATTCTCTGAAATCACGATAGCATCCTCATAGTTATAGCCTTTCCAAGGCATATAAGCAACCTTCAAATTGCGTCCCAATGCCAATTCTCCACCTTCGGATGAATAACCTTCCGTCAAAATCTGCCCTTTCTCCACGCGTTCTCCCTTGCGGACAATTGGGCGCAAAGTCATTGTCGTACTTTGGTTTGTCCGTTTATATTTTGGCAATATGTATTCTTTCGTATCGCCGTCAAAGCTAACAAAACGTTCCTCGTCAGTCAAATCATATTTCACCACGATACGACGTCCGTCTACGAAATCAATCGTGCCTGCTCCTTCTGCAACAATCTGCGTCCGAGAATCACGAATCAAAGGACGCTCCAGACCTGTTCCTACAATCGGAGCTTGAGGCTGAATGATGGGCACAGCCTGGCGCATCATGTTAGAACCCATCAATGCACGGTTCGCATCATCATGTTCCAAGAACGGAATTAATGAAGCTGCAATAGAAGCAATCTGATTCGGAGCAACATCCATCAGGTCAACTTCCTCAACCTCAACAACAGGGAAGTCGCCGTCCTTACGAGCTTTTGCCCGTTTATTTACAAAATGACCGTCATCACTTATTTGTGCATTGGCTTGAGCGATAACCAATCCTTCCTCTTCCTCTGCAGACAAATATTTCACGCCTTCCGGAGACAAGTCGACAACACCCTGTTCTACCTTACGGTAGGGAGTCTCTATAAAGCCTAAATCATTTATCTTTGCATAAACACAAAGAGAAGATATCAAACCAATGTTAGGACCTTCAGGGGTTTCAATCGGACACAAGCGCCCATAGTGCGTATAATGCACGTCACGCACTTCAAAACCTGCACGGTCACGCGACAAACCTCCGGGTCCCAAAGCTGACATACGGCGCTTATGGGTAATTTCTGCCAAAGGATTTGTCTGATCCATAAACTGTGATAAAGCATTCGTTCCGAAGAAAGAATTAATCACAGAAGATAATATTTTGGAATTAATCAAATCGACAGGTGTGAAAACTTCATTATCACGCACATTCATACGCTCACGAATCGTACGTGCCATACGAGCCAATCCCACCCCGAATTGATTATATAATTGTTCACCTACAGTCCGTACCCGACGATTACTTAAGTGGTCAATATCATCCACATCGGTGCGTGCATTTAATAACTTAATCAGATACTTGATAATTTCAATCATATCCTCTTTCGTCAAAACGCGCACAGACGGGTCTGTAGTCAAACCTAATTTTTTATTTAACTTATAACGCCCTACATCTCCCAAATCATACCGTTTGTCCGAAAAGAACAACTTGTCAATCACATCACGGGCAGTAGCCTCATCAGGCGGCTCCGAACTACGCAGTTGCCTGTAAATATGCATAACAGCCTCCTTTTCAGAGTTACAGGGGTCTTTCTGCAAAGTGTTATAGATAATGGCATAATCCGCCAAGTTCTGTTTTTCTTTATGTAACAAAATCGTCTTTGCCCCCGACTCGACAATTGCATCAATATGCTCATTGTCTAACACTGTCTCACGGTCAACAATGATTTCATTACGCTCAATGGACACAACCTCACCTGTATCCTCATCCACAAAGTCCTCGATCCAAGTCTTCAAAACACGTGCAGCCAAACGTCTGCCAACGACTTTTTTCAATCCGGATTTAGAAACATTTACTTCATCTGCCAAGTCAAATATCTGCAATATATCCTTATCGGTTTCAAAACCAATCGCACGTAATAATGTCGTTACAGGCAATTTCTTCTTACGATCGATATATGCGTACATTACATTGTTTATGTCCGTCGCAAACTCTATCCACGAACCTTTGAATGGGATAATTCTGGCAGAATAAAGTTTAGTACCATTCGCGTGTACACTTTGTCCGAAAAAAACACCAGGGGAACGGTGAAGCTGAGAAACAATTACACGTTCAGCCCCATTGATTACAAAAGTACCCTTAGGTGTCATATAAGGAACATTCCCTAAGTACACATCTTCAATCACCGTGTCAAAATCCTCATGTTCTGGATCTGTACAATACAATTTTAATTTGGCTTTCAATGGCGCTCCATAAGTCAATCCCTGCTCTAAACATTCATCTATCGTATAGCGGGGAGGATCTATAAAATAGTCCAAGAACTCCAGAACGAAATTGTTCCGAGTATCGGTGATTGGGAAATTCTCCCGGAAAACAGTATACAGACCTTCATTTTTTCTGTTCTCAGGAGTGGTACCCAATTGAAAAAAGTCCTTGAAAGACTTTAATTGCACTTCAAGAAAATCAGGATATTCCAACTGATTTTTCGTGGAGGCAAAACTTATTCTTTTATTTGAAGTATTTGAAGACATCTATTACTTTTTTGGAACCTAAACAATAATAACAACAAAATGGTTTAGAGTCAATGATGACTCTAAACCTTGTACCCATAAAGGGCAGTGACTTATTTAAGTTCAACTTCAGCCCCTGCCTCTTCCAATTGAGCTTTCAATTGTTCAGCTTCCTCTTTAGAAACTTTCTCTTTTACAGGAGCCGGTGCTTTGTCAACTAATTCCTTAGCTTCCTTCAAGCCCAGACCGGTCAATTCTTTCACTAACTTCACAACAGCCAATTTTGATTGACCTCCTGATTTCAGGATAACATCAAATTCAGTCTGCGCAGCAGCCTCTGCAGCACCACCGGCTGCAGGAGCAGCAACTACAGCTGCAGCAGCAGCGGGTTCTATACCATACTCCTCTTTCAGGATATCAGCTAACTCTTTTACTTCCTTTACAGTCAGGTTTACTAATTCTTCTGCAAGTTTTTTCAAATCTGCCATTTTGATAAATATTTAAAATGTTCTTATTCAATAAAATATAATTATGCTCTATCTTCCAAAGTCTTAAGAACTCCTCCGATAGTGTTTTTCCCTGATTCCAGGGCAGAAATAAGTTTTTGCATCGGCGATTGCAACAAAAGTACAATATCTCCAAGCAATTCCTCTTTAGATTTAATGCTAACAAGAGCATCCAATTGATTTTCTCCTACATAGGCACATTCTTCCACGTAAGCAGCCTTCAACACCGGCTTATCATGGCTCTTACGAAATTCTTTAATTAATTTCGCAGGAGCATTGCCAGTCTCTGCCAACATCACTGCGCTTGAACCTTTCAACGTCCCATAAAGTTCTTTATAGTCCGTATCCAAATTCTCCAAAGCGACACGAAGCAACGTATTCTTCACTTGTATCAATTTGATATTTGCTTCGAAACAAGCCTTGCGCAATTCCTGTGTGGCAGCTGCATCCAATTCAGAAATATCACTGATATAAAGATGCTTGTGGCTCCTTATCTGTTCAGTCAAATTGTCTATGATTACTTGTTTTTCTTCCCTTTTCATGCTACAAAGGTCCTTTTAAAGTTAATAACTAATCAAGCAACGACTTAACATCCAATTTAATGCCGGGACTCATTGTACTTGACAGATATACACTCTTCACATAAGTACCCTTTGCTGAAGCAGGTTTCAATTTTTGGATAGTCGCCATGAACTCACGCGCATTATCCTTGATTTTCACTGCATCAAAGTTAACCTTACCGATAGAAGTGTGCACTATACCAAATTTGTCAACTTTAAAATCAATCTTCCCTTGTTTAACCTCTTGAACAGCCTTACCAATTTCCATGGTTACCGTACCGCTCTTCGGGTTAGGCATCAATCCACGCGGACCTAGAATTCGTCCTAAAGCACCAATCTTACCCATAATGGCAGGCATCGTAATAATGATGTCAATATCAGTCCAACCTGACTTCAACTTCTCAATATACTCCTCCAAACCAACATAATCAGCACCGGCAGCCTTAGCCTCTTCTGCCTTGTCAGGCGTACAAAGTACTAACACTCTAATCTCTTTACCGGTTCCGTGGGGCAAAGTTACAACGCCACGCACCATCTGATTGGCTTTACGTGGGTCTACTCCCAGACGAACGTCTATGTCAACTGACGCATCAAACTTGGTAAAAGTAATTTCTTTCACCAGCTGAGCAGCTTCGTCAATGGTATAAGCTTTACCATTTTCAATCTTTGCTAAAGCTAACTTCTTATTTTTTGTCAGTTTACTCATTACGTTTGAAGTATTACAAATTCATTAAAAAGGTTTCTCACCATCAATGGTAATCCCCATACTTCTGGCAGTTCCAGCCACCATGCTCATTGCTTTCTCAATTTCAAAAGCATTCAAGTCACTCATCTTCCCTGCCGCAATTTCCTTCACCTTATCCCAAGATAAAGAAGCTACTTTCTTGCGGTTAGGCTGTGCTGAACCTGACTTAATCTTTGCAGCTTCCAAAAGCTGGACAGCAACAGGCGGCTGTTTGGTAATAAAATCAAATGATTTATCACCGTAAACCTGAATAATTACCGGAATAATCTTTCCTGCCTGATCTTGAGTCCGCGCATTAAACTGTTTACAGAAGTCCATAATATTGACTCCTTTAGAACCCAATGCCGGACCTACTGGAGGCGAAGGATTAGCGGCGCCAGCTTTAATCTGTAGCTTAATAAGAGCTTCAACTTCTTTTGCCATTTTTCAATCCAATAAAATTAATTATCTTTTTCTACCTGCATGAAATTTAATTCGAGGGGCGTCTGGCGACCAAAAACCTTGACTATTACTTTCACACGCTTCTTGTCGTTATTCACCTCCTCTATCACACCGGAAAAGCCATTGAACGGACCGTCTGTAACTTTTACGGACTCGCCAACGACATAAGGTATGTTGACCTCCTCTGGCTGTTCCGCTTGCTCATCTACCTTGCCGAGAATCCGATTGACCTCAGCCTGACGCATCGGTACCGGCTCGCCGCCTTTCGTCTCCCCCAGGAAGCCCATCACGTTCGTAACATCACGAAGCATGTGGGGGATTTCACCGACTAATGCAGCCTCTACCATCACATAACCTGGAAAAAAATTACGTTCTTTCGCTATTTTCTTCCCATTACGAATTTGATAGACTTTCTCAACAGGTATCAAAACCTGCGAAACGTAATCCTGCAACCCCAAGCTTGCAACTTCACTTTCGATGTACTCCTTCACCTTTTTCTCCTTTCCGCCAACCACACGGAGCACATACCATTTTTTCTTTACCTCAGCCATGAACTTGCGAATTAATTACAACATACTATATATAAACTCCATGATATTTCTGAACGAAAAATCCATAACCAGCACACCAATAGCTATAATGACGGAAGCAATCATTACAATTGTAGCACTGCTCTGGAGTTCAGACCATGAAGGCCAGGAGACTTTATGAACTAATTCATTATAAACGTCTGCGAAATAAGCTTTTACTTTCATTTTTAATGCAGATTTATTTCAAATTGGACGCAAAGGTACAACTTAAAATTTATATTTCCAAATTTAAGCACGGGAGGAGAGACTCGAACTCCCGACACCTGGTTTTGGAGACCAGTGCTCTACCAACTGAGCTACACCCGTGTAAAGAGGTTGGCATTTGCATGCCAACCTATCGTATTATTCCAAAATTTCAGTAATCTGACCGGCACCTACCGTACGACCGCCCTCACGGATTGCAAAACGCAAGCCCAAAGAACAAGCCACCGGCGTCAATAACTCTACAGTGATTGTTACGTTATCACCCGGCATTACCATCTCAGTTCCTTCCGGCAGAGTAATTTCACCCGTTACGTCCATTGTACGCAAATAGAACTGCGGACGGTAGTGGTTGTGGAACGGAGTGTGACGACCACCTTCCTCTTTCTTCAGGATATAAACCTCTGCTTTGAATCTCTTATGCGGCTTCACTGAACCCGGTTTTGCAAGAACCATACCACGACGTACTTCGTTCTTGTCGATACCACGCAGCAACAAACCTACGTTATCACCGGCTTCACCTTCATCCAACAATTTGCGGAACATTTCTACACCTGTACAAACAGTCTTTTTACCATCTGCACCCAAACCGATAATTTCCAATTCATCACCTACATGAACAACGCCTGTCTCGATACGTCCCGTTGCAACAGTACCACGACCAGTAATTGAGAATACGTCCTCAACCGGCATCAAGAACGGTTTTTCATTGTCACGCGGAGGCAGCGGAATCCAAGTATCCACAGCATCCATCAACTCCATAACTTTCTCTTCCCATTTCGGCTCACCATTCAATGCGCCCAATGCAGAACCCAAGATAATCGGAGTATTGTCACCGTCATATTGATAGAAGTTCAACAACTCACGTACTTCCATCTCAACCAATTCCAACATTTCAGGATCATCAACCATGTCCACTTTGTTCAAGAAAACAACAATCTTCGGAACATTTACTTGACGAGCCAACAAAATGTGTTCACGGGTCTGAGGCATCGGACCATCAGTAGCTGCAACAACCAAAATTGCACCGTCCATCTGGGCTGCACCAGTTACCATGTTCTTTACATAGTCAGCGTGTCCCGGACAGTCAACGTGAGCATAGTGGCGATTAGCCGTTTGATACTCTACGTGAGCCGTGTTAATTGTAATACCTCTTTCCTTTTCTTCCGGCGCATTATCAATTGAATCAAAAGAACGCTGTTCAGAAAGCCCTTTCTTTGCCAATACAGTCGTAATAGCAGCCGTCAAAGTCGTTTTACCGTGGTCAACGTGACCAATAGTACCGATATTTACGTGTGGTTTAGACCTGTCAAACTTTTCTTTAGCCATGACTTAAAACATTTTTATTATTAAACAACTTATCTCATAAACTTCATTATCATTCAAAAACAGACAGATTTGCAATCACTTAACAAAACAAGCCTCCACAAATCCCCTCTTTTGAGCGTGCAAATGTAACCAAAAAAATTTGTGATACAAAATTTTATCCCACAAACTTTAGAAAAGTTTTTCTTGCCCGCCCTGGCAAATTTGTCTTTTCAAAGCATCAACCTTCGCGCTCTTTCTCTTTCACTTTTACCAATTGACGCTTTACGACATCGTACAATTCATCAACAGCATCCTCGAACTTTCGCGCCTTCTTGCTAGCAAAGACATCCTGTCCTTTCACTCCAACAGTCACCTCTACTACCTTATTCTCCAGATTGTCATCTTTCTCTAATTTCAGCGCCACTTCGATACTGACGATACCATCGTAATATTTATCCAACTTACCGATTTTCTTTTGGATAAATTCTTCCAACTGCGAACTTGCAGAAAAACCGACTGCATTAATTTTAACTTCCATAACTCTAAACTTTTTAGCTCGTGGATGAGCTTGGTTATAAACTTGTTTCATTCTCTCAAAAGAATTATGAGTATAGACCTGAGTCGCCGCCAAACTGGAATGTCCTAACAACAAACGTATCGCCTCCAACTCCGCACCGCCATTCAACAAAGCCGTCGCAAAAGAATGCCGCAACACATGAGGGCTCCGTTTTGCTAACGCCTCCACGTTCGACAAACAAGCACGCACATGCCTATAAATATACTGCGCACTTGCCGGGCGTCCTGCATCCGTAATGAAGAAAAAAGAATGGCTAATTCCTTTTTCTACCAAAACAGCCTTTCGCCGCTGCAAATAAATTGCCGCCGCATCACTCAACTCCTCTATCATCGGCACAAGCCGTTCCTTGTTTCCTTTGCCGGTCACCCGCACCACGCCTCCTGCGAAATCCACATCTTCCAGCTTCAACGCCTCTAATTCCCCCACACGCATCCCTGCGCAATAAGCCGTCAGCAAAAACATATAATCCCGATATCCCGAGAAGTCCTGCTCCCGCTTCTTCTTATCAAGCAAAGTATCCATGCGGTAGTCCGGAACAAAAACCGGCAACTTTTTTGCAAATTTCAATGGCGCCACACCCTCCATCGGGCTATGCTCCACCACTCCCTCATGTATTAAATAACGGAATAGCGAACGCAAAGCACACAACTTACGTTGCACGCTCCTTGCATTCAGAGCCTTCGGACGTCCTCGCCCTTGCCTCTTCCGACGGTTCAAGCGCCCCGCCATTAACTCCATCTCAAAATGCCTCACCACCAAAGGCGTGACCTCAGTCCACTCACTTACATTCTCAACCTTTTCACAGAACTCAATAAACTGGCACAAATCCTCTGCATAAGCCGTAATAGTGTGCTGCGAATACCGCTTGACATTACTCAAATAAGCTAAGAATTCGTCCGTTTCCATACGCTCTCTTCAAAAACGAACCCAATGTAAGGCTTTCTTTCGAGAAAAACAAGCATTTCAAGGAAAAAATTATTCCTCTGCTTGCTGCAAACTCTGTTTATAAATCGCCTTAATCCGTTGTGCACGGTTACGCACCGAAGGTTTCGTAAACGCTTGGCGATCCCTAAGTTCTTTAACTACACCGGTTTTCTCAAATTTTCTTTTAAATTTTTTCAAGGCTCTCTCTATGTTTTCGCCTTCTTTTAAAGGTACTATAAGCATAATTTCTAATTTAAAATTTCAATTCAACATAAATACGCATTAATTGCCCACCCTTTCCTGCCTTCACCCCGGCAGCTTGGGCAGACGAAAATCTCATTCTTTTTCCCGTTTCTCGTCATAAAAAAACTTCTTTTCAGCCTAACGGACAACCCTCCTTTCCAAGAATATTGACTATTAATGCGTTCAACATATTTTTAATTCATCACAATTTGAGGCGCAAAGATAACTCAAAAATCAATCAATCAAAAACAAATATCGAAAATTCTTTTCGGCGCAGAAAAAACCATCCCTACAAACTATTTTCAAAATCTTCACCAGCAAAAATCAAACCACCATTGTCCAATCAGTATTTTTTATGTAATTTAGTCCCCTTGAAATGAATAGGAAATATTATGAATCAAAAGGATGAATTTCAACAATATGCCCTGCATAATAGAGGCATCAGCAGCCTGAACCTGCATCGTTATCAGGCGGCAACGAATAGTTACATTACGCCAAATATCATTGAAGAACGGCAATTAAACATTGCAACAATGGACGTATTTTCCCGATTAATGATGGACCGTATCATCTTTCTCGGTGTGCCTATTGATGACGATGTTGCCAATATCATCATGGCACAGTTGCTATTTCTGGAAACAGCAGACCCCGGTCGTGATATCCAGCTCTATTTCAACAGCCCAGGAGGCTCCATCTATGCCGGTCTGGGAATATACGACACCATGCAATTCATCAATTGCGATGTCGCTACTATCTGTACAGGGCTTGCAGCTTCAATGGCAGCCGTGCTGATGTGTGCAGGCACGGCAGGGAAACGCTCTGCACTAAAACATTCCCGCATCATGATTCATCAGCCCATGAGTGGAGTACAAGGACAGGCTTCAGACATTGAAATTACTTCACGGGAAGTGCAGAAACTAAAGAAGGAACTTTACTCCATTATCTCAGAACATTCCGGACAGCCATACAAAAAAGTCGAAAAAGATTCTGACCGAGATTACTGGATGACTGCCGAAGAAGCCAAAGAATATGGCATGATAGACTCCATTTTAATCAGAGATAAAAAAACAACAGGCAATGCAAGATAAATGTTCATTCTGCGGTCGTACCCGAAATGAGGTCAACCTGCTGATTGCCGGTGCAGATGGCTTCATTTGCGATGACTGTGCCACGCAGGCATATGAGATTGTACAAGAAGAGATGCGGGGTAAATCAAACTTGAACTTAGAACGCATCGAAGTTAAAAAACCACTGGAAATCAAAGCCTTTTTAGACCAATATGTCATCGGACAGGACGAAGCCAAAAAGCATCTCGCTGTAGCTGTTTACAATCATTACAAGAGACTTCTGCATGCTGGAGACAAAGACGACGTGGAGATTGAGAAATCGAACATCATCATGGTTGGACGCACAGGTACGGGCAAAACACTGCTAGCGCGCACCATTGCCAAAATGCTGCATGTGCCCTTCACCATCGTGGATGCAACAGTACTCACAGAAGCCGGCTATGTCGGCGAAGATATTGAATCCATCCTCACCCGACTACTGCAAGCAGCTGACTATGATGTAGAAGCAGCCGAGAAAGGAATTGTCTTCATTGACGAACTGGACAAAATCGCACGCAAAGGCGATAATCCATCTATTACACGGGACGTCAGTGGCGAAGGCGTACAACAAGGGTTGCTGAAATTGTTGGAAGGTTCTATCGTCAATGTACCACCACAAGGTGGACGGAAACATCCCGACCAAAAGATGATACCGGTAAACACGAAAAACATACTCTTCATCTGCGGAGGAGCTTTCGACGGAATAGAGAAGAAAATTGCAGCACGCATGAATTCCATGGTAGTCGGTTTCAACGCCAGCCAAGCAAGTGAAAAAATCGACCGAGAGAATTTCCTGCAATACATTGCACCCCAAGACTTGAAGTCTTTCGGACTGATTCCAGAAATCATCGGTCGTTTGCCGGTGCTAACTTATCTTGAACCCCTCGACCGACAAGCCTTGCGCAACATTCTGACAGAACCTAAAAATGCCATTATTCGACAATATATCAAGTTATTCGCATTAGATAACATCACTCTAAAATTCAACGAGGATGTATATGAATATATTGTCGACAAAGCCATCGAATTCAAATTAGGTGCTCGCGGCTTACGCTCTATATGCGAAGCCATCATGACCGACCTCATGTTTGAAGTTCCTTCGCAGACATGCGAAGAAATTATCATCGATAAGGCTTATGCCGAGCAGAAGCTCAGCCACGTGCAAGCACAGAAATTGCGCGCATAAACGAAACAGCCTTCCGGAAGCCGCTTGTACTTAAGTACAAATTGCAGCCGGATAGCTTTTAATCTCCCTTTCCATGAAAAACTCAGAGTAAGTTCAGGAAATCAAAAATTCCTAAACCTACTCTGAGTTTATTTTGAGATAAAAAGACTGCAACTCTCTCCTATGTCAAGAATTCATTCTTCGCAAAAGGCTATAAGGGATTTTTGTCAGCCCATTTGCCAATTGTTCTATCCCTTTTTCCAATTTCCCTTTCAAAAACATTCGTGCCAACACGTTCAACTCACCTTGAAAAGTGACTTTTGTCCGAGTATCGTAGGGAGCATTTTCCAAAAGCTGAATCCAAATATTGAATTTAAATGGAGCAGCCCCTGCAGTACCAAATTTAATCAACTTGGGTTCTTCACGCTCCTCAATTTCGATGGACATATCCCCTACATCTTTTACTCTCAGGTGCCAAGCATCTTCGGAGAAACCTATACTTTCCAGTTTTTCAGAAATCTTGACAACATCCGGATGATTGCCCATTCCCATGCTTTTTGCCATATCAAAGAGACGCCCCAAGCGGTTAAAATCGGAAAGCAAAAAGTAAACGTCCTGTATCGGAGAGTCTATTTTATAAACAGCACTTGCAACTTTGACTGTCGACATAATTGGTTTATTTATACGTTTCAGGACTGAGCCGCCATTCTCTAAGTTTCTCTATGTGCTCGGGCTTGACATAACCGATTTTCAGGGCAAGCTCTATCATGGCATTATAATCGCTTAGGGTTGTCAATTCGCAATGAGCTTGTTGAAAATTATCTACTGCCTTCTGAAATCCGTAGGTAAATATTGCCATCATACCCAAGACATCACACCCTGCATTCCTTAAAGCTTCGACAGCTTGCAAACTAGAACCGCCAGTGGAAACCAAATCCTCAATAACAACGACTTTCTGCCCTGCGCGATATTCTCCTTCTATCAAATTTTCCAGCCCGTGGTTTTTAGCAGAGGAACGCACATAAATAAACGGCAAACCCAATTCTTGAGCTACGAGGACACCTTGTGCGATGGCGCCTGTAGCAACGCCTGCAATAACTTCCACTTGAGGATACTTCTCACGGATAAGAGCAACAAACTGTTCTTTGATATAGGAACGTACTTCTGGATAAGACAAAGTCTTCCGGTTATCGCAATAAATCGGTGATTTCCAACCTGAAGCCCAAGTGAATGGTTGATTAGGCTCCAACTTTATGGCTTTGATGTCCAATAAATAAGACGCCACTTTTTCTGCAATTGTATTCATTTTTGCGTATTTTTGTGTGACTAATTATAATAACACTGCAAATGTATAAAGTATTTTTCAAAGAGAGTTGTTTTTTACTCACCGATGATGAGAATTTGTGTGGAAAAGGCAAATATTGTCTCCGCTCAGCAGAAAGTACCCGACTTCAACAGTTTATTTGGGAACGACTGAATGGAGGCGATTCTTTTACGGCAGTCATTTATCACCCGAATTTGGAGGAACTGATGGAAGTTTTCAAATCTTGTTTTTTCTATGTCAAAGCAGCAGGAGGAGTGGTTTTCGAACAAGGAAATATAGCCGTCATCCGACGGTTAGGAATGTATGACCTCCCCAAAGGTCATTTGGAAACAGGGGAAAGTATCGAGGCATGTGCTGTACGGGAGGTCGAGGAAGAGTGCGGATTAAAGGGAGTAAAAATCACAAATTATCTCACCCATACTTGGCACTTATATTTCCGTAACGGAAAATGGCATTTAAAAGAAACATTCTGGTATGCCATGACCTGCCCCCCTCACTCGGCACTAACTCCACAGCAAGAAGAGGACATCGAAAGTGCTTTTTGGTTTCCTATAACAGATATCGACCGGCTTTTTTCTGAAACTTACGCCTCGCTTATGCCTGTTTTCCAAAAAATAAAAGAAGTTTAGCATCAAAAGCGTTCCTCCAAAGCAGCAAACACACTCTGCAATTCTGGATACTCTTTACCCAAACATCGTTCAGACAAAAGGGCACAAATAGTGCGAACACCTGGAGCAATGGAATCTATAAAATGCTGCTTTTTCTCGTAAAGCCCACGTAACCCAAATGCTCCCATCGCTTGCAAAAGCCGTATTAATACAAAACGATAATAGTCTGCAATGAATTCCTCTGCAGAGATCTTCCGATAGTTTTGCAACTCAGTAATGTAATATTGCAACAATTCCTCCCGTTGCTGTTCAGGAATCTCAACCACAGCATCATACAGCAGGGATGCGACATCATAGTGCAATGCACCTTTCCTTCCCCCCTGGTAATCAATAAACCATACCTTATCCCCCCGTACCATAATATTACGGGACTGAAAATCACGAAACATAAATGTATCTGCCGGTACACTGCATGCCTGTATTAACAAATGCTCAAAATCATCTTCCAAAGCATTCTCTGAAAAGGGAACACCAGATAATCGCAAAAAGCAATACTTAAAATAATTCAAGTCCCATGCTATGCAGCGTCTATCGAATACCGGACGTGGAATGCAATGCGAGTAATCCAAGCCTTCCCCTCCTAAAAATTGAAAACGGAGCAATTCAAACAATACTTTTTTATAAAGGGAAAGGGCAGTTTCGTCCAACATATTCCCCTTCCGATGCTGCCCTACAAAATCCAACAACATCACTTCTCCTAAATCTTCTTGAAGATACACTAGCCCATCATCCGAAACAGCAAATATTTCAGGAACAGGCAAACCTTTCGCCCTAAAATGTCGTGAGAAATCAATAAAAAGACGATTTTCTAACATATCAGCATGGTACACTCCAATGAAAGGACCTGCGCTTGTGTACAAACGGTAATATTGTCGTTGGGACCCCGATGCCGGCAACATCTCCGTCCGTAAAGGCAAAGTACCCAAATAAGCTTTCAATAAAGCAATAACTTTTTCTGTTTTTTGTTGCATAACGATGAATAGCTAATACTACACAAAAGTAATATTAATAACAAAAAAGGGAGCATTTCTCATTCAGAAAAATACTCCCTTCCAATTAAATTCGGCATCGACCTACTCTCCCACATTTCTGCAGTACCATCGGCACTCAAGGG
>CALUKF010000016.1 GCA_944321145.1 uncultured Odoribacter sp. | reverse complement strand
CAGACAACCGGCGCACATGAATTTTTGGGTTTACCTCAAACTTGGGCTTGTTTTGCCAATTTGCGTTTGGCAAGATGATTGACTGTGCAAAATATCAAGACGAATAAAACGACATCCGACAATATCAGGATTTCGTTGGAACAATTGCGGCAGAAATAGCCTAAAAGGATAAACACAAGGTTGAACGTCAAGATGGTAAATGTGGCTTTCCGGTGTACGCCGTCGTAAATGACAAGCAATTTGTGATGCAAATGGCATTTGTCCGGAGCAAACGGAGACCTGCCTTGCATCCAACGGTATGCAAAAAGCCGAAGGGTATCCAATACCGGAATGGCAAGTATACTGAAAGCAACCGCCGGAGCTGCATGCAAATCGAATCTCTCCAAATCGTTGATACTCTCACGGCACATTTTAATTGCCATCACACCCAAAAGAAAACCAACCATCAATGCCCCCGAATCACCCATGAACATTTTGGAACGCTTGCCAAAGAGATTGATAATAAAGAATGGGACGATAGCCGCAAACAAGGTGGCACATAATAAAGCATATTCAAAATTACCGGTATGGTAAAACCACCAACCAAAGAAAAGGGAATCCATTAAAGCCACTCCCGAAGAGAGCCCATCAATACCGTCAATCAAATTAATGGCATTGATTAAGCCTACCAACGCAAGAAAGGTCAAGGGGATGCCTATCCACGGACTTATAACCTCCAAGCCTAAGAAGCCATGCAAGTTATCGAAATAGAAGTTGCCTCCCACCAACAGTACCAATACCCCAAGCATTTCACCTTTTACTTTCTTGCGGGGGGATATTTGCAAAAAGTCATCGTATATGCCAATCAGGAATATCATAATCGCTCCCAAAAGTACATATTGCAATTCCAGTACCCCATCAAAATGAGCAAATAATACAAAAGATATCAGGAAAGCCACAAAGACAATGACACCTCCAATATTCGGTACCGCCCCTTTGTGGGAAGAACGTTTGTTCGGTTTATCCACGAAGTTCTTCAAAATTGCCATTCTCATCACAGGCATTCTTAACCTCCAGCCAATAATCAGAGCCAATAAAACCGATAAAATCAGCCGCCAATTTTCCGATAATATACTAAACATCATTCAAATTTTACAACCCAACAATAATTGTACATACATTCAGTGCAAATGTATATATTTTTATTGTACTATGCCCATTTTGGGGTTTAAAAAAGTCATAAAATTTTCTTTAGGCGAAATCTGTGGGCTTCAAGAAGCCTCACAGGAAGGTAGATAGATACTTGCCTAAGGCTTTTTGCAATTGGGATACAGAGCATGTGTAATGATTGATTAACACGGTAAAAGCCAAACGTTCCCCATCGAAACAGGTAAGATAGCCTGACAAACAACGCACGCCAGACATGGAACCGGTCTTTGCCCGAAGCCTGTCTTTCAAATCGGGAAAGGAATAGCAATAACCCGCCAAACCGCCATCTATTCCGGCGATAGGCAAAGAAAGCAGAAAGGCTTCGTGTTGCCGATTGCCAATGTACACCAACAAATCCGTCAATACCTGTGCCGGCACAGCGTCCAAAGGGGAAAGCCCGCAGGCATCATGCAAAACTACCCCACCATCATCTATACCCGCCTCAGCAAGCAACGCCTTTACTGCATCCTGCCAGTTCCCCTCCCCTACCAAAGCACCTAAGGCTTCTGCGAATAAATTGACACTGGCTTTATTGGTATGAAAAACTATTTCCTGCAGCGTCGGGGAGTCCAAGTGCAAAAAATCGACTCTATTCGTATCTGGCAGCATTTCGTTTCGGACTGCAACCCCCTCGTTTTTCAGCATCCCTTCCAGCTCATGTACAAATGCTTTGGCAGGCTCGTGCATTGCCCCTTTGATGCTAAAAGCAGGACGGTTTGCCGGGAGGGTACCCTTCACGCGCAATACCGAAGCATACGGTCCTCCGAAAATCCAAGCATCATCCTTGTTGCCCGCTTTAGCGATTACTTCATTTTGAAATCGGATTCCCGGCAATGCCGGTGTTACGGACAATAGCTGCGCAGGGCTTCCTGCCGCACCGGTACGGAATTTCAATGTATAGGTATTATCCCGATAATTGAAAGGCAAATACATAGCTCCGTAGTAATTGGAAATATCTTCCCAGACCCAGGAACCGGGAATATCTGCTCTCGTCTCTGCTCCTGTAATGATGACACGCCCAACTATTTCCTGAATGCCTGCATCCTGTATGGCAGCAACGAGATGCGAGAACGTGTTGTTGTGAGGAAAATAGCGGGAATTGAAGGTCGGGTCACCGTTGGCATACAAAACAATATTGCCATAAAGCACGCCATCGCGGATACTGCCGGTGTAATAAAGGGTGGTTCGGTAGCGGTAAGCAGCTCCTTTTTCTTGCAAAGCAAACCATGTGGGAAGCAATTTTGCCACGGATGCCGGAGTCAATGCCATTTGAGGATTATACGCTATTACAGTCTTTCCGTCACTCACGCGTTTAACGGAAATGCCAATCGCAGCATGTTGCAACCCCTCTGTAGACAAAAAATTCTCCAAAGCAACGTGAGGTTGTCCAGAAGCAAAATAGCCCAGACAGACCAACCCCATAAAAAAGAGCAACTTTTTCATCTTCTGCTATTGATTATCCATAGTGGCTAATATTTTTTCTACTTCCTCCTCCGTCTCATGCAATTTGGATTTGCAAAAGGCTATCAGTTCAGAAACCCGTTTTACTTTTGCACTCAATTCATCAATGTCCAGCTGATTGTTTTCCAATTTACCTACAATGCTTTCAATCTCAGCCATCGCGCTTTTATAAGTCAATTGCTTTGCTTCACACATGATATTATCCGTTTTGATTTGTACTTCCATTTACAACTATACTTTCTATTTTGCCTTCTGCCCATTCTGTTTCAAGCCGGTCACCCGGAGACAAAAGCATCCCCTTTTTCACAGCCCTGCCTTGAAAACGGGTAATGGTGTACCCCCTTTCCAATACATTGCGCGGATCGACATACTTTGCAGCTGTAGCAGCAACCTCCAATTTCTGCTTATTGTCAGCAAACCATTTTCTGCATCCCTGCCCCATGAGGCGGCAAACAGAATCCAAATGATTGTACTGCCGCTCTGCTTCCAACAAAATACGGCTTTCTATCCGCACTTTCAAACGGGAAAATATTTCCATCCGGTTTTTGACATAAGCAGAAGAAGCATGTTTGACATGCTCGGATGCCAATTGCAAAGCATGGTCTTGACGTGTCAAACATACCGAAACCAAACGCTTAAAATCCGTTATGGCTCTCATCTGCCGAATAGCTTGGTCGTGCAACATCTCCTGTACCCCTGCGACGAACTCTTCTTGAAAAGCATGCAATGCCGCTTCTTGCCGCTGAAAGCATTCGATGAGAAAAGTTGCTGCCGCCGTAGGAGTTTTCACTCTCAAATAAGCCACCCGGTCGGCTATCGTTTCATCACGTTCGTGACCGATTCCGGAAATTACCGGCAAAGGGAATTGAGCCAAGTTGAACGCAAGGTCGTAATTGTCAAAACTCCCCAAATCAATCTGCGAACCACCTCCCCGAATCAATACTACAACGTCGAACAAATCACTGTAGGCATAGATACGTTCCAACGCTGCAATTACAGACTCTGCTGTTTTCTCACCCTGCATTATTGCCGGGAATAATTTAACATGAAAATGAAAACCGGCAGCATTGCTTTGCAGATGGTTCCTGAAATCACCCCATCCGGCAGCAGTAGGAGAAGAAATTACTGCAATATTTTTAGGTAAAAGCGGAAATTCCAGCCGACGATTCATGTCAATAACTCCCTCTTGTTCCAGGCGTTTCAATATCTCTTGCTTACGCCGTTCCAAATCTCCGATGGTATAGGTCGGGTCAATATCTTTGACGTTCAAGGAAAAACCATACAATTCATGGAAAACAACCTCCACACTCAACAACACCTTTATGCCTTTGGCAAAAGCCCTTCCGGTTGTCGTTTCAAAATAAGGACGCAAAGTGCGGAAAGTAAAAGCCCAAATAGTGGCACGTGCCGTTGCAAGCACTTCATCGCTTCCTTCTCGCTTATCGGCTAATTGCAAATAGCAATGCCCCGAACGGTTCATTTGCATCTCTGCAATTTCTGCCGTTATCCATATCGGTTCAGGAAAGCCTGACTTTACCGTCTTCTTGATTCGGGCATTCAATTCATATAGCGTCAAAGAAGGCATAAACATCAGATTTTTACAGTACGGTTCAATTCGTCGATGTAATTGAGCAACTCTTCCCGTCCGGTGCGCTTCTCTGCTGAAGTTAAAAATGCCGGGGGCATGGTTTCCCATACGTCCGCCATGGCTTTCTGATAATCGCTAATGCAAGTGCCACAACGAGTCGTCGATAATTTATCTGCTTTTGTAAAAACCATGGCAAAAGGCACGCCATTCTCTCCCAACCATTCCATAAATTCCAAATCTATCTTTTGCGGCTTGTGCCGGCTATCTATCAATACAAACAGGCACACCAGATTCTCGCGTTTCAGAATATAGTCACGAATCATTTTCATGAATTGCTGACGGATTTTCTCAGGCACTTCTGCGTAACCATAACCGGGCAAATCCACCATATACCATGAATTGTTTATCACAAAATGGTTTATTAACTGGGTTTTCCCCGGACGCGAAGCCGTTTTTGCCAGTTTCTTATTATTTGCCAGCATATTGATTAATGAGGATTTCCCTACATTTGAACGCCCAATGAAAGCATATTCATGCCTATCCGGAGCCGGACATTTCTCCACGCTCGAATTACTCATTACAAATTCAGCCTTAACTATATCCATCGCATCTAAAAATTATCATCATTTTCATTCAAAGGAAGCAATTCACGCGGAATCTCCTTCCCGCCTTTCTTCGACTTCACACCTAAGTCACGCAACTTCAAGGTTTGAGATATCAAATTTCCGTTACCGGTATTCAAACGCCCCAAGGCTTGCTCATATATATCTTGCGTTTTTCGAATACTATCGCCAATGGCAGTGAAACTTTCCAGGAAAGCTACGCATTTATCATACAATTTAGCCCCCCGTTCCGCTATTTCCAAAGCATTTCGATTCTGGTACTCCCGGCTCCACAAATCAGCCGTCAATTTCAAAGAAACAATCAAATTCGCAGGACTCAACAGCAGAATTCGTTTCTTGTATGCATCACTCCACAACGACGAATCGTGCTGCATTGCCAATACGTACGAGGCTTCGTTGGGTATAAACATCATCACGAAATCAAGCGTCCCGCTTGCCCAACTGTCATAATTTTTACCTGCAAGCTCATCAATATGCTTCCGCACAGATTGCAAATGCTCTTTCAAAGCCTTTTCCCGCTCCACATCTGTCTCCGCATTGCAATAATTCATGTAGGCGGTCAAAGACACCTTGGAGTCTATCAACACCCGCCGATTATCCGGATACACGATGGTCACATCAGGACGCATAAGCCCCCCTTTCTCATTATGAATCAAATGGTCGCTTTCGTCTCGAAGGTTTTCTTGCACAAAATACTCCCTCCCCTTCGTCAAACCGGAATTCTCCAATATCCGTTCCAAAATCATTTCTCCCCAATCTCCTTGCGTCTTGGTACTCCCTTTTAGGGCACTTGTCAAATTCGTTGCATCCACCCGTATCTGATTGGTCGACTGCACAAGCTCTGCAATCCTCCGCTCCAATACCGTACGCTCAGTCGCCTCCTTATGATAAGCCTCATCAACCTTTTGACGGAAAGCCTCAATATCTTTATTTAGAGGCTGCAAAATTTTTTCTATATTCTCCCGATTAGTCTCTGTAAAACGCCTGGATTTGTCTTCCAAAATCTCGTTTGCCAGATTACGGAATTGGTCAGTCATGACTTGCTTGATTTCCCCTAACTCTTGCTTTTGCAAGCCCACTTTTTCTTCTGCTTGTTTCAACTGCTCTTTCAAACGTTCTGACTCTGTTGCCAACAACAATTTTTCCTGTTGCAATTGCTGTCCTTCCTCTCGCGCTTGTTGCAATTCTTTCTCCAACAAAAGCAAATGGCCGCCCATTGCTTTTTTATTGGAACGCAGCAAAAAAAAGCCAACTACTCCTCCAATCACAAGACCGATAACCAACCAAACCACTTCCATAATCGTCCTCCCAAATTACTTTTTCTTCACAACTTGCGGAGCTTTCGTCCCATTATCAATTTGTCTCCCGCTATACCACAACATGAAAATCCCTATCAAAACAAACGGGATGCTCAATATTTGCCCCATATTCAGCATCATTCCTTCCTCCCAAGGCTCCTGCACTTCCTTCACAAATTCAATAATGAAGCGAGCTGTGAATATCAATATCAAAAATGCGCCAAACAAAAATCCCATCCGCTTCTTCACATCTGTCCGCCAATAAAGGTGCATTAAAATCCCAAAACTAATCAGATAGCAAATCGCTTCATACAATTGTGCCGGATGGCGCGGCGCTTCAGGATGCTCTACGTGCGCATTGACAAAACAGAAACCCCAGGGCACCGTAGTCTGTACCCCGATGATTTCCGAATTCATCAAATTGCCCATACGAATGAAGAAACCAGCCAAAGCAATGGGTATCACCGCCCGGTCTAAAATCCAAAAAATAGATTTCTTGCTCACCTTCCGCGAATAATACCACAAGCCGGCAATGATGCCTATAGCGGCTCCATGGCTTGCCAACCCCTGATAACCTGTAAATTTAAACTCAGGAGTAAATTGCACCGGCAATATCATCTCCAAAGGGTGCTCACTGTAATAAGCCCAATCGTAAAAAATACAATGTCCCAACCGCGCGCCGATGATAGTGGCTATCGCCACATATATCCACAATTTATCCAACCACTTCATCGGCAAACCCTCTGCTTTGAACATTTTCTCTTCTACTTTATAACCAAAAACAAAAGCCAAAGCAAACAACAATCCGTAATAACGGATAGAGACCCCGCCTATGTTCAGCAACTCAGGGCTGACATCCCAATTTATAAACAACGACAACATAGTGATAAGCATTTGTTATAATTGTCCCCGGCAAAAAGGATTACTCGTTTTTGCCGTGACAATTCTTATACTTCAAACCACTACCGCAAGGGCAAGGATCATTCCGTCCAATTTTCGGTCCCACCTTGACAGGCTCGTGCCGCTGTTGCTCTTTGTGGGCAGCCGCAGCCTGTGCCTCCGAGCGGCTCTCTTTCATTTTGCTCAAATCAGTACGGCGTTGCTCTGCCTCACGCACTTGTTCCGGGTCAGGCATTGGGATTTGTCCCTTCATCAAAGTAGACACCATGCCCTTATTGATTTTCTCCACCATAGCCTTGAACAAATTGTAAGACTCGAATTTGTAAATCAACAAGGGGTCTTTCTGCTCGTATGCAGCATTCTGCACAGATTGTTTCAAATCGTCCATCTCGCGCAAATGCTCTTTCCAAGCGTCATCAATGTGTGCCAAAATCACAGCCTTTTCAAACGAACGCATCAAATCTTCGCCATTCGTGCGATAGGCTTTCTCCAAATTGGTCACCACATTGTAAATCCGCAGCCCGTCTGTAAACGGCACCACGATATTTTTATACATGTCGCCCCGCGTCTCGAATACATTCTTAATCACCGGATAAGCCTGCTGAGCAATGTATTCCACCTTACGCTGATACGCCTCACGCACATATTTGTACAAATCCTCTGTCAGTTCCTCCGGGCGGGCTTTCTGGAATTCCTCCGCACCGATTTCAAAATCCACAGACAATACACGCAACACTTCCATGCGGAAGCCTTCCAAATCATTCACAGGCTTATACTCATTGACAATAGCCTCACACACATCGTAAGTATTGTTAGCCACTGCCACACCGATTCGCTCACCCAACAATGCCTGGCGGCGTTGCTTGTAAATCACCGTACGCTGCGAATTCATTACGTCATCATATTCCAACAAGCGCTTACGAATGCCGAAGTTATTCTCTTCCACTTTCTTTTGTGCCCGCTCAATGGACTTGGTAATCATCGAATGCTGTATCACGTCGCCTTCCTGATGCCCCAACCTGTCCATCACTCGAATAATCCGCTCAGAACTGAACAGACGCATCAAATCATCCTCCAACGATACAAAGAATTGCGAAGACCCCGGGTCTCCCTGACGACCGGCACGCCCTCGCAACTGGCGGTCTACACGCCGCGAGTCATGACGCTCCGTACCAATTATCGCAAGACCGCCCGCTTCCCTCACTTCCGGACTCAACTTGATATCCGTACCACGTCCCGCCATGTTCGTTGCAATGGTTACCGTACGCGACTTACCTGCCTCTGCTACAATCTCTGCCTCCTTCTGGTGCAACTTGGCATTCAATACATTATGTTTGATACCCCGCAGTTTCAGCATGCGGCTCAACAGCTCCGACACTTCCACCGAAGTCGTACCCACCAACACCGGACGTCCCAACTCTACCAGTCGCACAATCTCTTCGATTACAGCATTATACTTTTCTCGCTTAGTCTTATAAACATAATCATTAGCGTCGATACGAATCACCGGCTTATTCGTCGGTATCACCACCACATCCAATTTATAAATATCCCAAAACTCGCCCGCCTCCGTCTCTGCCGTACCGGTCATACCTGCCAGCTTGTGATACATGCGGAAATAGTTCTGGAGCGTAATTGTCGCAAAAGTCTGTGTAGCCGCTTCCACCTTCACGCCCTCCTTGGCTTCAATGGCTTGGTGCAACCCGTCCGAATAGCGTCGTCCTTCCATGATACGTCCCGTCTGCTCGTCCACAATCTTCACTTTGTTGTCAAGCACAACGTATTCCACGTCCTTCTCAAAGAGCGTATAAGCCTTCAGCAATTGATGCACGGTATGCACCCGCTCCGACTTGATGGCATAGTTCTGGATTAACTCATCCTTCTTTGCCAGTTTCTCCTTCTCGTCATGCACCGTTTTTTCTATTTCAGCGACTTCCGAACCGATATCCGGCAAAATGAAGAACTTCGGGTCTTCGCCGGCAGCCGTGAGCGTATCGTGCCCCTTATCGGTCAAATCAATAGAATTCAGTTTCTCGTCTATTACAAAATAAAGCGGGTCGGTAATCTCCGGCATTCTCCGGTTGTTCTCCTGCATATACTCATTCTCTGTCTTGATGAGCATCGCCTTATTGCCTTCCTCGCTCAAAAACTTAATCAAAGGCTTGTATTTAGGCAATCCCTTGTGGCAACGCAGCAACAGCACCCCGCCTTCTTTCCGCTTCTTGGGGTCATCGCTCGCAAGCAATTCCTTGGCATCTTTGAATATCTTCATGACCAAATCCTGCTGCATCTTCACCAAACGCTCCACACGGGGCTTATACTCGTCGAACATCTGGTCGTCGCCTTTAGGCACCGGACCGGAAATAATCAACGGAGTACGCGCATCGTCAATCAACACGGAGTCCACCTCATCCACGATAGCGAAGTTATGTTTGCGCTGCACCAAGTCCTCCGGATTAATCGCCATATTGTCACGCAAGTAGTCGAAACCAAACTCATTATTCGTACCAAACGTGATGTCTGCCATATAAGCCTTCCGGCGTTGCGGGGAATTGGGCTGGTGCTTGTCAATGCAATCCACCGACAAACCATGGAACATATACAACGGTCCCATCCACTCCGAGTCACGCTTTGCCAAATAATCGTTCACCGTCACCATGTGCACGCCCCTGCCGCTCAAAGCATTCAAGAACACCGGCAAGGTAGCCACCAATGTCTTGCCTTCACCGGTAGCCATCTCCGCAATCTTGCCCTGATGCAACACTGCACCGCCAATCAACTGCACATTGTAGTGCACCATATCCCACGTCACCTCATTTCCGCCGGCAATCCAGCTATTGAAATAAATGGCTTTATCCCCATCTATCTCTACAAAATCATGGTCTACAGCCAAATCCCGGTCAAACTGCGTGGCAGTCACCTCTATTTCCTCATTCTCGGCAAAACGGCGCGCCGTATCTTTCATCACGGCAAAGGCTTTCGGCATCAACTGCGTCAAAATCTCTTCCACCTTCTTGTCTATCTGCTCCTCCAGCTTGTCCACCCGGTCATAAATCCGCTCACGCTCCTCAATCGGAGGCCTCTCCTCTTCCACCTTGCGCTTCAAAGCCTCAATTTCTTCCTCTTCAGCGCGGAAATAGTCGCGCACCTGCTTCTTTAAATCTGCCGATACGGCACGCAACTCATCGTTGCTCAATCCTTTCATCTTTTCCCATTCGGCATTCACCTCTGCCACAATCGGACGTAACTCTTTCATGTCCCGATCGGCTTTATTTCCGAACAGGCTCTTTAAAATATCATTGAAACCCATTATTTTATCAGTATTGAAATTAAAATTAAATATTAAAAATGATGACACTCGGTTTAGGCTTGCATTTCCCGCAACCCCGGAGCCCGGATTTTATGCGTAATATGGCATAAAGGACCTGCCTTGCTGCATGCGGCATCTGTCGGGAAAGCCATTTTCTCGTCCTCCCTTTCGCGTGCCCGCAAAGCATAATCGCAAGACAAACCGGTAGCCCAATGATGCTCGGCTTTGCTGTCTTCCGTACAAGCGGCGACCACTTTCAGCGTCGTCGCAATCACAGGGCGACAGCGGTCTGCCTTTAAAAGCCCTCCGCATTCTTGAGCTTTTAAAGGAACCGTTACAGCGCAACCCGCCATAACATACAAAGCCGCTAATAAATACCTATTCATCTGCATGGTGCGCAAATATAGCATAAAATAGAGACATAACCCTGCTCTCTGCGCTTATTTTTTATCTTTTACTATCATTTCAATATTTAGCCTCCACGCCTTCAAATACATAGCCATCCAAATAAGCCATCACCCCCTCCACGCTGTCTGCCACATGATACAAGGAATCATAGGCGGCAGAAATAAACTGCTTCTCCCGCGCCTCTGCAATGAAAGCCAAGAAAGTGTCATAAAAGCCTGCCGTATTCAGAAACACAATGGGCTTTGCATGTTCCCCCAACTGTTTCAAGGTAATCACTTCAATTATTTCCTCCAGCGTCCCCCAGCCTCCCGGCAAAGCGATAAAAGCATCCGCCTGCTTGCGCATCATGGCTTTGCGCTCCTTCATGTCGGGAGTCACCACCTCGCGGTCTGTCCACTTGGCAGCAATGCCCCGCTTCCGGAGCGTCTCCGGAATAATGCCCAGCGTCTTGCCCCCAGCTGCTTGGGTTGCATGTCCTACTATCCGCATCAATCCCCTATTAGTACCTCCGAATACTAATTCCCATCCCCGCCTGCCGATAGCCTCGCCCAACCGCTCGGCTTCCTGTTTGTAAACCTCATCGATTAACCCCGACGAGGCGCAAAATACAGCTACACTCTTCATTTCCCTTAAGCATTCGCTTTAAGCATCAATAGTCGCATACGTGGCATTTTGCTCGATAAACTGCCTTCTGGGCGGCACGTCATCCCCCATCAGCATCGAGAAAATCCGGTCGGCTTCTGCCGCATTCTCAATGGACACCTGCCGCAAAATCCGGTTCTCAGGCGACATCGTAGTATCCCACAACTGCTCCTTGCTCATCTCGCCCAGACCTTTGTAGCGCTGGATGTGCAAACCGGCATCGCCTTTCCCGCCTCCCATCTCTTCCACCAATTGCTCCAGTTCCTTGTCCGTCCAGCAATAACGCGGGTCTTTGTTGCCCTTCTTCACCGAATACAACGGCGGCGTGGCAATATACAGGTAACCGTTCTCAATCACCGGACGCATAAAACGGAAGAACAGCGTCATAATCAACGTCGCGATATGCGCGCCGTCCACATCGGCATCCGCCATGATAATCACCTTGTGGTAGCGCAATTTCTCCAGATTCACCGCCTTGCTGTCCTCCTGCGTGCCGATGGTAATGCCCAATGCCTGGAAAATAATCTTGATTTCCTCGCTCTCAAAAACCCTGTGCTGCATTGCCTTTTCCACGTTCAGGATTTTACCGCGCAACGGCAGGATGGCTTGGAAACGCCGGTCGCGCCCCTGTTTTGCCGTACCCCCTGCAGAGTCTCCCTCCACGAGGAATATCTCGCAATTCACGGGGTCATTGTCCGAACAGTCTGCCAATTTTCCCGGCAGCCCCGAACCGCTCAACACCGTTTTCCGCTGCACCAACTCCCTCGCCTTGCGGGCAGCATGGCGGGCAGTAGCCGCTAAAATCACCTTGTCCACGATTGCCTTCGCGTCCTTGGGATGCTCCTCCAAGTAATTTTCCAATGCCGTCGAAACCGCCTGGCTCACAGCTGCGCGCACCTCCGTGTTTCCCAGCTTGGTTTTAGTCTGCCCCTCAAACTGTGGCTCTGCGACTTTCACCGAAATCACCGCCGTCAGCCCCTCGCGGAAATCGTCCCCGCTAATATCGAATTTCAATTTTTCCAGCATCTTATGGCTCTCCGCATACGCCTTCAGCGTCGAGGTCAAAGCCGCCTTGAAACCAGCCAAGTGCGTACCGCCCTCCACCGTATTGATATTATTCACATACGAAAATACATTCTCCGAGAACCCCGTATTATACCGCAACGCCACCTCAATGGGCACTCCGTTCTTCTCCGTCTCGATGTCAATCGTATTCTCAATCAGGCTTTCCCGCGTATTGTCCAAGAAAGCGACAAACTCCCGCAAGCCGTATTCCGAGTAAAAAGACTCATGCTTCACCTCGTTCGTCTCCGGGTCTGTCACCCGCTTGTCGGTAATCGACAGGCGGATGCCCTTGTTCAGGTAAGCCAGTTCGCGCAAGCGCGCCGCCAATATGTCATACTTGTACTCAGTCACATAAAATATCGAACTGTCCGGCAAAAAGTGAATCGTCGTCCCCGTCTTGTCCGTTTCCCCGATTACCTGCACATCCCCTGCGGGCTTGCCCTTGTGGTATTCCTGCCTCCAAATCTTCCCGTCGCGGCAAATCGTCGCCACCAACGTGCTCGACAACGCATTCACGCACGAAACGCCCACGCCGTGCAAACCGCCGGACACCTTGTACGACCCCTTGTCAAACTTGCCTCCGGCGTGCAACACCGTCATCACCACCTCCAAAGCAGACCTGTGCTCCTTGGCGTGCATTGCCGTCGGGATACCCCGCCCGTTGTCCTCCACCGTAATGGAATTATCCTCATTGATAGTCACCCGGATATCATTGCAATACCCAGCCAATGCCTCGTCAATCGAATTGTCCACAACTTCATATACCAAATGATGCAAACCTTTCTCGTTCACATCCCCAATATACATGGAAGGACGCATCCGCACCGCTTCCAACCCCTCCAGCACTTGAATACTGTCGGCAGAATATTCCCTTTCTGATCTCTCTAACTCTTCGTTCATATCTTATTTTAATAGGTACTTTTCATAAACATGCAAAGGTAAACATTTTTCCCGAAAACACCACAAAAGGGGAGCGCCAAAATGAAAAATTTCATCCCGGCGCTCCCCGAAAACCTTTTTTCCTTACAACAGGCTGAATGTGCAAGTCACTCCCGCCATCACAATCGCCACCATGCTCATCAGCTTAATCAAAATATTCAGGCTGGGACCCGACGTGTCCTTAAAGGGGTCTCCCACCGTATCGCCAATCACAGTCGCCTTGTGGCAATCCGAGCCTTTCCCGCCCAAATTGCCCTCTTCCACATACTTCTTCGCGTTGTCCCAAGCGCCGCCCGAATTTGCCATGAACACTGCCAGCACAAAACCGGAACCCAATCCGCCTGCCAGCAAGCCCAACACGCCTGCCACGCCGAAAATCAACCCCACAACAATCGGCGTGATGATTGCCAGCAGCGACGGGAACACCATTTCATGCTGCGCTCCTTTCGTGGATATCTCCACGCAACGTGCATAATCCGGCTCTGCCTTCCCCTCAAGGATACCCTTGATTTCACGGAACTGCCGGCGTACTTCGTTCACCATCTTCTGCGCTGCCCGCCCCACGGCATTCATCGTCAGCCCGCAGAACAGGAAAGCCATCATCGACCCAATGAAAATCCCCGCCAACACTTTCGGGTTCATCAAACTCACATCATAATATGTCATCATGTCCTGCAACGTGGCAGAAGCCGTCTCCACCACGCGCCCTCCCACTTCCAGCGTCTTCTCGCCCAAGCGCACCAGACCGATTTTAATCTCCTCGATATACGAAGCCAGCAACGCCAACCCCGTCAAGGCTGCCGAACCGATGGCAAACCCCTTGCCCGTAGCTGCCGTCGTATTCCCCAATGCGTCCAGCGCATCCGTGCGCTTGCGCACCTCCGGTCCCAACTCGCTCATCTCCGCATTCCCGCCGGCATTATCGGCAATCGGTCCGTAAGCATCCGTCGCCAGCGTGATGCCCAGCGTCGAAAGCATGCCCACGGCGGCAATCCCCACGCCATACAAGCCCATCGACATATCCGCCATATCAAACTCCGCCGCAAACAAATAAGCCAGAATAATGCCGATGACAATCGTAATCACCGGAATCGCCGTCGAAATCATCCCCGTACCAATGCCTTTTATGATAACCGTCGCCGGTCCCGTCTCCGAACTCTTGGCAATATCTTGCGTCGGCTTATACGCATGCGAAGTGTAATGCTCCGTGGCTTTCCCGATGACAATGCCCGTCAGCAGCCCCACAATCACCGACCCGCAAATCCAATGGCTCAAACCCAGCACATGAATCACCAAGAAACTGGCAACCACAATCAACACCGAACTGGTATTAATCCCCCTATCCAGCGAACGCAGCAACTGCAACTGCGTTGCCCCCTCCTTCGTCTTCACCATAAATATACCCAGCAACGAAAGCAGCACGCCGAAAGCAGCAATCAACATCGGCGCCAGGATGGCATTAAACTGCATCTCAGGAGCCACCGCAAACGCCGAAGCCCCCAAAGCCGCCGTCGCCAACACCGAACCGCAATACGACTCATACAAATCCGCGCCCATGCCTGCCACGTCCCCCACATTGTCCCCCACATTGTCGGCAATCGTCGCCGGATTGCGCGGGTCATCTTCCGGAATCCCCGCTTCCACCTTCCCCACCAGGTCAGCCCCCACATCGGCAGCCTTTGTGAAAATACCGCCCCCCACACGCGCAAACAACGCCTGCGTCGAAGCCCCCATCCCGAAGGTCAGCATCGTAGTCGTTATCATAATCGCCTTCTGCGTCTCATTCGCTTCCTCGACGAACATGTCCAGCACCAGCCACCACAACGAAATGTCCAGCAACGCCAGCCCCACAACCACCAGCCCCATCACAGCCCCCGAACGGAAGGCAATCTTCAGCCCGTCGTTCATGCTCCGGCTTGCCGCGTTTGCCGTGCGCGCCGAAGCGTATGTCGCCGTCTTCATCCCGATAAACCCTGCCAATCCGGAAAAGAAACCGCCCGTCAGGAACGCAAACCACACCCAACCGTTCTGCAGCCCCGGACCGTAAGCCATCCACGCAAAAAACACGCACAGCACCGCAAACACCATCCCCACCACCTTGTACTGTTGCTTCAAATACGCCATCGCGCCCTTGCGCACATGGCTGGCGATACGCTTCATCGTATCCGTGCCTTCCGATTCCTTCATCATGCCCCTGTAAAAAAAATAGGCGAACGCCAACGCGATCACCGAACACACAGGAACAAGCCAAAATAAATGATTAATCATGGTAATAATAAATTTAATAGTTAGATTTTACTTCCCGACAAATTTCGAAATAATTTCCCGGAAACCCAACAACTTTCCTAAAAAACTTTCCCACAAATCCACCCCGCCGTCTCCCCACACCCCTCCACCTCAAATCAAAGTGCCGGTTTGGGTCACATCATAATACAACGGATTATCCATATCCTCGACCAACAAGACAGGCTCAATCAAATTGCTTACCTGACGCCGAAGCTGCCACAACAAAGGAGTGTCTTCAAAATAATCATCAGCCAAACGCTCCACAATCACAGCAATATCTATATCGCTATCCTCACGGAAATCGCCTTTGCTATACGACCCGTATAGATACAACGCTTTTACCGGCAACTTCTCTGCTACCAGCTCTTTATACCTCCTTGCAAGTGCTATAGCCTGTCCTTTATCCATTGCTGCAAATCTTTTGTCTGTGCTAAAAGCCATTTACAATATTCTTTCGTCAGACTTTTCATCAAACGTTCTTTATAAGAAGGATACCGGGCTTCGATGTTCAAAGGTTCCAACCTGTCAATAAAACCCATCAGTTCTTCCGGCAGCTCTTTATCCAACCCTGTTCTCTCCGCCAGCCTGGAAAGGCTATGGATTTTCAATGGCGGTTCCTCCAGCCGATTGCTCCAACGTGCTTTCAATATCTTTTCAATTGTCTGATGACACATAAATCCCACATAAAGATACCGTCCGGTAGCAAGCATTGCCTCTGCCGTCTCCAAATCATAATCAGACATTTCAATCCAATAAAGCACTTTTGTATCCATAAGCGTATGATAAATCGTCTATCATGCAAATATAGCGAATTTTCATTAGAATACACCGAAAACGAGAGATTTTTTTATGCTTTTGCGGTATATTCCGCGTCTCATCGCGTCCTGTTCAAGGTCTGTTCAGCGACCAATTCAGGTTCAACTTAGGTTCAATTCAGATTCAACTTCGGTCTGAATGGGCGCAGGAAGAAAGGTACATGAAAGGAGAATGGAAGGTGATACGGGAACAGAACAGAAATAGAAAGGCAAGACACATAAAATACATCAAAAGAGCCGCAGGAAGCATGCCGGAACGACCGGCGTGTTCCCACGGCTCACAGGCAAAACTATGAACACGCAAAGAGGCAGGCAAATCCCTGCCTTTATATAGGGTCATGCCCTGTTTATTCCCTTTTCAAGGGAGAGGGCAGAATGGGGGCTTTCTCCGGTTTCACGGCAGCTTTCGTAATCTTCACATCCTCCAAAAGCACAGAACGCGGGCAAATCATCGAAGAAAGCACTTGGTTGTTCCACACATAATTGAACACCATCTCTTCCGAGGAGATTTCCACAATTTCTTTCAACTTATCCAATCCAACAGGCATCACTTGAGCATAGCGCATTAAAGTTTCTGCTCCAGTCTTGACATCCACCTGATAAACGGAAGAAGCCATACCTGCAATCCTCCGCACAATATAAGCATAGTCATAGCCTTCTTTTTTCGCCATTTTTATCAATGTTTTTTTCATCTTCTCACGCTCCTCTCCATCTTGCACTTGTACGTGAATGGTAGCCGGAGCAGTCGTAAAACTAAAGTTTACCGGATTAATCACATAGCGTGAACTTCCTGTAGAATTCGGCGCATTTAAGCAAGGGATGCTGCCATTTAGAAAAGCCTTCAAGATGCCATTTTCCACCAAAGTCAGTTCGGATGGAGGCACAACACCTTCTGCATCAATCTCATAAGCGCCTAACAAAGATATACCGTTATATTCTTTTAGGGAGGTACAGTTCTTAATGGAAATACGTTCATCCAAAATCTGCTTGTTCATACGGTCGTTCAGAATACTCTTATTTTGCCCCTGTCCTATCAAAGGCTTGCGAAAAGCCAGAAGCCCGCTTTTATGTAAGAGATTGCCCATAAAAAGCGAAGAACAGGCATCATCCTCAAACATCACAGGACCATTATACTCGTCCTCAACCCTTTTCGCTTTACGCAAAGCCATTAAATTGTCAGCAAAAGTTATAGCTTTTTGTTTCAACTCTTCTTCCGAAGGTAACTCATCCGGACTGCCGACAGTAATTACCATACGATCACCCATAGTCACACCATCATCCATAATAGTCTGAGCCTGAATAGAAAGAGCAACATAATTCATAGGTACTTTCGTAGTTACGCCATCTGTTGTCTGTTTGTAAATCTCTCGACTAAAGCCGGATACTGAAACCATAGAATTAATAAGTTCCTTATAACCCTTGAAAACAGACGACACTCTGCACACCATGTCTTCCAAAGCCCTTTGGTCAACATGGAAAGGGACATTTCTGCATAGTTTATTCACTGCAGGCACAGGATTAACATCTTTCAACGACATTTCTTCCGGACTCAAGGGATTTTTTTTCAGTAATCCTTCTTTGATAGCCAGTTCCTGCAACGACATTTTGTACATTTTGTCTGTTCCTTGCCAGAAACTGCGACGAATGACATCATAGTCAGCCTCTGCAGGCATGCCCACAACAGTAGCCGGATTCACATAGGTTATATCATTATTGTGTTCATGAGTACCCAATTGTACCTGTACAGAGCCCGAAGCTATTTGTGGCAACACAAACGAATTAGTGATTGCTCCTAAAGTGCCAACTATTTCAAACTGCTGATAACGCCACAACGTATAAGCAATAAACGAAGGCTTCGGCATTCCCGGCAAAGCCAATTCTTCTACGCTGCGCTGCATTTCATCCTTCATCGCTTTCAGTATCACTTCGTCATCTTCTCCATTTTGGGCAGAAACAGTCCAAGAGAATCCTGCAAGCAGGCATAAAAATAATATATATTTCATGATATGGTATTTTTAGTAAGGTGAATCTTTTTTTATTCTTGTCCCATAGGAGCCGGTAATATCGGAGGTATAGCCTGTGATTTCCCGCGTCGCTGAGTTTCCACTTGTCCCACAAAAATAGTCGGCGAACTGGCTGTTACCGGAATCCATCCAGACTCAGCACCACACATACCGATAAACACGCTCGGATCATCACCCGCACAAATAATATTCGAAAACATAGAGAGAGGTGTACCAATCATATCCACACCACGCACCAACTCATCCGATCGCCCGTCAGCATAAACACGATATACTTCCAAAGGAGTTACATTAAACGAATTCAGACTTCCTCCCTCTCCGGTATAAGTAAACCCACTGGTGACTTCTTTAAAATAGTAGCCATATTCCTTGTTTTGTTTTTTGATTTCCTCGACCAACATAGCACGCAATTCTGCTTCAGTCTTTGGATTCTTAGTTTCGACCACAAGATTAGATTGCCGGGAGACTGGATCTCCTCCGCCAACAGCCCGTCCGTGTCCATTACTATGCGAGAAACCATCCAAAGGCACACGGCTCATCAAAAACTCTTTCAGAATACCGTCCATTACTACGTCTACACGGCGGGATTTCACACCTTCCTCATCATAAAGGTAATAACCATTCAGTTGCGTACCAGCATATTCCTTCAAAGTCGGGTCACAATAGACTTGAAAGTCCAAAGGAAGCACCTGCTCACCCACCATCTTTTTAAATGTTTGTCCCCCACTTTTCAGCCGATGTCCCTCGATGCGATGCCCGAAAATTTCATGAAAAAACACGCCGCTGGCAGGTCCAGACAAAAGAGCAGGTCCTGTATAGGGATCAGCAACCGGAGCTTCCCGCAACAATGCCAAACGTTCTACCATTTCTCTCGCATCTGCTACCATCTGCTCTACTGAAGGCAAATCTTTCAATTCATACGCAAAATACGATTTATTCAAAGGCAATTCCATCCCGTCCTCAGCTTTCATCATTGCATTGACCATCACCCGTGCATAAGTAAGATTCTGTACCACCTCTGTCCCTTTTGTATCTATAAAATATGTCCTCAAAACTTTAAAACTGAGACGAGCATCGCCGTTCAGAATATGAGGCGAGCTTTTAAACACCTCGGAAACTTTCTTCAATTTCTCCTCCCAAACCTCCACGTCAATCACCTGTTTTTCAGCAGGAATAGGAGCCTCATAGTAATGTTCTACGGGAGAGAAAGCAAAACAAGGTGACTTGTCCTCATCGGCAACACTGACAATCCGTTGGGTCTGAGCTTTCTCGTAATTGCTGACAGCAAATGTATAACGCCTCAATACCTCATTCCAAATGGCTTGACGGACAGACTCGTCCGCATTGTCATCACTCATCGGCAGCAAAGCAAAAGAATATTTGCCGCGTCGATCGGGAGCAATTCCCATAGGAGAGTTTTTAAAATTATCCAATTCCGGACTTCCCACACGGATTTGAGGCACCAAGGTACGGGTACGCTGGCTATTTACCGATGCTACTGCCCCAAAAGAGGTATGGACATTGACATCCCGCTCGTCCATCACCCGAAAACTCATATAATAGGGTGCTACTTCCTGTTTTTTCAATTCCTGCATGTTATAGTCCAATTCCTCCTTCAGTAACTTGCGGAAATGCTCGTCATCTGTTTCTGCATAAAGCGTTTGAACTCCTATCACACAGAGGAAGGCACAAAGCCAATTCATTCTTCCTTTGTTCATAATCCACATTTTAATCTTTACATTATCCTAGTTTACTTTCCTAACAATTCTCCGATTTTTTTATATAAGGCTTCACCTCGCAATCCTTTTGCCAAAATCACATTATTCTCGTCCATCACGTAAGTGTAGGGAATCCCTTTCAAAGCATATTGTAACATAATTTCCGAATTTTGTCCTTTCAAGTCAGAAGCGTTTTCCCAAATCATGCCATCAATACCAATGGCTTTCTGCCATTCTGCCTTGTTATCGTCCAGCGAGATGCTAATAATTGCCACTCCTTTCGGACGATATTGCTGATAGATACGCAAAAGATTCACGTTCTCCTGACGACATTGGGGACTCCAAGATGCCCAAAAATTCACGATTTTGAGATCAGCTTTTGTACCATAAAGAGTCACTACGCCGACATCGTTCGAGGGTAACTTAAAGTCCGGAGCCGTACCTCCCACTTCCAATTGCTTATAACGCTCCAACTGCTCAGCAATAGCTTTGCCCCAGAATGTCGCTTTGGCATTACTCCCCAACAAATTATAGCGTTCATCTAATTTGGCATAATCAATATCCAACATGGTCGACGCCACAATATAAGCAGCCACATAGGTATCGGAATATTTCATCAATAACTGCAATTCTTTCACTTGCATCTCCGTCAGAAAGACTTGGAAGCGGGCATCAATCTGTTTTGTTGCGTTTATATCTCCTTCGGCATCCGCCTGACGGTATTCCTCTTCTAATGCCTGTCGCTCTCGGGCAAGTGTAAGATTGAGATCATTGAACTGGTCATAAATCACCTGCGCTTCGCCTCCTCCGGAGATCTCACCCCCATCTTTTATTTTATAATTTTTGTTTTCCAACATTAGTGAAGCCACTTGCTCTTTATCGGCAGTCCAAATCGCAGCATGTACTACGCCTTCAACTTTACCGGTGAAAACAAATTTACCGTCTTTTATTTCCGTCTCGCCGATGGTTTTGGTCTCTGCCGTCAAGGTCAACTTTCCATCAGACACGTCTTCCATTACGCCAACAATCTTATAACCATCCTGAGCATTTGCCTGCATTTGCCATGCCATAACCAATGCTATTAACACTATCCTTACCATAGATTATTCAAATTTTCATTAAAAAGGAATCCGGACAAACCGGATTCCTCCATTCTAATTTAAAACAAACCAATTTCTGACAACGACACACAATAAGTACTTGAACCAGCTAACTGGTCATCAACCATAAATTTGATATACTGCGCTTCCAACGGTTCTGAGAAGTGAATAACAGTGCTCTCGCCCCTGTTTGTACCTAAGGTATTTTCCAATACATAGGTTGCGTTTTCCCAATTCGTCTCGTCCATTGAAACCTGTATTCTTATAATACCGGGAGCCAGCGCAGCACTTGCAAAATCATCTGCAGCATAAACTTTCTGAGTAACCACCGCACCCGTCAATGTTTTTGCTTCCTTGAAATCCACCACGATTTCATACGAACGGGTAGAAGTCATGGTTTCCGGCTGCCAATATTGCGTCAGGTCACCATCAAATAAATGCTCCAAATGAGAGTCATACAAAGTGGTATCCGCATCTTCCGGCGTACATGATAATTCCCAACCGTCATTTACCAGATAGTCAAATTCTGGCAATTCAGGTGCCCCCATATCCGTTACATAAGGCAAAGGCAGAATGGAATCCGGCAAAAAGTGCTTGCAATAACGATCAACCGTTACTCCTTTAACCTCGTTCAACACATCCAGTACAAAACGTGTTCTATCCAAATCATAAAATTCAGACCAAACATTGGCTTCCTCATCCTCATTAGGCTCCATAAAACGGTTTTTTCCCAAGGAAATTTTAGTCAAGGACGGCAGATTTAAGCAATCTTCCAATGAATTCATACTGTAGTCCACCTCCAAATGGCTGATACCTTGTACCAAATCCTCGGTAATTTCCTTTACGCCATATTTTGTTTCCATCAAGGTCGAGAAGTCGCTCGTGTACATTTTGTCATTTCCAAATACAACTGGTTCAAATACAATCAAATCTTCACAATTCTCCACCCGTCCTTCGCGTTCCAGCGTTAAAGGCTGCGTAGGATCTACCCGCTCCGGCAACAAACAATATTTCTGTACCACCAAAGCAGAGTCCAATTCTAACATTCCTTTTTCGCCTCCGACTTTTGTATAAGTTAAGGTTGCGGAAGAAATACCACTCTGCCATGAAGAGAAAAACAGCGCCAAACGGTCTCCCACAAAAAAGTGTTTGGTAATCAACCGAGTAAATGAACGAATAACTTCATGTTCTTCCGTATAAGGACGGGAATAAACTATGGCTGCAACTGATTCATTGCCGTTTTCGTCAATAGAATGCACGGCAATCTCATAGTTTCCGTCCTCCTTCAGATTCGGAATTGAACATTCGGTTATTCCGCTTTCAAGCAAAGTATCTTTGACTACATCATTGATTGACCAAGTAATTTTAATATTACTAATGACCGGGTCAATGTTATTGGTCCAACTAACGATAATTCGTTGCCACCCGGGGACGGCTTCCACTTCCGTACATTGTCCTAAATAACGAATAGAACCATCTCCAGCATAATCGGCATACGTATCTTCCAAACTCTGGCAACCTGTACCTAAAAAAACAGGCAAGAGCACACCTAATATTAAATATTTCAGTTTCATTGTTCATTCGCTTTTTACATAAACTTCTATTTCATTCAAGGTCACATAATCTTGGAAATTAGACTGACCACTTGTTGTCAATTCAAAAAGTTCGTTGATTTCCAATTTCAGATAACGATACTTTTCGCCGCTTGTCGGGAAATACATAGATACATAAAGAGGCTCAGCCTTTGCCAGTTCATCCAGATTAGCAATCGCATAAGAGCCGTTGAATACTGGACAGCGGTTGCACCAACGCAATTCCAAAGGCTCTCTCAAATCCTGTTCAAAGCCACTCAAAAGCACCCAAGAATCCGGATTATCTGGCGTATTAGTACCATATACCGAAGCCGCACAAGGCAATTTATTTTCATAACGTGCATACCATATATTTCCATATCCTCCTGCCCGCCAATCCGGGAAATTAAAACGAACATGCAACATGGAGTGCAGACGCATTTCTGCCACCTCTTTTTCTGCCCCCAAATCCACTACAACCAAAGGCTTATTCAAAACTTTCGGTCCAGCGACATAAGTATAGAAGACATCAGAATTTTGCTTAAAAGACTTTTCACCCTTGCAATCCCCATCTACCAAATAGGATAGCCCTAATTTAGCATCATCGTCTTCAATAGACAAATTAGAGGGATCAGAAAGATTGTCTACGGTCAAAGGATAGTTTTCGCTTTGATAGGCATTTATACCTTCCCATACTTTTTGCATCACACGATGTCCTTTGTAATCTTCAGTCCGAACCACAACATCATAAGATTCCCGTTCTTGCTGTAACCGGAAAGCAAGCGTATCCCGACCTTTTGACAAAATAAAACTGGAAATCAAAAGAGTATCCGCTTCTTGAGTTATTGGATCCTCACCTACATAAAGCACATGCGCCATCCCTTCAATGCTTTCCGGAATACTATATACCAATTCAATACCATTCCAACTCGGCATCACGGCGCAACTATCAAAGAAAAGCACCGTACCGGAAGCACCAGTATTAAAAGTTACATCTATTGGCGCAGATTCCACATTATCACGATTAGAGAGAGTCACTTGGGCAGGGACATTTTGTCGAGCTTCTGTAAAACCGGTCAACACCAAAGAATCGCAGGCATAACTCCCCGTACAAAGAATACTTTCTCCAAAAGCATTCTGATAACGGACATTAATACCCATTACTTCATCATTCTTTGGTAACTGATAACGCATAATCGCACCGCCTGAGATCGGTTCAAACGAAAGCCCCTGTTGCGGCATCTCGACACCAAAAATCACCTCATCGTCCTGACAACTGCACCACAATGCCAACATCAACAATATGAATCCTAATCTTTTCATAAATCTACTTTTTAATATAATTTAAACTTTACCATCCAGGATTTTGTACACATCCTGAAATCAAAATCTCTTCGCTTCGTATCGGAAACAGATAATCCCTCGGAGCTGTAAAACCACGTTTTGTCCATACAGGTACCGGTCCTTCATAATAATTATAGAAAGCATCAGCATCGCTGCCCAAAATGTTCCATCCCAAAAGGTCTGCATTCAGAACTTCCTCGGCATCCAGCCAACGACGTAAATTCCAGAAGCGACGAGCTTCAAAAGCGAACTCCACATCCCATTCCCGATGGATGATTTCACGCATACCCTCTTGAGTTGTCACCTTACCTGGATTGTTGGAATAGGTTGTCCAAGCAGTGACCACATCCGGTATTCCAGCACGTTCCCGTACAGCATCAATATATTGGTAGACATGTTCTTCATCCGGAGCATCCAGATACTCGTTCCATGCCTCAGCAATCATCAAATATAAATCTGCCAAACGGAAAACCACAAAAGGCTCTTCACGCCCAGTTACACTACTATAATAATTTGTAAGAGGCACATCAGAATACAATCCCTTTTTAATCCAATAGCCGCTTAAATTTTGAGGCACATTACTATTAATAATTTCCTCTTGGGTACCAAAACGCGCTCCTTGATAAGCCTCCACCAACATATTATGATTGACCGTTGTCCCCAAACGGAAATAACATTGATCTGCAGCCACATGGGCATAGAAACGTGGTTCACGACGCAAGTGTAACCCTAAAACATTTGTATTCAATGCTACTACATCCCGGTATTTGGGATTTACTTCACGCGACATCTGATAACGGTAAGCATAATTCCAAGTGTTATCCGCATCAATAGGCAAACCGTTTTCTGTATAATACATTTCCACCATATTTAATGAAGCACTAAGACATCCGGCAGAAGAGCCATACATTGGGTCTGTACTCTTTAAATAAGGCAATGTCCAAAAAGGCCATCCGTTATTACCCGGATCTTGCGGACGCATCATGAAAATAGCTTCGTTGTTAACCCAATTCTGTGCCAAAGAAGAACGTTCGATGTCTTTCATTGTTGCCAACAAAGGAGTCGCTCCTGTATTGCCACGTACAAACTCTTTGCCGTTTTCCAGGCAAATTTCTAATGCCTCTTCTGCAGCCTCAGCAGCAATCCTCCATTTCTCCTTATCGTATTCCGGATTAAATAACAATTCGCCATTTTTGTTTTTAAAATTGGTATAAGCTGGATTACCATTAAACAAAGGAGAAGCAGCATAAAGCAAGGTATAGGCTTTTAAAGTTGCTGCCGATTCCAGGCTATGATACCCCCAACGGATTTGTTCTTTCTGTCCCATCGGCGGCAACACTTCCATCGCTTCATCTAACAAACGCACAATGGCATTCACACAAGAATCAACAGGAGAACGGGGCTGTTGCATTTCTGAAATCTCCACATTTACGTCAATATTTTCCGGCACCAGCACTATCGCACCATAACGACGGAACAGTTCAAAATAGAAATGCGCCTTTAAAGCTTTGATTTCTGCACTCCACAATGCCTTTTCTGATTCCTGCATACTATAAGTGTGTCCGATATTTTCCAAAAAGATATTACAATACCGGATACCTAAATAATATGTTTGATCAGACCAGATATTTCCGTAAGGATCCTGCACCATCTGCAAACCATCACCAATAAAAAGCCCGCACCAGTTAGTTTTTCCCGTTGCAGCACGCCTTCTGGCATGTTCTCCTGCCACCACTTCATCCGCGCCCAAATACGCCGGATTGGCAATAACAGAAGCTATCGGTTCTCTTAAACGGTAATAGCAATCTTTCAACCATTGTTCCGCCTGTTCGCGTTTTTCAAAAATAGTTTCGATAGTCTCAATATCATTTTCTGGCACTACATCCAAGTAGCTGTTGCAGCTCCAACATGAGGCTATTACTCCAATTAAAAATACTATCTTTTTCATAATCAATTATTTTTGTTTTTTATTTCTGGAAATGGCGATTTAGGAGAAGTACCGTCAATCGCTTTTCGCATGTCTATTGTTCCCCACATGTCTAATAGCGTTCCACATACACGTATCACTCCATAACGAGTAGAAAACTCCGTGTCACTTTTAAGATCAAGCCCTAATTGATTCAGAATCTTCCAATCAAATTCATTATCCGGCTTACAAATATCCGCTTGAGGGTATTGCATCTTCAATAAACGATCGGTTAATACCCCTAATAAGTTTACATTTTTAGGCAAAGTCTTCAATTTCTGAAAAAGACAATCCATCATACGATATTCTACAGACAATACTTTCCCTTCTGTATTTACATACAAATAAACATCAAAAATTCTAGCAAGTAGTCCAGTTCTCCTCTCTTCTTTCTCTCGTTCTTCCGTAATTAGATTTTTCAAGTCTTGTGGTACTTGCTCATTCCACAAAGCATCAATCCATTCCGAATTTATTGGATACACAAGTCCAGGCATTTTAGATAAGTATGGTTTTAGTGCCTTATCGAATTCCTCTGCCCATAAGTAAACATAAGAATTACGTTGAATTACATGGCATTTCAAACCAGCAAATACTTCCTCTTTCCCTTTTGCATCCACAAGCCTATTAACTTGTCCTTGCACAATAATATTACAAAATATAAATATTAGTATTATCCCTTTTTTCATAACGATAAAAATTAAATTCCCATAAATTGAAATTGATCAAATTCGTACCAGAACTTCTTTAAAAGGATTGGCATAGAGAAAAGATTGGGTTGAGGAGACCAATCTAATGTTGACTCATAAGCAGGTATAAAATAAGATCCCCATATCCAATATTGAGAACAAACATATTGATATTCTGAATCTAACACTTCCCCTTCTACATTCAATCCCGCTACATCACAAGACATTTCCGGCAAATCCGAACAACCAAACAATGAGAGAATGATCAAAAATGATATAAGCCAATATTTCATATCGCTATCCTTTAAAATTAGAAACTAAAGTTCAACCCGGCAGTAAAAGTCTTTTGAATTGGGTAATTAAACCCGTCTTCTCCCAACTCAACATCCCATACCTTAAAGTTTGTAATGACAAACGGATTGTTCGCGCGAACAAAGAACTTTAAATTCGACATTTTCCATTTGTTCATCAGTTTCTTCGGCATGTTATATGCCAATTCTAAAGAAGTACAACGCAAGAAACGGCATTCGCGCATAAAATAGGTGCTCTTACGGGTTTCAGTATTATTATACCAATCTTCTTGCGGGTTGTGCTGCGTAATGTTATAAGTAGACAAACGCGGCCAAAAAGGTTTATGCGCCATGTTTTCTTCCGACCAATGGTCGTCATAAATTGCCTTCAACATGGCATGATTGTTCACAAACGGCGAAATAGCACTCGGGTTCATAAAGAACGAACGCTTGCCGGACCCTTGGAAAGCAAAGTTAAATTCCCAATTTTTATAGGTTAAGTAACCCTGCAACCCGTAAATCAACCGAGGCGTCTCCGGATAACCAATATAAGTGGCATCCTCCACATCAATCACATGGTCGCCATTTAAATCCCGATAGCGGATATCGCCCGGCATCACATCACCGCCTTGCACTGGAGCATTATCAATTTCAGCCTGGTCACGGAATAAACCTTCAGCGATATAACCAACTTGCTGGGAAATTTCATGCCCAACTTTTACCTGCCAATTTGGCTTGTTGGTCGCCTCTTCTATTTCCAAGTATTTAGACTGGGAATAAGTTGCCGTTGCATTTAAAATCACCCAAAAATCCTTGTCAAAGGCATGCTGGATTTTACCAGAAAATTCCAATCCGCGAGTCCGGGCTTTACCGATGTTGTCCAAAGGATCTATCTGAATACCCATAGAAGACGGAAGAACTGTCCGATTTGCCAAAATGTTATGGCGTACTTCTTGGAAGAAATCCAAGTTGAATTCCAAAATTCCATCGAACATTTTGGCTTCCATACCCAAATTCACCTGTTCCGCTACTTCCCATTCAATATTTTCATTCTCATAAGCTGTAATCTGAAATGGAGAAATATTACCGCCAAACGGTTCCGGGTCTCTAATGGTCGACTGCAATCTATCTATTTGCGGAATAAATACAAAACGAGGAGAATTAATAATGCCATCGTTACCTACTTTCCCGTATGAAAGACGAAGTTTAAAATAAGGCAGCCAAAAAGCCCGGGCACTTTCCATAAACGGCTCGTCGCTCAGCACCCAAGCAGCTCCAACCGCCGGGAAAAAGCCCATCCTGTTTTTCTTGGCAAAACGCTCGGAACCATTATAACCAAAACTACCCTCTACAAAATAACGGTCTTTGTAGCCATAACTGCCTCGCATAGAAAAGGTCATATTACGAGCAGGCAAGGCATCAAAAAAGGTACTGGCAGTCCCCGTGCTTTCCAACATCTGGAAAACGCCAATCAAAGAAGTTTGGTGGTCTTTCCAACCTGCCGTATGTTGTAACCGTGCCTCATAAGTTACCTGCGTACTATTGGTATTCCCACCTGTATTTACAAATTGCAAAGTTCGAGATGCATTTTTCTCATTTAGAGCACGCAAAATATGCTTTCCTGTCTCAAAATCATAATTTTCTAACGCATACATAAAAGGTTGTGTTGCAAAACCAGCAGTATAATAACTGGTCTGAGCCAAAGATATGCTTGCGCGGAACTCCAATCCTTTAACTAAAGAGGACAGATTTTGAATGTATTCTGCCCGGTTAGTTGTAGAAAAGCGAGTGCGCTCGATATACCCTTTCTGCAATAACATATAGGGATTGTTACTATTTTCGTTCTCTCCACCAAAACGAAGATGCGGCCAACTATAAGTATCATCTGCCGGATACATGGCAGCAAAATCCACCGGAGAAGCAGTAAATGCTAAACCGTATGCCTGCGACATGTCAGTAAAAGGACCATGATATTTATCCATGTTAGTTGCCGAAGTTATCAATAATTTTATGCCAGCTTTCAAATCAATGTTCAGGTTTGTACGGAAAGAAAGGGCATTATTCTTGATATTACAATCAAAATCGTTTAACTTGTCAGTCTTCAACATGCCGGAATCATGATTGTAATTCAAGGATGCATAGTATTGCATTACCTTAGAACCACCACGGATACTAACACCAGCATGATGATTGACGTTAAAATTCTTAAACATCATACCATACCAATCGTTTTGAGGATAAACAAAATCAGGGTATTTGCCAGAAAGGGTGCGTTCAATGGTTTCTGCCGAATATTTCGGAGTAATACCAGGAGTACGATTCAGAGATGCCTCGTTGTACATGCGCATCCATGTAACAGGATCTACCACATCAATATCTTTGGTTGGCATAGAGATAATAGCTTCATAGCGCACAGAGGTATAAACACTTCCCTCCTCGCCTTTCTTAGTCGTCACCATCAAAACACCATTGGCGCCACGGGCTCCATACATGGCTGTAGCAGAAGCATCTTTCAACACGCTAAAAGTTTCAATATCCTCTACAGCAATTCGTGACAAATCCAATACGGATGATTCCACGCCATCAATCAACACCAGAGGCTGGGTATTGGCACCCTCTTGAAAAGAAGTCACACCGCGGATGTAAAATTTGGTATTCATTTCCTCTTCCGTTAAAGTTCCGGGAATACCGCCGGTCTGCCAACCGATGATACCGGCAACACGCCCTGCCAAGCTGGTCGTCAGGTCGCTGCTGGACGTTTTCAAGTCCATCGGACGAACAGTAGTAATGGCGGATACCACACTCTCCTTCTTCTGGGTACCAAAAGCCACAACAGATACTTCCTCCAAATCTTCTGCTGTAAATTTCATGGCAATATTAATTTCAGATTGCCCGCGAATCGGAACGATTTCGGTATCGTATCCGATAAAAGAAACCTGCAAAATATCATCCGGATTCGCCTGCAGTTCATACAATCCCTCAACATTGGAAGCCACACCCTGAGTCGTACCATGAATCAAAATAGTAGCTCCGGGTATAGGATTGCCATCTTCATCGGTAATCTTTCCCTTCACCTTGATTAAATTGGCAGATACTTTTGAATCTACAGCTTGACCTTCAGTAATTAAAATCAAATTTCCAACGATTTCATAAGTAAATTTTGTTCCCTTAAATAAAGTGTTCAATGCGGAATCCACACTTACTTTCCGCACGTTAATGGAATACAGTTCATTACGAGACTGATCATTAGGATTTTTAAATCCATAAGCCAATCCCGTCTGTTCCTTGATTTGCGACAGGATGTAGACCAATGTCCTCTGTGTCACGTTCAGTGTGACTGTTTTTTCAGGCGTCTGTTGCGCCTTGCCCGCCCTGGGAAGGGGAGCCCCAAAAGCCTGCCGCGGCGTTGCTGCTGCCGCCATGCAGATGCAAAATAGGCAAACGACAAATTTATTTGCCCCAAACTTCATGTTTTGTTCTTTAATTGTCATAAATTTGTAGTGAAATTTTGATGTAAAATTATTTTTACGTCTCTATGCGACCTCCGGGTAATGACCTGAGAAATCGATGCCCGGCGATTGCGCCCAAAAGAGGGTTTCCGCTGCGGAAATTCTCTTTTCTGTTTTTTAGCTGCTAATATATCTGATATCCACCTCCTTCTTTTTTTATTTGTTTCCCGGTAATTAAACTTAACGCTTCCATGACCCACTCAATGGAAGACGTTTTGTCGAATTCCATCGTATAGATCTCGCTTTTCAGTTCAGATGGCATGTCTATATACACGCCATACCATCTTGAGAGGTCCCACGCAATGCGGTCTAACCGCATGCCGTCGTATTTAAAGGTTGTACCCAGCCAATTGATATAGGCTGTGGCATCTACTTTTTCCACCTGCAGCAAGCTGTCCCCCGGCATGCAATATGCCCGTTCATTGGGTGCCAAACGCACTTCGTTGCCACCTGCTTGCATTCCAATGCTTCCTTCCAGAAGAACGGCTTCCGCCAAATCCAAGTCTTCGCTGTAGAGAACATTGAATTTCGTGCCATATACTTTCACCTGCGTGCTGCCCGCCTTGACCACAAAAGGCACTTCGGCTTTCGCTACTTCAAAATACCCCTCTCCAACCAATTCCACCTCGCGCAAGGTGTCCTGAAAACGGACAGGATATTTCAATTCGCTCCCGGCATTCAATACTACCGTAGAACCATCCGGCAATTTCGCCCGAAAAGTATAACCGCGAGGGATAAGGATTTTATTGTAATGCACCTTTTCCATTTGCCCGGTAGCGATTTCTCGGGAAGGCTTTTCCGCCAACTCCACTTCACCGCGCGCCCCGGCTTCGCCTTTTTTTAGCTTCAAGGAATCAAAGTACACCACCGCATCGTTTTCTTCCGCATATACAATGACAGGCACCTCTATTTGCGCCAAATCCACAGGCTTCATCTGCGGCACCTGCTCCGGCTCTGCCACCGGCATAAATTGCCATGCCACCACTACAGCAGCCACCGCCGCTATGCTGCCCACTGCTTGCCATAAACGGCGAACCCGTCCGGTAATGCGCTTTCTCTCTATCGTTTCCTTTAACTTTACCGCACCGCGCTCTTTATCGATTTTAGCAATCTGATGAGCCATTTCCACCGCCATTTCAACATGTTCCGTACCACTTCCTATTGAAAGTTTCGCATCCGTTTTCGCCCTTTCCTCAGACAGCAGCCCAGCTTCCGAAGCGTCCGCATCTGTCATTGGTGAGGGCATCCCAGTTTTCTCCTGCCGAAAAGCCTCAATAGCTCTCCGGGCAGTATCGTAATCCCTGCGGATTTGTTTATCTTGATTCTTTTTCATAATGCTCTTTTCTTTCCGTTTTTATACACAAGTACGGCAAGGCACCTGATATCTACTCTACGAACCCAATATTTAACTTTTAATAACATAGCGTATATCCTTTTTTCCATAGCCCTTCAAAAGACACTTTTGTAAATCCTAATTATTTTCCGTAATTTTGCAAGCAACAACTAAAGATTTCAGGATATGAAAACAACAATTTCATTAGATGGTTTATGGCAAGCAATCCAAACATTGCCCATTAACAACCAAAAATGGTTAGCAAGCAAACTGCAAGAAAACATTAGCAAAGAAGAAAACAATACAGAATATATTAGCAAGGAAGAAATCCTTGCAGGGATTGAAGAGGGATTAATGGATTTAAAAGCCGGACGGATGCAATCATTTGATGATTTTATTAAAGAATTAGAGAATGAAGCAGTATGAAGTAAAAGTCGCCGTCACATTCAAGCGTGAGTTTAAACGGTTAAACAAACGTTATCCATCATTAGAGCAAGATGTAAAAGATTTGCGTACTGAAATTCTCTCCAATCCAACACTTGGTACAGATTTAGGAGGTGGATTTCGGAAAATTCGAATGCGCATCACTTCAAAGGGTCGCGGTAAAAGCGGAGGAGCAAGAGTCATAACTTTTACTATAGTCATAACTATTGACAAAGCAATAATCAATCTTCTTTATATTTATGACAAAGCAGAACGCGAAAGTATTTCAATATCAGAGATTCAAGATTTATTAAAAAAGAGTGGATTACAATTTGGGGAATAATCATGTCTACTTTTTAAAACTTATTATTATTTTCGCCTGCGCATAAGAAAAACAAAATATAAACCTCCAGAACCTTTCGTATGGGAGATGATGTAAACAAAGAAAAATGGTCACTTATCCTGAAACGCTTCAACAAGCGCGACTCTTCTGCCTTTGCAGAAGTATATAAAATGTTCTTTGTCGAACTTCATGCCTATGCCATACGCTTGTACAGAGGTACTCCCGTCGACCCGCAAGATGCCGTGCAAGAAGCGTTTATTGCCTTGTGGGAAAGGGCAGATATGGAATTTGACTCACTGGCAAACATAAAAGCTTTCCTTTATGCCATAATAAAAAACCAATATGGACATTACTACGAACACCTTCATGTGGAAAACAAATACAGGGAAACCATTATCAACGAAAACCATTTTTCGGATGAAGTAGAAGAAAGCGAGATGGTTGCCTCCCTCACAGAATACATTGAACGTATCCCTGACCCCGGTAAAGAAGTTATGCGTCTCTATTTGAAAGGCTACGAAGCAGAAGATATTGCACAAAAAATGAATTTCAACATTCAGACTATCTATAACATCAAATCCAAAGCCATCAATCAATTGCGCCTGCTGTTCAAAAAGAAAAAAGACTCACCTCTCCTTTAAAAATCCACGCCTGCTCGCCGTTTCATGCTGATGGGCAGGCGTGGGTTAAACCGTTTACTCCTCGGTTTTTTCTATTGCTTCGTAGGCAATGGTGCAAGTGCCTTCCTTGTCAGTGAGGGTCAGGACATTTGCCGAGAGTTCGTAATGAGCCACGGTCGGCAGGGCTTTCATGTAGGCATCCTCAAATGCCATGTCCGGGCAATACATGAGGGTTGCGCCGCTGACTTTGATGGTCATACTGCCCTCCTTGTCTAAAGTGTATTTGCCGAAGAAGCGGTTGCAGCCGCCCGAACCGGCAACGGTCACGCTGTCCGTAAATTGCAGCACGGGCAATGCCGCCGGGTTCTGCAAGGTGTCGCCGTTCAGCACCATGTGTTTCATTTGCCAATCCTTGGACTGCAAAAGCGCCTGATTGTCCGTACAGCCGATGGCGAGAGCCGCCAAAGCCATTCCTATCCATTTCATCTTTTTCATCTCATTCTGTTTTTATTGTTGAATATCATTGATTTATTACTTTCCCATACAAATCATAATCGTCCGCTCCGGTGATTTCCACTTCGCAGAAATCGCCGATTTCCAAAGGTGTCCCGCTTTGGACAAAGACTTCGGGGTCGACTTCCGGCGAATCGTGCTCTGTGCGCCCGACATAATAATCGCCCTCGCGGCGGTCGATAAGCACGCGAAGGGTCTTGCCCACCGTGGCAGCAGCCAGTTGCGCGGACACTTCTTCCTGAATTGCCATGACGCGCTCCGCCCGCGCCTGTTTCACTTCCTCCGGGATGTCATCCGTATAATGGAGGTCGCAATAAGTATCTTCCTCATGGGAATAAGGGAACACACCTAGGCGTTCGAACTTCATTTCGCGGACAAAATCGCAGAGTTCTTCAAAATCCTCCTCCGTCTCGCCCGGATGCCCCACCATCAACGTAGTGCGCAAATAAATGCCGGGCACTTCCTCGCGAATGCAGCGAATCAGGTCAAGGGTCTGCTGCTTGGTCACCCCGCGGCGCATCAGTTGCAGGACATGGTCGCTGCAATGCTGGAGGGCAATGTCGAGGTAACGGCATACGTTCCGGTTCCGGCGCATCACAGGCAGCAGTTCCAATGGAAAACCTGCCGGATAGGCATAGTGCAGGCGCACCCATTCCACCCCCTCGATTCCGGCAATGGCTTCGACCAACTCCGCCAGACGATTCCGTCCGTACAGGTCTATGCCATAATAGGTCAGGTCTTGCGCCACCACAAGGATTTCTTTCACCCCGCCGGCAGCCAAGGCACGGCATTCGTCGAGGAGGCTGTCAAAGTCCCGCGACTTGTGGCGTCCTGTCATAATCGGTATGGCACAATAAGAGCAGGTGCGGTTGCATCCTTCGGAAATTTTCAAGTAGGCATAGTGCCCCGGAGTGGTCAGGATGCGCCGGTGGGCGATGCGTTCGTCGAAACAACTGCCAAGAGCTTCCATAACTCCCTGCCAGTCGAACTTGCCGAAAAAGCCGTCCACTTCGGGGATTTCCTCTGCCAAATCCTTGCCATAACGTTGGGAAAGGCAGCCGATGACGTACAATTGCCCGATCCTCCCCGCCTTTTTGCGCTCCACCTGTTCGAGGACGGTATTCACCGATTCCTCCTTGGCATCGCCGATGAAGCCGCAAGTATTGACAATCACCACGTCGGCGTCCGACTCGTCCACGTCCGTCTCCGTCACATAGCCCGCCTGCTCCAACTGCTTCAACAGCACCTCGGTATCCACCAAGTTCTTGGAACATCCCAAACTGATTATATTTGCTTTTTTCATGTTTCCGAAGGATAAAAGTTTTCCACACGCAAAAGTAGCATAAAAAACACGCCCTGCGACACGTATCCTCCAAAAAAGTCTATAATTTTGCCCTCTCACAACAAGCATTATGGAAAGGCAGGAATACAATTGGTTGCCGACATCGGCAAAAGAAGTGCAGGAACGGGGCTGGGACAAGCTCGACGTCATCCTGTTTTCAGGCGACGCCTACGTCGACCATCCTTCGTTCGGTGCAGCGGTCATCGGGCGCGTATTGGAAGCAGAAGGGCTGAAAGTAGCCCTCGTGCCACAGCCCAATTGGCGCGACGACCTGCGCGACTTCCGGAAATTAGGCGCGCCGCGCCTTTTTTTCGGTGTGTCGGCAGGGGCAATGGACTCCATGGTCAACCATTATACGGCAGCACGGCGCAAGCGGTCGAACGACGCATACACCCCCGACGGGCGCGCTGGCATGCGCCCCGATATGCCCACGATTGTCTACACGCGCATCCTCAAGCAGCTGTATCCCGACGTGCCGGTCATCATCGGCGGCATCGAAGCCTCGCTCCGGCGGCTCACCCACTACGACTATTGGCAAGACAAACCCATGCCTTCCATCCTGCTTTCCTCCGGCGCGGACATGCTGGTGTACGGCATGGGGGAAAAGCCCCTCACGGAAATCTGCTGCCTCCTGCGCAAAGGCATCCCCTTCCGCAACCTCACCAATGTCCCGCAAACCGTCGTCCTCCGGGGCAAGGAAGAGCCGGTCGCCGGCAACAAAAAGTGGCAGACGCTCCGCCTCCATTCCCACGAGGAATGCCTCGCCGACAAAAAGAAATATGCTGCCAACTTCCGCCGCATCGAAGAAGAATCGAATACCCTCGAAGCTGCCCGCCTCGTGCAAGCCGTCGGGGACAAGGAAGTGATTGTCAATCCCCCCTACCCGCCCCTCACGACTGCCGAATTGGATGCGGTCTACGACCTGCCTTTCACACGCCTGCCTCACCCCCGCTACAAGGGCAAACCCATCCCTGCCTACGACATGATACGCCATTCCATCACCCTCCACCGGGGATGCTTTGGGGGCTGTGCCTTCTGCACCATCTCCGCCCATCAGGGGAAATTCATCTCCTCGCGCTCCGAAGCCTCCATCCTGCGCGAAGTGGACAGGATATGCCAAATGCCCGACTTCAAAGGCACCATCAGCGACCTCGGTGCCCCCTCTGCCAACATGTACCGCATGGGAGGCAAGGATGCCGCGCTTTGCCGCCGGTGCAAACGCCCCTCCTGCGCCTACCCCTCCATTTGCAAGAACCTGGACACCAACCATGCCCCCCTCCTACGGCTTTATGAAACCGTCCGTCGCCACCCCGGAGTAAAGCATTGCTTCATCGGTTCAGGCATCCGCTACGACCTTTGCCTGCACAATACGGGCAATGCCGAGACAAACCGCACCAACCGCCTTTACCTCGAAACCGTTATCCGACACCATGTTTCCGGGCGTTTCAAGGTAGCCCCGGAGCACACCTCGCCCCGCGTGCTTGCCGTCATGCGCAAACCGCCGTTCCGCCTGTTCCTGCAACTGAAAAGCCTTTTCGACGACATCAACCGGCGGTACGGGCTGAAGGAACAAATCGTGCCTTACTTCATTTCTTCCCATCCCGGCTGCCGCACCGAGGACATGGCAGAGCTTGCCGCAGCCACCAAGAGCCTCGATTTCCATCTCGAACAGGTTCAAGACTTTACACCTACGCCCATGACCGTAGCGACCACCATCTATTACACGGGTTACCACCCCTATTCGCTCCAACCTGTGCAGACTGCCAAAAGCGAAAACGAAAAGAAACAGCAGAATATGTTTTTCTTCTGGTATAAAAAAGAATTCAAGGATGCCATCGTCTCCACCCTCCGCCGCATCCGCCGTCCGGATTTAATTGCCAAATTATACAAAGAAAAACCATAATTTTATGTACCTTTGCACGAAATGAAATACACGGTATTGCTCATAATAGCCCTCAGCCTGGCAGCCTGCCACACCCGGACGAAACAGGCAAACAAGCGCGGACTGGAATACATGAAACAGGAACGCTACGACCAGGCAATTGCAGAATTCAACGACATCCTGCAACACGATGCCTATTGGTATCCAGCCTACTACAACCGCGCCGTCGCCCTTGCCAACAGCCGCCATTACAAAGAAGCCCTCGCGGACTTCAATTACGTGATAGCGCGCCATCCTGACCATGCCGATGCCTATTTCAACCGTGCCATTGTCTATGAGAACCTCGGCATCTTCGCCAATGCCATCCAAGATTACACGGAAACCATCCGCTTGCGCCCGGGTTTCATCATGGCATACCATTACCGCGGTATCGCCCGCTTCCGCATGGAAGACCTCGACGGCGCCCTTGCAGACTACAACCGCGCCCTTGAACTCGGCACCCACCTCCAGACAGACATCGCTACTGCCAAAGCCCTCGGGCTGAATGCCAGTGCCCTCTATTTCAACCGCGCCGTCGTCTTCCAAAAGAAAGGCGACAACGAAAGCGCCATCGCGGATTATACCGAAACCATCCGTATCGACCCAGCCAGCGCCAAAGCCTACTACAACCGCGCCGTCGCCAAAATGGCACTCTCCCAATGGGACGACGCCTCCTCCGACCTCCGCATCGCCTCCCGTCTGGGCTACGCCCCCGCCCAAGAAGCCTTAGTAAAATACTTCGGCAACTAATTCACTTATTTAATGCCGATTGCGAAATTCATTGAGTATTTTTGAGGCATTTCATTGAGTGTTTTATGAGATAAATCCCTATTTTTCAGCGAATGTAACAAGGAAAACTCCCGCAACTCGCCTCCGCCTCCCTATTTGGTCTCTACTTTCCTCGGAGATTCCCCGCTGTTCTTCTGCACCACCCATGGCGCCAACCACGGAAAGTGCAGGGTATATCTAGAGCATCTGCGGGAGAAGTAGAGACCAAATAGGGAGAGGACAAATCAAGACACAGCAAAGCCAACAGGCAAAGCCCAATCCTTTCCGTCAAGAATCACCGACCAAATGCCACGGCTTCCAACCGTCCATTCACAGCAAACAATCCTCGGAGCTTCTCCCAATCTACAAGTATCAATTCATATCCCTCCATTGCTCACACTTTTTAGCCTACACAGCCATTCCCCTACTTTTAAGCAAGTTATCCACCCCTTCTCCTCCCACAAGTTGCTCACTGAATGCTTACGTCTTTTCCCAGCCACTACCCCCAACCGACCGCTCAGCGAAGGCTTAAGAAGGTCATACCAAACTTATTGCCTGAATAGGGTGTGATATCTAAGAGATTACTACGAGAAGAGGGGATGAATAAAAATGCGGGTGTGTTTAGACACACCCGCAATAATTTGAAATAGAAGCGGATTATTCACCCAAAATTTTTATCAGTTGTTGCCGAATGTCATCGCCATAAAGTTTTTCAAAGAGAACGGTTCCATCCGCTTGGATAAGAAAGACGGAAGGAATGCCCTTCACACCGTATCTTGTTTTAATACCGGCATCATCCCATAGATTTGTCCAAGGCATTTGTTCTTCTTCCAAGGCTTTCAGCCAAGCATCACGGTCTTTATCTACTGATATGCTTAAGACTGCCATGCCTTTGTCTGCGTATTTTTGGGCAAATTCTTTCACTTCTAGAATACTTTTGCGGCAAGGGGCACACCAAGATGCCCAGAAATCCACCAAGAGGTATTGGTGTCCTTTCAATAATTGTTTTAAAGTATATTCTTTACCATTAGCATCTTTCAAAGTGAAATCAGGGGCTTTTTTACCGGCAAGTAAGCCTTCTATTTCTTGACGAACTTTCTTTCCATAAAAACTTGCCTTGATTTCCGGAGAAAAAGCATTGTACAATTCCTCAGAAGGTTTGCAGGATGGATTATAAAGCATGGCTATGGGTGCCCACATCGTAGAAGCATGCTGACGCGCCCAAGCAGCCATCTCTTCTTCAAAAGCAAGTTCCAGTTTGTCGTTTTTCAGCATATATTCTTTATATTCCGGTGAGTTTTTAGCTTGTTCATTCCCTTGCGGTTGATTTGCTGCAATAACCACATCTTTATATCCTCTCCACAATTCATTTCGCCTTTGATTTTGAGTCTCAAAAGGTTTTATGATTTGAGTTTCCATTTCTTTTTGCAGAGCCGCTCCCTCAAATTCTATCTTACCGTCAATGAATTTCATCGTCACCTGTTCTCCAGGAGAAAGCATCAGATTAAATATTCCCCTCCCATTTTGGCTAGTAACATATAGAAACAACGGTTCCCTCAAGGGTATGGAAAATTCAAACTGCCCATTTTCCACTGTTGCCTGAACGGAAATGTTTTTGTCTCTGGTCAATTCAGAAATCTGAAGTACTGTTCCATCCTGCCAGCCATTGAGAGCCACTCCTTTCACTGTAGCAGACTGTTGTGCTAAAGCACATAATGCCATGCCACATATACAATATATCAATAAAAAAATCCTTTTCATATTTTTACTTCCTATTGTGCTTTAAACTGCATATCCTTTATTTTTCCAAGTCCATCATAAACTTCTAAGGCTTCAGGAGTTATTATGCCAGATGCCACATCTGCCCCCAAAATATAAACTTTGCCTTCTACTCCATTGTATGTACCAACCAGCAAATATTTGCAAGAAGCATCTTCTTTCAATTCCAAACCTGAGCTTGAAAACAAACGCATACAAGTAATCTCTTCACCAGCCGGACAAGTCCACGCCGGCTGAGTTGGGGGCACAACTGTCCAATTGGTCAAATTGAAATTACAGAGATAAATATTTGTCGATGTCGCATAATACATGCTAGGGCTTCGGGTACTAAACGCCCAATAAGCAGCCTCATCAATATCATTGCATGCTGCAAGGTCGAGAATTGCGTACCCTTTGGTTCCAGCAGCATTATAAGCCGTTGTATAAACATAAACTGCCCTTTCAGCCGGGACACCTGGAGTTTCCATAACAGCATAACCATACATTGCATAATTTTGGTCACAATAGCCTTGCGCCATATATACCAAATCCTTTTCCATATTACCCATGTCAAAAGCACAACCATCTGTAAAAGGAATCTCCTGCCACTCACTAGAATAAGTTTCACCTAATAAAAAACGTCCTTGAGTTTCATCGTAAATCAAAGCACTAACTCCCCAACCGACAAAAGCATAGGGAGCTGCTTCGTAATCATCTCCTAAAATTGTCCGGGCTAATGGGAATTGCAAACCACCCATGCCTATCAACAACGTATATGCTTTTTTGTCATTTATCAGAACCTCCAAACCATTCAAAGAATAATACCCCTCCGGTTTACAAACTTCAGGAACGGTTAAAAATAAATCTTCAAATTCTCCTGTAACAGTCATATCTTCAGTAGACAACCTGACAAGTTCACTATCCGTAAGCAAATAAATCCACGTCCCCGACACACTACCAATACAAACCGGTTCACCTGTCAAAGGGATATCAGAATTTGCCAAACTATATAACTTTTTGGAAATTGTAGACTCTGTTAATCCTCCATTAAAAAGTTGCGAGCGAATCATGTCACAATCTGCCTGACCATTTTGCTGATAATATACAATCAAACCAGTGCCCACTACACTTTCGACTGTCAAATAGTAACGCATAGTTGCCCGGATTCCTGTTTGGCGTTCCAAAGCACAAAATTCTATGATATAATTTCCAGGACTTGCTTCAATAGTTGTTGACAAGTTTTCTGTTTTTGCCAAAGTATCTGCAAGTACATCAGATTGCATATAAATATTTTCATAAATTGACCATGCAAATTCTAATCCAGACTTGTCTCCATCATATACCAAATTGGATTCCAAAGTAATCTCTGAAAATTGCGGTAACACAAAATAAAGTTGTTTTCCTACTGTGTCTACATAAAATTCAGGCAACTCCTGATAAACATAATTTCCCTCGTCTTCAAAACAAGAAGACATCAATCCTATCATTCCTAAAATGATTGACAAATAAATACATTTTCTCATAACGCATCCATTTAAAATTAAGCATCTAATCCCGGACCAAATTGCAGAGGATCGCCATTATCATTCTGATAGGGCCATCCCTCCGGACGACCGGCATTCGCCGGATCAGCATTATATTCTTCCAAACATTCATTCAATACACCCTGCAACCAAAATATTTTATTATAATCACCATTAAACTCATCAAACTCTGTGTAACCAGTGTGATCAATAATAAATTTGTAACGGGCTTGCGAAAAAGGACCTATATAATAATTAATTACACTCCATGAATCCGGTTGCACTAAATAATCGCACCAAACCAAAGAATAGGTTTCCACTTCTTCTGCCCCTGCTTCAAAATCACCGCCGGGGATTATCCGCAAAGTTAATTTGGCGTTTTCTTTTGACAAATCCAATCCTGCGACACTGCGTTGAACAGTGACGGGAACTATTGCCTGGAAAGCATTTGCAGGAAAAACAGCCTCTGCAATTGCATAAGCCTCTGCAGGAACATTTGTCAATGAATCCACCACATCCAAACGAAATGTCCGTTCTACATCAACAGCCCTACCTGTCAAATTAACCACCAAATTCAAATCTGCTTCTGTAACATCAAAATCATATAGACTAAATGAATAAAAGAGAGAATCAGTTGTTGCCCCCTGCTCTTCATCACCCGAAAGCCATAAACGGGCAACATCATTATATAAGTAAGGGTCATTCTCACAGCCCCCTAAAGCCAACAACAAGGCTATCCATATAAAATAATAGTTTTTCATTGCTTTTAATTTTAATGACGGTTTCCAAATTCTATTTCTTCCTCAGGCATCGGCAATACATACAATGCCGGATCAAATGCCACTTCATTGTAAAAATAGTACCCACCCCAATGAGTTTCTCTATTCAAACGTTTATACCAATAAAACAATTTTCCTTCACCAACAAATTCCCGGTAAGTTTCCAAACCAATTTCATCCAACAAGGCATCCCCTGTTGCCACAACCCGTGCTGTTACGCCCCTATGCTCTCGGATGGTATTCAGATAATCTGCTCCATTCTCAGCATCCGCCTCTGCCAAAATCAAATACATTTCCGGTAAACGAATCAAAGGCATCCGCTGCACCAAATCTTCATTCATATCTTCTTGCCAGAGCTTAGAAGTAATATAATAACTGCTGGATGCAGTACCTTCAGTAGTCAAAAAATATGTATATCTCCAATCTGTCGCATGAGTCGCTGTTGGAAAAAGTGTATATTCAATCCAATAAGAATAAGTAGTCAATTGAGCTGAATATTGCAATGTTCCATACAACTTACCCAAAACATAATCTGCTAAATCAGTAATTTGCAATGCAAAAATCTGCTCAGAAGTAAAAGTTCTGTCGCGATCTGCAACTGCACTTGTTGCTACATTATCAACACTTGTCCAAGGGAATTTCCCTGAATCAATAACTTCCAGTGCATATTTTCGAGCGTTTGCGTGATCGCCCGTATACAAATAAACATTCGCCATAGTAGCCTTGGCTGCGTAGTAATTAAAATGGAATTGCCGGTTCAACAAGTAGCCATTATCATCCGTTGCTGTGATTTCCCGTCCGGTTACAATGGGATCGCTCGTTTCCAAACAAGCTACCGCATCTTCCAAATCTGTCAATATATAATCAATTACTTCCCCAACTGTACTTTGCGGCGTAATTTCATAACCGTAGGTCGTGACATAAGGAATTGCATTTTCTGCAGCACCAACAGCATACGAAGGTGCAAACAGACGCAGCAAGTCAAAATGCAAAAAAGCTCTCAATCCCAGCAACTCACCTTTAATCACATTGTAGTTATCGGCTGCAAACATGGTGGAATCGGCTTGCTCCAGATTTTCCAACGTATTGTTAATTGTAGCAATCGCATTATAACAACCTGACCAAATTGTATTAATCAAAGCTTCCACCGAAGTCTGGTCATATTGGTGATTACGCGCATAAGCATAAGCCGTGCCGGAATATATTGCGCCGCTATAATAAGCATCACCGATGACATCCACCAAACCGTAGGTCATTTCACATCCATACAAACTCTCTGCACTCATTGCCGTATAGATGCCGGTCAAAGCATCCTTAAACCCTTGCTCTGTACTGAAAAGTTCAGAACCTTCGATTTCTGATTTCGGTTTTACATCCAACCACTCTTCACAAGAAGAAAAGAGAAAAACCGCTACTAAATATACAATGTATTTTTTCATATCCATTCATTTTTTGGTTTAAAACATGGCTTGCAACGAGAAAGAAAAACTACGGGCGAAAGGATAAGAAGTACCCCGCTCAATGGTCACAGAAGATGCCCGTGCCACGTCTGCCATGTCGAAAGACAAACGCAAACGGTCAAAACCGGCTTTCTTAATCAAGGCAAAACGGTCAAAATCGTAGGAGACGTTTACCGTAGAGAGTGTCCAAATGTCATTATCCTCTACAAAACGTTCTGTTGCCTGCGTTGTCGTGTTATCAGCAATATCCTTAAAACGGCTAATGTCGCCCGGCTTTGTCCAACGGTCTGAAAATATCCGACGGTCTACGTTCATAGTCAAATCGGCATTCTCCACCTTATCTACCAAAGTCTGGTTGTAAATCTGACCGCCTAATTCATACATCATACCAACATTCACGATAAAGCCCCAATAGCTGAAATTAAAACCGAAGTTCCCATACAATTTGGCTTCCGTGTCACCACATACTGCCAAATCATCAGAATTCCATTCAAAAGTCGTCCTCCCATTTTTCTTAACAAACACATCTTTTCCCGTTGCCGGGTCAATGCCTCGTGAAGGCACTGCCCAGATGGCACTCATAGACTGTCCCTCCTCATAACGGGTAATCGGTTTATTGGTTACCGTTTCAGATTGTTCTTCATAAAAAAAAAAAAAAAAATTAGAGATTTCCTTGATTTTATTCGTATTGTGCGTTCCATTGACATAGATATTCACATAACCATTTTTCTCCCGATTTTCCCAAACCCTGGCATTTACATAAAATTCAAAACCTTGGTTCTGAACTTTACCCAAATTCTCTTTGTAAGAGGTAAAACCAGTGGAAGAAGGAATAGTCACGTCAGTCAGCAAATCATCAGTAATGGAATTATAATAATCCAAACGAATATTTAAACGGCTATCAAAAGCGGTAAATTCCAACCCAACATCCGTATCCTTTTTACGTTGCCATTTCAAGCGGTCATTCGACATGCCCATCAAGTAAGCACCGACATTCCCGTCGTAAAAATTATCTTTATAATAAGTCCACGTGTCTTGGCTTTGATAAGAATTAAAGTTCTGAGACCCTGTGAAACCGATAGAACCACGGATTTTCAATTGGTCTAACCACTCTGCAGATGCCATAAACTTTTCATGGTGCAAATTCCAACCCAAGCCTAATGACCAAAATTTACCCCAACGGTTTTCACTGCCAAACTGGGAAGAACCACTGAAACGGATAGAACCATCAAACAAATAACGGTCAGCATAAGAGTAATTGACTGCAGCAACTACACCAATATCCCGCACCGTGCTTTCCGTACTTGTCGGAGCACTGTCTTCGGCATAAGAACGGGCATAACCAATATCATCCAAGCGGTCATTAGGAAAGCCTTCTGCTATCATAGTCATGGATTTAGTAGTCTCATCATTTAATGTCCATCCGGCATTTGCCATCAACAAATGGTTTCCAAAATACTTGGAATAACTGGCATTTATGTCTGCCGATAGTTGGAAACTATACCCATCGGTATAAGTATAAGAACCCCGACGGTCAAGCAATTCATCTGTTGTGTAAGTCGCAAAATCCGTATGAGTTGCCGGAAGGAAGACTTCCGCTCCATCATCGGTACGGGTCAAGCCAATGCGTGCCGAGGCTTTGAAGCCGTCAAAGGCACGCCATTCTGCATAAAAGTTATTAGTAAATTGGCTGTACTCCGACATGTCTTTGGTTTTTATCATCGCATTCCACATGGGATTGGTTTCGGTGGAACCCTCATAAAGCGTATAGGTCTTTATCAAATTTCCATTTTCATCGTATGGACGGAAATAAGGGTTCATTGAAGTATATTCACTGAAATCACCCCATGGGGAATTATCACCCCGATTATAAACAACCTCTAAATTATCCCGCAACAAGAGATTTTTGTAACGATAACTGAAAGTCAAGCCTCCTGAAAAGGTTTTCCGGTCAGAACCTTTCATCACACCGGCAACATCATTGAAAGAAAAATCGATTCCGTATTGAAATGCCTCATCTCCTCCTTCAAGATAAACCACATGCTTATGCCCCACTGCATTCCGAAGCGGCTGTGCTTTCCAATCTGTATCCACCCCTCGCAAAGTTTCTTTCAACAAATCATTATAACGTTCTGAATAAACATATTGTTGAGTCGCATTTTCCCAATAAACCACACCATTATATCCTATATAATCATACAATCCGGCATTCAGCTCTACTTGCAATTTTTCAGCTGAATTACAAAGTTCATAACTACTCATATCCGGCAGATTCACACTAACTGTCCCGGTATAAGTCACCCGCAATTCTCCAGGCTCAGGACGTTTAGTTTCAATGACTACCACGCCGTTAGCAGCCTTAGAACCATAAATAGCTTTCGCTGCTGCGTCCTTTAACAAAGTCACGCTGGCAATGCGGTTCATATCCATGTCTATGACTTTAGTCAGGTCAGCTTCAAACCCATCTACAATAAAAAGTGGCTGGTTAGGATTGGTGGCATACTCCCCACGCAAGTCAGGAAAGCCAGATTGTCCACGCAATTGGATTTCCGGCATGGCATTCGGATTAGAACCAATTTCCAAATTCTCAGCAATCCGGAAAGAAGGATCTAAATTTCTCAAACTCTGGATAACATTCGTATTGCCCACAGCACGCAATTGCTCTTGGGTTACAGTTACTGCCGAACCAGTGAAACTCTCTGCCCGACGGTCGAACATACCCGTCACCACCACCTCATCCATCTCTACCAAATCTTCCCTCATCACCACTTCCAACTCTTCCTGACCGGTGTAAGCCAATTCCTGGCTCTCCATGCCGATAAAGGAAAAGACCAAGTCCACCTTGTCTTGCCGTGGCAGGCTCAATTCAAATCGCCCGTCTACATTTGTGCTTGTGCCGATGGTAGTCCCTTTAACCAAAACTGTCACGCCCGGCATGGTGGAGCCACGGACATCCGACACCTTCCCTTTGATGGTCATCGGTTCATCAACCGATTGCGTCAACTTTTCGCGAATGATAATCAGATTGCGCTGCACGGCGTACTCCAACCCCAAGGGAGGAAGGATTTCATCCAACACCGCCTGCACTTCTTTGTCCTTCACGTCAATGTCGAAGGTCTCATTCAACGCCGACAAACCGCTGTCGTAGAAGAAATCATAAGTCGTCTGCTCTTTCAGGTCAGCAATCACTTCTTTCAGTGTGACACCCTTTTTGCTGATGGTCACTGTCGTTTTCTCTTGTGCGAATAGCCCTAAAGGCATGAAAAACAATCCGCAAAGCAAAACGGCTAAGAAAAACTTTTCATTGTCTCGCTTTTTTTTCATACATTTGTGAATTAATTGATTTAACATAGATGCAACCGCTGTTTGCGCATTTCGCGGAGGCATCGTGAACTACGGCAGGTTAAAGTGAGCTCAAATCTTTAACCTGTTTTATTTTCGTCGGATCACAATCCGTCCGTTTTCTATGCTAAAGGTCACGCGATGCACGTAATCCAACATTTCAAACAATTCTTCCGCCGAGTCGTAGCGTTTTAACCGCCCGCTGAAACGCAAGTTTTTCAACTCCGGTTCCGCAAAGTCGATTTGCACATTATACCAACGGGTAAAGATTTGCGCCAATTCCTCCAATTCCATGTCCTCAAAATCATAGTATCCGTCTTTCCAGGAAGTGTATAATCGCGTATCCACCGGGAAATAGCCTGTCTCACGGGTGCTTTTGTCATAAGCCACCTGAGTGCCCGGATGCATGGTGATGTGGCGGTCGCCACAACGGGCTTCCACTTTGCCCTCTACCAAGGTTGTCCGCACCCATTTCCCTTCCGGATAGGCATTGACATTGAAAGTCGTACCCAAGACACAAATATCCATATCATTGGTTTTTACTACAAAAGGATTTTCCGCATCGTGCGCCACTTCTAAATAGGCTTCGCCAATCAAATAGATTTCCCGGCTTCCTTCCCGAAAACGTTCCGGATAACGCAAAGTCGTACCGGCATTCAAGTATATCTTTGTCCCGTCCGGCAACACCAAATCGTATTCCGCTCCGTAGGGCACATTCAACGTATAATAAAGGCTCGCTTCGGCATCCGGTCTTGCCTGCATAATCAACGTCCTGTCCTTGGTCTGCAAACTGCCTTTGCCGTCTGCCATGGTCAAAGTGGTATCCTTCTCTCCCAACCTATATTTTTCCCCGCTGGACAGCACCAATTCCACCTCCTGGTGTTGAGGTTGCACCAACAAAGAAGACAAATCCTGAACAACCCGCACTTCCGGAGTTTCCCGTGGCATCCACAAAAAGAACATGCCTACCGCCAACGCCATCACCGCTGCACAGGAAGCGAGAATCACACGCAACCGCCTCTGTTTTTTCCGCAGGGACATCCGTTTCGCCAACGCCGCCCAAATTTCATCGGGAGAAGTGCGCCCTTTCAAAAGGGTTTTCCGGCTTTCCAATTCACGGACAAATTCCCCGAAAATGCGATTCGTGGGAGAGGCTTGCATCCACTCTTCCAAAATCTGCAATTCCCTTTCGGTCAGGGGCTCGCGGTTCAAATAATCCGCCCAAAGTTTGTCAATGTCTTCTTTCATCTTTTCTGGTGTTTTCCTATATATTCGGAAAACAAAGAAAAAGGGTGATTGGAAATCAAACTTTTTTTGTTAATAATAGCAAAATGGACTGGAAGTCGTCTTTTTTCAAATTGTCCCGCAAGAATTTAAGGGCATATTTCATTTGTGTCTTAACGGTATTCACGCTCACATCCAACTCATCGGCAATCTCCTGATAAGTCTTGTCGTGTAACGAAGCCATGAGAAAAACCCGCTTGCATTTTTCCGGCAACTTGTCTATCGTCCTATACAACAAATCTATTTCATCCTGCTCAGTTTCGGAAGGCTGGCAGTCCTCAACGGGCATTTCTCTTTCCAAATTTTCCGGTACGGGGCATTCGCGCTGATGTTCTTGCAAATACAGGCAAGACCGTTTTTTCACCATTCCAAATAAAAAATGGTCTAAATCGCCCTCGAAATTTTTCAAACGCTTGTTTGTCCACAAAATGGCAAAACAATCCTGCACCACATCCTCTGCCGCTGCCAAATCGTTCAAGACGTGGAGGCTATACAACAGCAAACTGTCGTAATAATGCTCAAACAGCAAACGGAAGGCTTCCTTCTCGTCTTTCTCCATCAATTTCAATATGGCTTTCGACAGCTGATTCATACCCCTGCGATTAAATTATCCCGCAAAATCTTTAATGCGCTGTTCATCGCTTTTGCGACAAATAAGAAGAACACCGTTTTCCTCCGCAATGATGCAATCCTGCAATCCCTGCACCACAATCCGTTTGCCTTCGGGAAGATGCACAATGCAGCCGCTGCTTTCTATCATTTTGGCATCGCCCCGGACAACTGCATTATGCGCAGCGTCTTTCCCTACCTGCTCATACAAAGCCCCCCAAGTTCCCAAATCCGACCAACCGAAAGAAGCAGGATAGACATAAATGCCGGAAGCATGCTCCATAATGGCATAATCTACAGAAATATTCGGGCACTCCGGAAAAAGACGGTCTATTGCTGCCTGTTCACCGGAAGTGTAATAGATTTCATTCAAGGAGTCGAAAAGGGTTGCCACTTCAGGCAGATTTTCCCGAAAAGCACGCTCAATAGCAGCCACATGCCACAAAAAAATGCCCGCATTCCAATAATATCCCCCTGCATTCAGATAAGCCTGCGCCGTCATATAATCCGGTTTCTCCTTAAATGCCTCCACCTCGCAGATGCTTGTACCATTGCTTCCTTGCTTCACTTGGATATAACCATAACCCGTTTCCGGGCGCGAAGGCTCCATGCCCAAGGTCAGCAAACCGCCCTGCGGCGATACAAACGCCAAACCTTCACGAATCACTCGCCGGAATGTCTCCACATCCGCCACAACATGGTCTGCCGGCGAAATCACCATACGCGCATCCGGGTCGCGCCGCTTGATTTTCCAAACGGCGTATGCAATGCAAGGCGCCGTATTCCGCCGGCAAGGCTCCAACAAAATATGGTCATCGGGTATCAAAGGCAACTGCTCCCGCACCAAGGAACGGTAATGTTGAGAAGTCACCACCCAAATACGTTCCGGAGGGAAAATCCCTTCAAAACGCTCTACAGTCATCTGCAATAAGGTCTTTCCCGTTCCCAACACATCTATAAATTGCTTAGGACGCTCCGGTGTGCTCATCGGCCAAAAACGGCTGCCGATGCCTCCTGCCATAATCACCAAATGTTCCATATCATTAACTCATTAATCATTAATCGTTTATTACAAAATCACTCCCCACACGAAAACCGCTCCGGATGCTTGGCATGTACCCCATGGTAAGTACTCATAATATAAGCCATATCCGCCTCCATGTCATCCGTCGGATGAAAAAGAGGACCGATTTGGCAAGTCTTCGTCTGATAATCGATTCGTCCTAAATAGACAGGGACGCCGGCGGCTTTGGCTATCACCAAAAAACCCTTTTTCCACTTTTTCCTGCGGCTGCGGCTGCCCTCAGGCGTAATGCAGAGATACATCGTGTCCCGCTGCTTAAATTCCCGCACCAATTGCTCTGCCAAATGGTTCTCTTTATTGCCCCGGTCAACGGGAATCACCCGCAACGCCCGCAAAATGGCTCCCAAGGGAAAAAAGAAAAATTCCTTTTTCATCAAAATATAAGCAGGTATGCCCTGGCTCAAGAAAGCCAGTTCACCCCACACAAAATCCCAATTGGAAGTGTGTGGTACAGAGATAATCACAGCTTTTTTCACCTCCGGCAAATGCCCGACATATTTCCAACCGCCGAGCCTCATCAGAAACCGTGCAAAGTATTTCATCATCGCATGCTATTTTTTCATATTAAAAGTGCAACAAAAATACGATTTTTTTCTTATTCACTCTTTGTATCTTCCAAAATATATACTACTTTTGCACCACGAATTTTCCTTAGAGGCACAATAAGCAGTCTGACGGCTCGCCTCCTGGTATTAACATTAAAATAGAGAATAAAATGTACGCTATTGTAGAAATTGCAGGACAGCAATTTAAAGTTGAAAAAGACCGGAAAGTATATGTACACCGGCTCGCTGCCGAGGAAGGCTCGCAAATCGAATTGGACAATGTATTGTTGATTGACAACGAAGGCGATGTGAAAATCGGCACCCCGAAAGTGGAAGGCGCAAAAGTGACCGCCAAGGTATTAAGCCACCTGAAAGGCGACAAAGTAATCATCTTCAAAAAGAAGAGAAGAAAAACTTTCGAAAGAAAGAGAGGACACCGTCAATATCTGACGCAGATTCAAATTGAATCCATTAACGCTTAATTTATTTCGTAACTTCTAAAATTCAAACAATATGGCACATAAGAAAGGTGTTGGTAGTTCTAAGAACGGCCGCGAATCAGAAAGCAAACGCTTAGGTATCAAAGTTTGGGGAGGTCAATTCGCCAAAGCTGGCAACATTATCGTTCGCCAAAGAGGCACCGTGCACAATCCGGGCGAAAATGTGGGCATGGGTAGAGACCACACCCTCTTCGCATTGGTGGACGGTACGGTTGTTTTCCGCAAAAGAAAGGACAACAAATCGTTCGTTTCAGTGGAAGCTGTTGCAGAATAAACTGAAAGGCAATGAAATATCTGACTCCTGTATTCTGCATG
>CALUKF010000015.1 GCA_944321145.1 uncultured Odoribacter sp. | reverse complement strand
TTCCCGCTCGCTTTTCCCAATATTCATCTAATTATTCATTTATATTTTCACGATGCAAATATAAGGTAAGATAGGGGGAGTACCCCGAAGGGGGGAGGGAGTATGATAAAAAGACGGTTTGGCACCGCCCCTTTTTTCATGTCCACCCCTCCCGTCCCTCCCTGCCCTTCCGTCTGATTTTCCAAGAAAATACCCCTCAAATGCAAAGCCGGCACTCCCCGCTTGCCGGGGGAATGCTTCCCGGTTGCTAGGGGGATGCTACCGGTTTGCTTCCGGATATTTGCGTCATATAAGAATATCAACTCTATCATAACTCTATCGTAACTCTATCCGGAGATAGGGATAAGATGTTCGTAAAATGGATATATAACAATATCAAGAAAGGATTACCGGGGAGCATTCCGGTAGCATCCCCCTAGCAACCGGGAAGCACGCTCACAGCATGCGCAAGGCAAGTTCCCTGCAAGCAACAGGCGGGACAAAGGCAGGCGCGAGGCAATGCCCGAGCCGGGCAGCCGTTTCCGGGGAAGCAGGGCGGGGAAAGGGACGCATCTTTCGGCAGCGGGAAGGGAAATGCAGGAAAAAAACGCTATATTTGCGTGCGGAATCAAAAACGAAATGCCATGAACATCCATTTTATCGCTATCGGCGGGGCTGCCATGCACAACTTGGCGCTCGCCCTCCAGAAGAAAGGTTATCACGTGACGGGGTCGGACGATGAGATATTCGAGCCATCGAGGTCGCGGTTGCAAAACGCCGGGCTGTTGCCCGAAGCGTGGGGGTGGTTCCCGGAGAAAATCACGCGGGAGACGGACGCGGTCATCCTGGGGATGCACGCGCGGGAGGACAATCCGGAATTGCTGCGGGCACAGGAACTGGGCGTGAGGATATACAGCTACCCGGAGTATCTCTACGAGCAGACGCGCGGGAAACGGCGCATCGTGGTGGGAGGCAGCCACGGAAAGACGACGACGACATCGATGATTATGCATGTGCTCCGGTCGTGCGGGATGGCATTCGATTACATGGTGGGGGCGCAGGTGGCAGGATTCGACACGATGGTGGGATTGAGCGAGGAGAGCCGCATCGCCGTGTTCGAGGGGGACGAGTACCTCTCCTCGCCCATCGACCGCCGCCCGAAGTTCCATCACTACCATCCGGACATTGCCGTGCTGACGGGCATCGCTTGGGACCATGTGAATGTGTTCCCCACGTTCGAGAACTATGTGGAGCAGTTTGCGGGATTCGTGGAGGGCATCGAGCCGGGCGGTACGTTGATTTATTACGAGGGGGACGAGCATGTGCGGGCAGTGGCGACGCATGCGCCGGAAGGGGTGAAGCGGTTGCCTTACGGCGCATTCCCCCACCGGACGGAGAACGGAAGGACTTGCCTCACGCTCAAGGGGGAGACGCCCATCCGGGTGTTCGGGCAGCACAATTTGCAGAATATTTCTGCCGCATGGCTTGCCTGCCGGGAGGCGGGAGTGAGCGACGAAGCGTTCCTGCAAGGCATTGCCACGTATGAGGGAGCTGCCAAGCGGCTGCAGAAGATGGCGGAAGGGGACGGGACGACGGTGTTCCTCGATTTTGCCCATTCGCCCTCGAAACTCCGGGCAACGCTGGAGGCGGTGCGGGAGCAATATCCGAAGCGGAAGCTGGTGGCTTGCATGGAGTTGCACACGTTCAGCAGCCTGAATGCGGCGTTCTTGCCGCAGTATGCCCACACGATGGAGGCGGCGGACGAGGCGATTGTGTTCTTCAATCCGGAGGTGGTGCGGCACAAGCGGTTGCCGGAAATCACGGAGGAGGATGTGCGCCGCGGGTTTGCAGATGAGCGGCTGGAGGTGTACACGGACAACGAACAGCTGCGGGAACGGCTGCTCAAGGGGGATTACCGGGAGAGCGTGCTGCTGATTATGACTTCCGGGAACTTTAGCGGGATAGACATTAGGCAACTTGCGGGGCAAGTTGCGATGAACGATGAATGATTAACGATGAACGATTAACGAGAGAAAGAAGAGAAAGGAAAAGTGCGATGAACGATAAGTGATGAACGAGGGGGAAATAAAGAAGAAAAAAGAGGAGGGAAAAGTTGGAGGGAATATTTTTATCGCTATATTTGCAGCATCGAAAAACAAAAAAGAGAACAAGAGATATGACACAGCAACATTTCATCGCACGGAATTGGTGGTGGCGCCCACTGGACTTCGTAGTAAACGATGAGGTGTGGTAATGCTGTAGCCTAAGATATGCGGACGGACGCCTGACGTTTATTACGAACGTCGGGCGTCCGTCTTTTTGTACTTATTATTCACACTCAAAATCATCAGAATCACATGGAACAATTGAAGAAAATCACGCTCACCGAGCAAGAGATGCCAACCCAATGGTATAACATCGTGGCAGATATGCCGACACGCCCGTTGCCACCCCTGAATCCCGCGACGCGGGAACCGGCAACCCGGGAGGATTTTTACCCGATTTTCGCACGGGAACTGGTGGAGCAGGAATTTTCCACCGAAGCGTTTATCGAAATCCCGGAGGAGGTGCAGGCATTGTACCGGATGTGGCGCCCGACGCCCCTCGTACGGGCTTACGGGCTGGAGAAGGCATTGGACACTCCTGCCCACATTTATTTCAAGAACGAGAGCACAAGCATGGCGGGTTCGCACAAGCCCAACACCGCCATTCCACAGGCTTATTACAATTACCGGCAGGGCATCCGGCGGCTGACGACGGAAACCGGCGGCGGGCAATGGGGCTCGGCATTGAGTTTTGCGGCACGGCATTTCGGGATGGACTTGACGGTGTTCATGGTGCGGGTGAGCTACGGGCAAAAACCTTACCGGGGGTTGATGATGCGGACATGGGGCGCGGAGGTGGTGCCCTCGCCGAGTACCCGGACAGCCGCGGGGAGGCGGGTTTTGGAGCATGAACCGGAGTCGCCGGGGAGCTTGGGGATTGCCGTGTCGGAAGCCGTGGAAATGGCAGCGGGAGACCCGGAGACAAATTATGCCATCGGGAGCGTGATGAACCATGTGTTGCTCCACCAGACGGTCATCGGGGAGGAAGCGTTGCGGCAAATGGAGAAGGCGGGGGAAGCACCCGACGTGGTGATTGGCTGTTTCGGGGGCGGGTCGAATTTTGCAGGCATTGCTTTCCCGTTCCTGCGGGAACGGCTGAGGGGACGAATGGCAACACGCATCGTCGCCGTGGAACCGGAGTCGTGCCCGAAGCTCACACAGGGAGAATTCCGTTATGACTATGGGGACGAGGCAGGACTGACGCCGCTGTTCCCGATGTACACGCTGGGGCACGATTTCACGCCGGCTGCCATCCATGCAGGCGGGCTGCGGTACCACGGGGCGGGCAGCCTGGTGAGCCAGCTGTTGAAAGACGGGTTGGTGGAGGCAGCGGACATGCCGCAACTGGAGACCTTCGAGGCAGGGGTGCTTTTTGCCCGCACAGAGGGCATCATTCCCGCACCGGAATCCACCCATGCCATTGCCCAAGCCATCCGCGAAGCCCGGCGGGCGCGGGAAGAAGGGAGACGGGAAACGATACTTTTCAACCTCTCAGGGCACGGGCTGGTCGATTTGTATGCCTACGAGCAATACTTTGCCGGCAGGTTGCGATGAAGGATGAACGATTAACGATGAACGACGAGAGAAAAAAAATAGGGAGACGGCAGTGGATGGTTGTATATGGTGCTAAGATAAGAATTCCGTCTCCCTCGCTATGAAACAATGTTCTATGATGTCCGCAAAGATGGAAGAAATATTTTAAACGCGCAAGCATTTTAACATTTTATTTACAGGGAAAGGGCATTTTTATCGGCAATAGCGCTTGATGATGTTGTAGGCACTGATAATGCCTAACTCGCCCGCCTTGCTTAAATCGGCATTCGCCTGGGCTTTCTGGCCGGTGTAAATGAAGAGCAAACCCCGGTTGAAATAGGCTTCTGCAAGTTCCTTATCCTCTTGGATGGCTTGGGTGTACGCCTCGATTGCCCGGTCGATTTCGCCGTTCTTGGCATGGACGTTGCCGATGTTGAAGCGGGCAAACACGAAATCCGGGTCGAGCTGCAAGCACCTGCGGTATCCCTCCAAGGCAAGGGAGTAATCGACTTTGCGGGTTTCTTCCGCCTGCTCTCCCACCACGCGGGAGGTCAGGTCACCGGCAGACTCGATGTAGTCGTACATCATCACCCGGGCGTTGGCAAGGTTGAAAAGCGCCAGCAGGTTGTCCGGGTCTCCGGCAAGGATGGCAGAAAAATCCTCGATGGCTTCGGGAAAATCCTTCTCGCTCAAATAGAACACGCCCCGAAGCAGGCGGGCGTCCGCACCGTCGGCTACAGCCAACTGGCGGGTCAATTCCTCGATTTGCCCGGCGGCAAAGCCGTCAGGATACGCCGGCTGGCGATTGCTCAAGGTGATGGAAGGGCGGTAATTGTGCTTCTGGTTGTAATCCATGATATGCTTGTCGTAATACTGCACCTTGCCGCTCCTCAAGGAATCGAGGCTCAGGTATTGCACGTAAAAGACATCCTGCAATTCGATAATGACCCGTTTGTCCTGCACGCGCCCGTTGATGACGTCGCGCACCTCGTCCTCGCGGGCGTTGATGTCGATGAGACGGCGCAAGTTGGCAGAAGTGTCGACCAAAGCATTGCGGTCGCCCTCCTTCATTTTCTTGTACCGGTCCATGATGTTCCAGGCAGCCAGCAGGTCGGCATCCGCCTCGTCCTCGCGGTGCAATTCCTCGCACACGGCAGCCCTTGCCTGGTATGCCTTCACGAAATCGGGGTACAGGCGGATACTTTCGGTGAAATCGTCGTAAGCACCGTACCAGTCTTTGATTTCCATTTTGAGCAAACCGCGGTTGAAATAAATCAGGATGTTGTCGGGATTCATCTCAACCACTTTGTCCAAATCGCGGATGGCAGCATTGGTCTCGCCCACCTCCGCACGCAGGAGCGCCCGGTTGTAGTAAGCGTAGATGTAGTTGCTGTCCACGCGGATGATTTCTGTATAATCTGCCAAGGTCTCCGGGTATTTCCGCATTTCATACCAGACCATTGCCCGGCTCATGAGGATACGGATGTTCTCGGGATTCACCTTGAGGGCACGGTTGAAATCCTCGATGGCGTTGTGGTAATCCTTCTTCTCGTAATAAAGGTAGCCCCGCAGCCCGAATGCCTCGTCGGAAAACATGTTGAGGCGTATCGCCGTGTTGCAGTCGGTCATGGCTCCCTCCCAATTGTCTTGCTTCTCGCGCACGATTGCCCGGTTCAGGTAAGCCACCACGAGCTGGTCATCGAGCATCAACGCTTTGGAGTAATCGGCTTCTGCCTCCCGGTAACGCCCCATCTCTGCCTCCGTAATGCCCCGAAAGGCGTATGCGTAAGCCACGGAAGGGTCTAAGGCGACCACCTCGTTGAAATCGCCCATGGCATCCTCGTAACGCTGGAGGTTGCTGTATGCCACCCCCCGGTAGAGGTAGGCTTGGAAATAGTTGGGGTTCAATTCGATGGCTTGCGAGAAATCCTGAAGGGCACCTTCATTATCGTCCAAATTGAGTTTCGCCAAGCCCCGGAAGAAATAAGGTTCAGACAAATAGGGCTTCACGCGGACGATGTGGTTAAAATTGTCGATGGCACTCACGTAATCGTCAAAATAAAGGGCATTCTGTCCCATGCGCAACATGTTGCGCGTGTTCCACTGTGCCTGCAGGCTACCTGCCGCGCAAGCCATCAACCATAATATGAGAATCGCCCTTTTCATTTGCATGCCGTGAAGTGTGTGTGTTTGTGAGGGAAAAAAGAGAGTGCGTCGTCCGGCGCACTCTCTCATGTATTTCAAACGCTTATTAATAGTCGTTCCAATCTCTTGCTTTGAGTCCCGGGTAGAATTTCCACGTGGTGTTGTCTCCAGAAGAAGACGTGGAAGGACCGCCCACGGTGATGTACCCGTAACCATTGTAAGTAAAGCCGACACCGCTCACCCGGTTTGCCATCGCTGCAGAAAAGCGGTTTGTCCGCTCCCAACGGTCACGCTCGCGGTCGTATTGCCAGTTGTCGTTTGCCGAAGCCCCGACGCCTCCCATCACGTAAGCGATTTTCCGGTTCCGGTTGGGGTCTTTGTCGGAAACAAAAGCCTGGGCGTAAGAACGCAATACTTCATCGTAGTCTTCGTTCCATGCACCGGGAAGATTCGGATTCAAGGTAGTACCTTTCCGCCATTGCCCATTGAAAATAGACACCGTCCGCACGTTTGTGCTCCCGTTTGTGCCCAAACATACATAGATTTCATCGCCAAAATCGAAGACATTCGCGCCCTCGCAAGCATCACCGGGGAACTTATTGTCTGACGGTTCGTAACTCCATTTTTCCGTTTCCGGGTCAAAAACATAGAATGTGCTGCTTGCTTGTTCCTCCATGCGCCCCGTGCCGACATAACCTTTCCCGTCAAAGGCAAAGCCTACACCGAAAGCAAAGTTCACTGTTTTGGTGTCGGCACCATAAATTCCCAAGTTATCAGTAATGGAATAACGCTTGTGCCCATTGGCTTCTTTATCCCATACCCATTTCTCTTCTTTCAAATCAAAAACATAGAAGTCGCTAAAATACAAATTGGTCGGAGCTGAATTGTAGCCCCGGCGATAACCTGCACCCACGTATGCCTTGTCATTAATCACAAATGCCACCATGCCTTCACGCCCTAAAGTATCAGGGTAATTGCCTCTGGAAACAAGGGTATCCCGTCCATCGGAAGTCTCCTCTTTCACTTTACCAGATATCTGAGACCACCCCACAGCATCCAAGTTATTCCCTGTAAACACCCAAAAATCCCGCAAAGATTTGTTGGGTATTGTCGAGGCACTATTATATCCTCCACCTATAAAAATCTTCTCCGCTCCGGTTTCCGGGTCTGTATAAGAAAAAGAGACTGCATTTACCCGGTACGGACCCGCAAACTGCACTGAACGTTCCCAATCACCGTCGGTATCGTCATAAGACGTACAACCTGCAAAAGCCAAAACGACCAGCGCGAGCCATAATAAATTTACTTTCTTCATAGATTATGCTTTTTCAAATTACTTTTCTGATAAAACAGGGGCAAAACTACATATTTTAAATCTAAATCCAAGCGATTCGGCGAATAAAAATATTCAACAAATGGATACATCCCCAAAAAACACAGAAATCGGGGCAGGTTTGACGGTTTTTTGAAACGAGATGCGGATAATTGCGAAATTAATCCTATCTTCGCAGCCAATTATAACGATAAAACCAAGAAAAGAAATATGACTCGTATATATTTATGTATTGTCAGCCTGTTGCTACTGATTTATGCCTGCAGCAACGATTTGGAATCTATCGGACAAGACATTGTGGACAACAACAATTATATCGGTTCAGAACTCGTGACGGTGCTCAACACCGCTACCATCCGGCTGGACTCCTTCCCCACCTCAAGCGGGACTTGGGGCAGCAGTTCGAGCGGTTCCTCCGTTCCCAAGTACATCATTGTCGGGAAATACGATGAACCCCACGGAGGGACGACGACGGCAGTCCCCTGTTTCCAGCTGGATATCCCGTCGGATTTGGGTTCGCCTTCGTTCAACGCTGCGCTGGACTCTGCCGTATTCTGCATCCACCTCGGCAGCAAAATCTGGGGGGATACCACTTATAATATCAAGTCGCAAGGATACAACATCTACCGGCTGAAGGAGCTTCCAGAAATTGTCTACAGCCCGACTTTCAACGACTATTTTTATAATATATCGCCAGTCGATTACGACAAAGACTCCCTCATCGGAAGATTGGAGTTCTTGCCCAAAGTGGAACATATTAATAAGGCATGGGCACGGGTAAACGACAACCTGGCGGAAAGAATGTTCTATGAAATGAAATTCCGGTCGGGAAAGGACAGCTACTATGCAAATACTTATGCCTTCCGCAATTTCTTCAAAGGGCTGGCGATTGTGCCGGACGAAACGAACGACTGCCTGATTTCCCTGAACGCGCAGGACAGCCTTTTCATGCGTTTCTTCTATCATGACAATGGAGCCGAAAGGACGACCACGTTCAAGGTCAGCCGCTCGGAATTCCTATACAACCAGTACCTGACCGACCGGACAGACAGCCCCTTTGCCGCGCTGGAGAGCCAACGGGACGAGGTGTACCTGAGGGATGTGGACTTTGCCCTGTGCCAAGGGTTGTCCGGATATGCCACGACCTTCACCCTCCCTTATCCTATCGGCATGCCGCGATATTCGACGCTGTTGAAAGTGCAGTTGGAGGTCAAGGTCGAGTATTATACCAACAATCCCATCGATGCTCCCGCCTCGCTTTATTTATATGAACTGAACAAAACCAATGATTTCATGGGACGGCTGCAAAACACATCGTCGGACGTAGTGGGCACACCACAAGAATCCGGCGGGGAAAACGAGCGTTATTACATATTTGACATGACAGAATATTACCAGAACGTAATAGACCGATATGACAACACGCAGACGGATGTCGCGATCGTGCTTCCCGAAATCACTTCGTCGTATGACTATATCGTGGTAAAGGAAGAACCGGTGGTCAGATTCTATTATGCTAACTATAAACAATAAGGGCATCATGAAAAAGATTATTTTACTTGCAATCATATCGCTCAGCTGTTGCTTTGCCTTCGGACAGAATAATATCGGCACGCCCTATTCCTATTATGGGCTTGGATTATTGCCTGAAAATACAGGCGCATACGCAGCTATGGGAGGCGTCAGCGCAGCCATGCGGGACAATGACAACATCAATTACCTAAATCCGGCATCCTACACGGCATTGGACAGCAACCGTTTCTATTTCCAGCTGGCAATGAACGGGGAATATACCTGGATTACCACCCACCGGGAAGCCTCCAGCTACCGGGTCATGCAGCATTCCTATTTAAATATGGCGCTGCGGCTGTGGAAAGACCTCTATTTTTCGTTCGGCTTCACGGAAAAATCGGACATCGGTTATAACATCAACTACAACGAACTGATTTCCGGTAGTACGGATTACACCACTTTCAACCAAGCCCTGCAAGGCATGGGCGGGCTGAACGACATTTATGGCGGCTTGGGATGGAGGTACAAAAACCTGTCGTTGGGTATCAACTTCTCGTACATTTTCGGGAAAATCGAGAAACAGCAAACGCTGATAGCCAACATGATGAGTAGCTACTATGTCCGCACCAGGGAATACATCCGCCTGAAGGACATGCTTTTCCAACCCGGTATCCAATACAATTGGAAATTAAATTCCAGGTCAAACCTGATTTTAGGCGCCACGATGAACTTCTCGCAAAAGTTGTGGGCAAAGCAGGAATTCCAAGCCTACAAGGTGAATACGGGAAGCGTCTCTTCCACCATGCTGGACGATGAAACGCTGAAACGCGGATACATTGTCTATCCGTTCCGGATAAGCGGAGGTTTTAATTTCCAACACAAAAACAGGCTGCGGATAGCCGGCGACTACACGTTCCAACAACTCTCGAAATACGAGGCTTTCAAAGAAAAACAAAACCTGAAAGACTATCATAAGGCAGCCTTTGGCGTGTCCCTGATACCCGATGCGGCAGGCAGGTTCTTCCGCCAGAGAATCAATTACATGGCAGGCGCTTATTTCGTAGACTCAGGCATCCGCATCCGCGGGCTCCATGCAGATACCTACGGATTGACGGCAGGGGTGCAAATGCCCTTTATCCTCCCCAACATCGGGAATGAACTCCTGTTGGGTGTGGCATTAGACGCCGGCATGCGCGGTTCCGAGCGGGACGGCTTGGTTATGGAAAGGTACATCAAACTCCGCGTGAACATCGCCTTCAAAGAGTTCTGGTTTATGAAGCGAAAGATTAACTAAACATTAACATAGAAAAACGATGCTTGCGCATCGTTTTTTTCGTATTAATCCGTACCTTTGTGTTTGTTAATATTTTGATAAATTACAAAACCATGAAGAAGACATTCATTCCTTTTGCAGCGATTGCCTTGGCATTGGCAGCGTGCAACACAACACCTAAGTACACCATCAACGGAACCGTTGAAGGTCAACAAACAGGCAAAGCTTATCTGGTAAAATTCGCAGATTCCAAGTTAGACACCTTAGCCCAGGCTCCCATTGCTGACGGCAAGTTCACCCTGACCGGAAGCGTAGCCGGACTGACGGATGCTATCATAACCATTGAAGGCAAAAGAGGCGGTTCACCCGTATTCTTGGAAAACACTGTCATCACGTTCAACTTGCCGGAAAAAGGCTTTGCCCAGATAACCGGCACGGAAGCACAGAAGCTCTACGACCAATTTGCAGCCATCCAAATGGAGATGGGCAAAACGCAACGCGAACTTTACAGCGCATACAGCGAAGCCGCTAAAGCCAAAGACGAGGCTAAGATGAAAGAAATCGAAGAGCAATTCAACAAAGCTGCAGAAGAAGGAGCAGCCAAGGAAGAAGCCCTGATGAAAGCCAACGCCGATTCATACGTTGCAGCTTACATGCTGACACAAAAAATGGGCGGCATGGAACTCGAAGACCTGCAAGCTCAATACGACCTCCTCGGCGCAAATGCAAAAGCCAGCGACAAAGGCAAGGAAATTGCAGCCAGAATCGACAAGATGGCAGCTGTTGCCATTGGCAAAGTGGCTCCGGATTTCACCCTGAACACTCCGGAAGGCAAACCGCTTTCCATGCACTCCATCAAAGCCAAAGTGAAAGTGCTCGACTTCTGGGCATCCTGGTGCGGTCCGTGCCGCGGCGAGAACCCGAATGTAGTTGCCATGTACAAAGAATTGCACCCGAAAGGCTTGGAAATCCTGAGCATCTCGTTGGATAACGACAAAGACGCTTGGTTGAAAGCCATCAAAGACGACGGTCTGGAATGGAACCATGTATCCGACCTTCAAGGCTGGAACTGCGCTGCCGCTAAACTCTATGGCGTAAACGGCATTCCTCACCTGATTGTCCTCGATGAAAACAATGTCATCGTAGCCAAGAACCTCAGAGGCGAAGCCCTGAAAGAAAAAGTTGCCGAACTGTTGGCAAAATAAGCACATTGCAAAGATTGAAAAAGACAGAGGATGCGCCCGGCGCATCCTCTTTTTGTCTATATCTCCCCCTCATCCTCCCTACCCTTATAACGCTGCTGCTGCGCCGCTGTTGCGCTGCTCTTGGCTTTCGGAGAGCAACAGCTCCCAAGTACCAACGAAACAGCAGCGAAACAGCGACGGGTAGGCGGCAAGGCTGATAACCTCCCGTCCCGGAAGCGACACCGCCTACTTTTTTAGGCAAAGAGGGCGCATCGTACGGATTTTAAGCGTATCTTTGCGAGGATTCATAAATGGAATATTATGGCAGGTATTAAAAGTCTGGCTAAAGATACGGCGATTTATGGCGTGAGCAGCATCGTGGGCAAATTCTTGAACTGGTGCCTGACGCCGCTCTACACTTATCTGCTCGTCCCGGCAGAGTACAGCGTGATAGTCAACCTGTATGCCTGGATTGGGGTGATGCTTGTGCTGTTGACTTATGGGCTGGAGACAGGCTTTTTCCGTTTCGCCAACGACCCGCAAAAAGGGGAGCCGCAGACAGTGTATTCCACCTGCATGACTTCCATCGGCGTGACGACCCTCCTGTTTTTAGGCATCGTGTGGACTTTCCTGGAGCCGATTACAGGGCTGCTGCAATGCGGGGAACACCCGGAATACGTAGGGATGATTGCAGGGATTATCGCTTTAGACGTATTTGCCTCGCTGCCGTTTGCCTACCTGCGCTATCGCCAACGCCCGTTGCGCTTCGCAGGGCTGAAACTGCTGAATATCGGGCTGACGATTGCCCTGAACTGCTTTTTCCTGTTGGCATGCCCGGCGATTTACGAGCGGAACCCGGAATGGATTGGATGGTTTTACAATCCAACGTATGGCGTGGGGTACATCCTTGTGTCGAATGTCATCGCGTCAGCCGCCATCCTGCTTGCGCTGTCTCCGGAAATATTCCGCATCCGCTGGAAATTCCGCTACGGGCTGCTGCGCGAAATCCTCCATTACTCTTTCCCGTTGCTGATTCTCGGGCTGGCAGGCATGCTGAACCAGAATTTCGACAAAATCATTTTCCCCCATCTGATTGACGACCCGCTGGAGGCAGGCACGCAATTGGGCATTTACGGGGCAAATGCCAAGATTGCCGTGGTGATGATTATGTTCACGCAGGCGTTCCGCTATGCCTACGAGCCATTTATCTTTGCCCGCACGAAGGGGGAAGACAAGCGGGCGACGTATGCCCTCGTGATGAAGTATTTCATCATCTTCGAATGGCTGATATTCCTCGGCGTCATGTTTTTCTTAGACCTCATCCGCTATTTTGTGGGTCCGGAATATTTCGCGGGGCTGACGGTTGTGCCGATTATCATGATTGCCGAACTGTTCTCGGGCGTATTTTTCAACCTCTCCCTGTGGTATAAACTGACCGACAAGACGCAATGGGGCGTCTATTTCTCGCTCATCGGGCTGGTTGTCATTGTGACGGGCAACGTGGCATTCGTGCCGCACTTCGGCTACATGGCATGCGCCTGGTCGGCATTTGCCTGTTTCTTTGCCATGATGTTCTTCTCTTGGCTGGTGGGGCAAAAATATTACCCCGTGCCCTACGACCTGAAAAGCATTGCCCGCTACACGGTGCTTGCCCTCGTGCTGTATGCCATAGGCATGTGGCTGCCCATCGACAACATCGTGCTGCGGCTCGGTTGCCGCACGCTGCTGCTGGTTGCCTACGTCCTTTACGTCATCCGGCATGACCTGCCCCTGAGCGAAATCCCTGTCGTAAACCGCTGGTTCGGCAAAAAGGGCAATCCTGCATGAGATGTCTATTCAGGACTGCATGGGATGTCTATGCAGCTCTGCATAGGACGTCTATTCAGGACTGCATAGGATGTCTATGCAAGCCTACCCATCCTTCCGCGGCACCCATTTCATCTCTTCTGCCCCCTCGTCCTGCGAGAGTTTGCGCGAAAGGACAAAAAGGTAATCTGACAGGCGGTTGATGTATTGCAAGATGCGGGAATCGACCTCAGCGCTCTCTGCCAAATCCAGAATGCGCCGCTCCGCCCTCCGGCAGACGGTTCGCGCCAAATGGCAAAAAGATACCGCAGGACTGCCGCCCGGCAGGACAAAATAACGCATGGGGGACAAGGCTGCGTCCATCCGGTCAATGGCATGTTCCAAAAAGGCAATATCCTCCTCGCGGATGCAGACTTTCACTTTCAAATCTGCAGGGTCAGTTGCCAAATTGCCCCCAAGGTCAAAAAGGCGCGATTGGATTTCCACCAATTCTTCCGCCGTTTCCGCCGCTGAAACATACGCGCGCACAATGCCCAGGCAGCTGTTCAGTTCATCCACCGTCCCGTAAGACTCAAGGCGGGCACTGTTTTTCGCCACCCGCTGCCCGCCGACCAGGGAAGTCATGCCCCGGTCTCCTGTTTTCGTATAAATCTTCATAGCCTATAAATGCAATTCAAATGATTAAATTATATTTCCCCTTCTGAATCTTGGGATTGAAAAACAACATGCCATACCACATCATATCCACCGACACCGTTGCCCTTTCGCGCAGCTGCCGCCACAAACGGGCATGCTGTTTGTCCCTGTAAATGTCTGAAATCACAAGGTATTTCGGCTCATGCTCCAGAAACGCCGCCCAGTCGATGGCAGGCATCTCATTCCCCTGCCGTTTCCCCAAGAAAACGAAATCCGCCTCCGCAGCCTCTTCCACATGGGAAGTGATGGAGGCATCCTGATAAATGGCAGACAGGTATTCCACTAAATGCTCCGCATGCTCCCCCAGGCACACCACCCGCTCCACCCGCAAATAACGAATCAGGCGGGACAAAAGGCGGAAAACCTTTCGCTCCCGATGGCGCAAAAGTTCCCTTCTTTCCCACTCCAACGGATAGTCAAAAAGGCGTTCACGGTCGCGTATTACGTTCAATATCAAATTGAACATAAAAGGCGAGTGCACCCCATATCCCCGTTTATGGCGGAAACGCACTGCGTGTTTCACTCTTTCTTTCAAATACCACATTTTCGCAATCCTTGCAATTAAACGAACAAAAGTAGGCAATTTATTTTCAATTTTCAATTATCTTTGGAACGGTTATTTTTGAAGGAAGCCATGGAACTGTCTAAACTGCATATCAAATTCCTGCCCGGCGTAGGCGAGAAAAGGGCTGCCCTCCTCCGCGAAGAGTTGGGGGTGGAAAGCTATGAGGATATGATTTACCATGTCCCCTACAAATACATCGACCGTTCGAGGGTATACAAAATAGCGGAATTGAATTCCCAACTCCCTTATATACAAATCAAAGCCCGCATCCGAGACCTGCAAACCGTAGGCGAAGGCAAAGCCCGCCGCATGACCGCCATCGCCTACGATGAAACCGGAAGCGTAGAGCTCGTCTGGTTCAAGGGACTGAAATACCTTGCGGGGCAATTCCGTCCGGAGCAGGATTATTTGATTTTCGGGCAACCCTCGGAATTCAACCGGCGGCTGAACCTCGTGCATCCCGAAATTGACAATTTTGAGAAAAGTTCTCCCCTCCTGGTAGGCTTCCAGGCAGTGTATGCCACCACTGACAAAATGAAGAAGGCTTTCCTCAACTCGAAAGCCATCAGCAAAATACAAGCCACCATCCTCAAACAAGCGAATGGAGACATTCCGGAAACTTTGCCCGCCTGGTTCATCCGCCAACACCGGCTTATCTACCTCCACGAGGCGTTATACAACATCCATTTCCCCCAATCACCGGAAATGCTCCGCCAGGCGCAATACCGTCTGAAATTTGAGGAATTGTTTTATATCCAACTCAACATCCTCAAACTGAAATACAAACGGAAAGCCTATTTCCAAGGACATCCATTTAAAACCGTCGGGCATTATTTCAACGCTTTCTACAACGACCACCTCCCCTTCCCGCTCACAGAAGCCCAGAAACGGGTTGTCCGCGAGATTCGCAAAGACTGCGGGAGCGGCAAGCAGATGAACCGCCTGCTGCAAGGAGACGTCGGGAGCGGCAAAACGCTGGTTGCCGTCCTATGCATGCTGATTGCGCTTGACAATTGCTACCAGACTTGCCTGATGGCACCCACGGAAATCCTTGCCACCCAGCACTACGAGACCATCCGCAACATGCTCGCCCCTTTGGGCATCACAGTGGCTCTCCTGACCGGCTCCACCCGCAAAAAGGAACGGGAGGAAATACACCAAGACTTAAACGACGGCTCCCTGCAAATCCTCATCGGCACACATGCCTTGCTCGAAGACGTCGTGAATTTCCGGAATGTCGGCTTGGTTATCATTGATGAGCAACACCGTTTCGGCGTTGCCCAACGCGCCAAATTGTGGCAGAAGAACGCAACGCCCCCGCATGTGCTGGTCATGACCGCCACTCCCATTCCCCGCACCCTTGCCATGACGCTCTACGGCGACTTGGACGTATCCGTCATCGATGAACTGCCCCCCGGACGCAAGCCGGTCACCACCTGGCATGCCTACGATGGAAAACGCGCAGAGGTGCTCCGCTTTGTAGAAACGGAATTAAAGAAAGGGCGGCAGGCTTACGTGGTCTACCCCCTGATTTCGGAGTCCGAAAAACTGGACTTTCGCAACCTGGAAGAGGGCTATGCGCAAATCAACGACTATTTCCAACCCCGAGGCTACCGGACAGGCATCGTGCACGGCAAACTGAAGCCGGCAGAAAAGGACGAAGAGATGCGGCGCTTTGCCACAGGCAAAACCCAAATTTTAGTGGCAACCACCGTCATCGAAGTCGGCGTAAACGTCCCCAACGCTTCCATCATGGTCATTGAAAGCGCAGAACGCTTCGGGCTTTCGCAATTGCACCAATTGCGGGGACGTGTCGGACGAGGAGCCGACCAATCCTATTGCATCCTCATGACCTCCTACAAACTCTCCAACGAATCCCGGAAAAGGATTGAAACCATGACCGCCACCAACGACGGTTTTGAAATCGCCGAAGCTGACCTGAAACTCCGCGGTCCCGGCGACATCGAAGGCACCCAGCAAAGCGGACTCACCTGCAACCTGAAAGTCGCCAACCTCGGCAAAGACACCCTCATCCTCAACGAAGCCTCCCGCGTCGCCAATGAGATATTGGAACAAGACCCCGACTTGCAACAAGAAGAGAACCAGATTTTTGCCACCCAAATCAAACGCCTCTTCAAAACCAAAATCACCTGGCGGTACATCAGCTGACCAACTCAAACACCTCACGTCCGGACACAACAAACCCGCCCCCGAAGGGGCAGGTCCTTGTTTTCAAATGTCGATTATCGTGACTATTCTTCCACTTTCTTGTCCAATGCCTCAAAGCAGGAGTTCTTGCTGATGAATTCCGGCACCAAAGCCTTCATCGCCCCCACAGTCGCCATGTCGTCGTAGCCGTAGCTCGTCTTTATCAATTCCTCAATCCGCCCCTTCACCTCGTCGTAGTCGTATTCACGGATGGAAGCGATCATGATTTTCTCATGGTAGGTCGGCTGCGTGTGTTCTTTCACGTTCAGCAGTTCCTCGTACAGCTTCTCGCCGTGCCGCAAGCCCGTGAACTCGATTTTCACTTCCGGATGTCCCGAAAGGCTGATCATTTTCTTCGCCAGGTCAAGTATCTTCACCGGCTTCCCCATGTCGAAAATGAAAATCTCGCCCCCGTGACCCATGCTTCCTGCCTCCAGCACCAGGCGGCAAGCCTCTGGGATGGTCATGAAGTAACGGATGATTTCCGGGTGGGTCACCGTCACGGGACCGCCGCGTTCAATCTGTTCACGGAAACGCGGGATCACCGAACCGTTCGAACCAAGCACGTTCCCGAAGCGCGTCGTGATAAATTGCGTCTGCGCCTCACCCGTGCGCTGGAGTTTCTTCGCCAGCGACTGCACATAGATTTCGCAGATGCGCTTCGAGCACCCCATCACGTTCGTCGGGTTCACCGCCTTGTCCGTCGAGATCATCACGAATTTCTCAGCCCCGTATTTCACCGCCAGGTCTGCCAGGATTTTCGTCCCCGCAACGTTCGTCTGGATGGATTCTGACACATTATCCTCCATCATCGGCACATGCTTGTATGCCGCCGCATGGAAAATGTACTGCGGGCGGTAGCGGCGGAAAATGTCCTCCATCCGCGAGGCGTTCGCGATGTCCCCCACGATAGTCTGCGCCTCCACTGCCTTCCACTTGTCCATCAGCTCCAGGCGCACGTCATGCAGCGGGGTCTCCGCCTGGTCTACCAGGATCATCGCATAAGGGTTGAAGGCTGCCACCTGCCGCATGATCTCGCTCCCGATGGAGCCGGCAGCGCCCGTCACCAGCACCCGTTTCCCCTCGATGTGCGAGGCGATTTTGTGGAGGTCTATCTGGATGGGCTCGCGTTCCAGCAGGTCTTCAATCCGGATCTTGCGGATTTGCGCATGGAGCCCCGCATCTTTCTGCCACTCGTCCATCGGGGGCGTGTACATCACCTTGATGCCCTGCGACAGCATCTTGTCCAGGAAGTCCGTCTGCCGAACCTCCTTCATCTTCGCGGGCGAGATGATGATGCGTTTTACCCCCTTCCGCTCCAGGATTCCGGGCAGTTTGTCGTCGTTCGCATAAATCTTCAGCCCCATCAGCCGTTTGCCCACCAAGTCTTCCTCGTCCGCAATGAACCCGCACAGCAGGTAACGGTTCTGCGGGTTTGCGCGCAACGCCTTCGCGATGCTGCCGCCCACTTTCTTTGCGCCGTAAATCATCGTCAGCTGCGAATGGCGGCGGTCGAAGTTCAGCGACTCATAGAGCATCTTGATACCGATGCGCGAGAGCGCCATCAGCGAGAAGTTGATCACGTAGGTCATCAGCAGCACCGTCTTCGAGGGGATTGTCCAGCCCCAGGAAGGGAAGGCGTAGGATGCCACCAGCAGCACCAGCAGGTAGCCCGCCGTCAGCGTCACGAAGATCCGCATGATGTCCACAAAAGACGAGAAGCGGATGACGTTCGCATACGAGCGGAAGGCGGCAAAAGCGACAAGGTTCGCCGCCAATGCCAGAAGCAGCGTATGCCCCAAGCTCCGGGATGCCAAAAAGTCCAGGGAAAAGTCGTAACGGAACAGGTAGGACAGCAACACGGACACTGCCACCAGCCCCAAGTCCAGAAAAAGGACCAACCAACGCGGCAAAAGCCGCGAGGGGAAAAAGCGCTTCAATACGCGCATGTCAATTCCATTCATACCAGTTTTTGTTTTTTATCTATACCTTTGTTCTCGTTCTTATAAAAAATATGCCCCCTTGCCCCCCGCGTTGTTTGAATGAATGTATGTTGGGTTGCAACGCGGAAAGGCAAGTTCCGGGGCATCTTATATCATCTTAGGATTGAATAAAAAGTCAGGAAAATAATCTTGAAATACTCTTTCAAAGAACGATTTTCAATATACTTCATGTTATAGCGTATTTTGTCCGGCAGGATTTCCTCCACATATACCTTGTCCGGATCTGCTGCACCGCCCAATATCCGGTTCTCATCCACATACTCGATGGAAGCATAATCCGTAATGCCCGGCACTACGGAAAGCACCTTTCGCTGTTCCGGCGTATAAAGGTCCACGTATTTCCTCACTTCCGGGCGTGGTCCCACCAAGCTCATTTCGCCTTTCAGCACATTTATCAGTTGCGGCAACTCGTCCAGTTTGTATTTGCGCAAGAAATATCCTGCCCACGTAATGCGGGAATCCTTTTCCCCCACAGTAATCAGCCCCCGCTTGTCTGCCCCTGTCCGCATGGAACGGAACTTATAGAGTTCAAAATCTTTGCCGTCCTTCCCCACACGACTCTGGCGGTAGAACACCCCGCCACGGCTATCCAACACGATGCAAAGGGAAATTAGCAGGAACACCGGACTCAGGGCTATCAATCCGAACAATGAAAACAGAAAATCAAAAAAACGAATCATGATCTTTATGTCTTGGATGGGTTCATAACCTCATTAACGGCATCCACGACCGCCCGGATCACCTCATCCACCAATCCGTCATTCAAACCATACCATACCGGCAAGGATATCTCCCGGCAATAACTGTCATAAGCCACAGGGTAATCCTCCATCCGGTAGCCTTTGCTCTTAAAAGCGGTCAGCAGGGGCAAAGGCTGGTAATGCACGTTCACCGCCACGTCCCGGTCAAAAATCCGTTGGATGATTTCATCGCGCTGCTCTTCGCTGGCACCTTTGATCCGCAAGCAATACACATGATAGGAACTCTTCCTTTCCGCTGTCTCATAAAGGGGCAGTTCTGCCCAATCATACTGCCGGAAAGCCTCGGCATAACGGTCAAAAATATGCTTGCGGCAAACCAGCGTGTCATTTTCGTAACGCTGAAGTTCTACCAATCCGATGGATGCCAGAATATCCGTCATGTTTCCCTTGTAACCGGACACCACGACATCATAACGCCATGCCCCTTTCTTTGTTTTGGCAAGCGCGTCCTTGTTCTGCCCGTGCAGCGTGAAAGTGCACAGGTAACGGTACAAATCTTCATTATCAAACGGTTCCGGCAGATTCAACATGATGGCGCCGCCTTCAGCCGTCGTCAAGTTTTTCACCGCATGAAACGAAAATACCGAAATGTCTGCCAGGCTTCCGGCTTTCCGTCCTTTATACTCTGCACCGATGGAATGGGCTGAGTCCGAAAGGACCAGCATCCGCCCCAGCATCCTTTGCTCTTCCGTGCGCGGAGAAAACAATGCCTTTGCCTCTTCAGACTCGACAACCTCAAAAATGGCATCGTAATCGCAGGGCATGCCGCCCAAATCCACCGGCATCACAGCCTTCGTGCGCGGCGTGATGGCTTTCCGGATATTCTCCACGGAAATGCAAAAATCGTCGGCATTCACGTCCACCATCACCGGCGTTGCCCCGCAATGCACAACCACGTTCGCCGTGGCACAATACGTGTACGCCGGCACAATCACCTCGTCCCCCTCTTGCACCCCAAACCAACGCAACGCCACTTCCAAACCGATGGTGTTCGAATTTACCGCCAATGTCGCCTTATTCCCGCAATAAGCAGTCAAGCGGCGTTCAAATTCTTTGGTCTTCGGACCGGTCGTAATCCAACCAGACTTCAACGTATCCACCACTTCATCCACAATTTTCTGGTCTATTCGTGGTGGTGAAAAAGGTATCTTCATAAACTTTTTAATTTAACGTTTTTATCATTCTATACATTTTCCTATGTGGATAAGTCATAAACTCATACATAACATTGTATCCGACTGACTTATAAAAAGCAATCACGTTGTCATTATTACAACAATCCGTTGTCAGAGACAACTCTTTTATTCCACTTTCTTTCAATTCAGACTCTAATAATTGCAACAATCGCTTTCCTACTCCACTCCCCTGCACTTCAGGATCAACCGCAATGGAATATAATTCCGCATAATCCCCCTCATCTTTTTGAGTCAGGTCGTGCTTTTCAAAATTTTTCAACAAACGAACGACCGCTTTGGGTTTTGTTACTGATAATTTAATCCCTTGTATTCCGAATAAAAACAAATTATCTTTCACCAAGCGTTTGTTATACCCTTTGGATCTTTTGGCAGCAGCACAAAAGCCAATGACTTTTCCTTTATTCTCAACCACAAATAACAATCCATCACAAGATTTCAAGACTGCCTTATAATATACAGCTAGAAAACTACCTCCTAATCCTGACAAGAAAAAATCTTCAAAGGCTTTTATATGAAGTTGTGCGACTGCTTTTACATCTTGTCTTTGGGCTGCCCTAACAACAATCTCACTCATCAATCATATGTCTTTAATAAAATGTTCACTATAAAATTTGGCCAAATTCTTCAAATCGAATTCTTTAGCTGCATCTCGTGCACGCTCACACATGGCATCATACTCCTCTTGCGGCAATGAGAGCAGCGACTTTATCGCTTGCGCATATTCCCGAGCATCTGCAAATCTTTTATCAATTCCAACTTTATACTTATTTATGATACTATAGCCCATTCCTATATTGCTACAAACTGGACGCCCACTTGCCAATGCCTGAAACAATTTGTTTTGACTTCCACCATAACGTTCTATTGCATTAGGCATATAATTTATAATATTAATATAACTACTACAAAGAACGTATGGCACATATTGGGGCTCTATCCATTTCTCTTTGAATAACACATTGTCCAAATCTTTGGCATAAGATTCTAAAACAGGTCTTTCATCCCCATCTCCATAAATCAAGAACACCACCGACTTGTCTCTTTTCAAATAAGAAGCGGCATCTATCAACCATTTTAGATTATTTGCCTTCCTTATCGAACCCAAATACACCACCTTTTTCAACTTTGTATCTTCAAGGATTGCGTCTTCCAATTTATATTGCCGCTTATTTTGTTCAAAATCAAAAGCGTCAACACCATTATTTAAATAATACACTTTAGATAAATCTATTGGACCGCCATTCCCTTTATCCCATTTCTTTTCTATTATATAGTCTCTTCCCCCTTCCATCGAAAAAATCAACTTGTCGGCTCGCGCATACAAAAGCTTCTCGACCTTATACATTAATGACAACAATGGATTCTTCTTGCCAATCAATCCGAATGCAACGAAAGATTCTGGCCACAAATCCACCACTTCTATTAAATATTTGGCATCAAGTTTTCGAGCACAAGTATAAATCCAATAGTCAAAAGGAATATTTGATGTATGAATAATAACATTCGGCTTGGGCAATTCATGCCTCAATTTCAACAACCTCCTAGAAAATTGGGAAATGCTTAAAATCCTTTTTAAACCATTAGATTTATAATGCAATGATTTAACATGAACAAATTTGACTCCATCATACTCCTTTATTGCATATTGCTCATTTGAATCCAGCAAATCTATATTCTTATTGTGTATAAAACTTGAAGAAATAACATATGCCTCATACCCAAATTGGGTAAAATAATACGCTAGCTTGTATGTTCGCATGTTAGTCGCATTGTATTTTATGGGTGCGGCATGCTTATTTACCAACCAAATTACTTTTTTCATACAAGTGTCAATCCCAAGCATTAATAATCTCCACGACTTCCTTGACCTCCACTTCCGTCATCACCGGACTTATCGGCAAACTTAACTCCTCCGCATGTATCCTCTCCGTCACCGGGAACGACAGCCCGTTCCATTCCTTGTAACACTCCTGCTTGTGCGGCGGTATTGGGTAATGAATGATAGTTTGCACTCCCCTCTCTGTCAAATACCGCTGCAACTCGTCACGCCGACCGCTCCTCACCGGAAAAATATGGAACACGTGACGTTCCCAATTATCAACCTTCGGCAGTACAATGTCCGGATGCTTGATATTTTCTATGTAATATCTGGCAACCAGCTTCCTTAACTCCACGTCCTCGTCAAGATGCCTCAATTTCACGTCCAATATTGCCGCCTGTATCTCGTCCAAACGGCTATTCCGTCCCGCATACTTGAACACATATTTCTTCGTTGAGCCGTAATTCGCCAATGCCCGCACCGTCTCCGCCAACAATTCATCGTCCGTTGTCACCGCTCCGGCATCCCCTAACGCTCCCAAATTCTTTCCCGGATAAAAACTGTGTCCGGCGGCATCTCCCAACGAACCTGTCTTCCGCCCCTCGTAAACACAACCATGCGCTTGGGCATTGTCCTCCACCAGTTTCAATCCATGCCTCTTGCATAACTCTCCAATTTTGTCCGTATAAGCGCACTGTCCGTACAAATGCACAATCAACACCGCCTTCGTTCGGGGCGTTATCGCCTCCTCTATCAACGAATCGTCAATCTGATATGTGTCCAACTTCGGCTCCACAAGCACCGGTTTCAACCCGTTCTCCGTGATCGCCAGTATCGAGGCAATGTACGTGTTCGCCGGAACAATCACCTCATCCCCCGGCTTCATCACTCCCAACTCCACATACGCTCGGAATATCCATATCAAAGCGTCCAACCCATTCGCCACGCCCACTGCATGCCGGGTGCCGATATACTTCGCATAGTCACTTTCAAACCTTTTATTCTCTTCCCCTTGCAGATACCATCCGGAATCCACCACCCTACGCACGGCCTCACGTATCTCTTCCGAATACTTCGCCGTCACCTTTTGCAAATCAAGAAATTTTATCATGTCAATAAGTTTGATGTCCGTATTTATTTACCCATCCGTCAAATTCGTTTATAATATCCTTAATAATCGCAGACTTTGGTTCCACATTCTCCAATACATATCGTTCTATCTCGTCATAATAACCCATAAAACCATATTTTTGCAAAGCATATTTGTTCACTGACAACGGCTTTCCCGGAATATACCGCGAAAAGGGTTTCACGTTTTTCATGCAGGCAGCATTCGTGGCAACAATGGAATATTGGCCAACTACAGTATATTGATTCACAGTGCAAGCCATGGCGATATTCGCACCCTCCAACACTTTCACAATCCCAGCCAACACAGATGTATTCGTGATTACCGCTTTATCTTTAAGATGCACATCATGCGATACATGAACACCTTGCATAATAAAAACGTCATCTCCAACTATCGTATATTCCTCGTAGCAAGGCTGTTCTATTAAAGAAAACTCCCGAATCACATTATTATTTCCGATAATCACGCCGCTATCGTCAAACTTCAAATCCACATGTTTTGTGTCCGTAGCCGGACAGCCGACAATCACATGTGGTCCAATCACATTACCATTTCCAATACGAACTTTGCCTTCAATAATCGTATATGGTAATATCGTATTGCCTTCTCCTAACTCCACGTCTTTTCCTATAATTGCTGTCGGGTGTATGCTATTTTTTCTCATGCTGCCGATTTTAAATTCATATTTTATTTAGTTATCGATTTATAACGTATAAAACCATCATAATCCCTAATATAGTCCCCCTCGTCATAAACCTCCGAAGCCAGCACCAAACAAACCGCCCCCGAAGAAAAGTTATTCAAATCACGCCAAATTCCTGGCACTACCAACAACCCCTGATAAGGTCTGTTTAGCGTAAACGTCCTCCTCACATTCCCATCATCAAGCGTCACATCGAAACTACCACTTGCGGCAATAATCAATTGTTTGAGTTCCTTGTGTGCGTGCGCTCCCCGGGCACCTCCTCCTGGAATATCATACAAATAATAGGCGCGCCTCACCTCAAAAGGCACCGTCTTGCCATTCTCCACCACCGTGAGATTCCCCTTGTCATCGCTATGGTGCTTATCCATCTCGATCAAAGTGCAATCGAAAACCGTGCTATTTTTCATGGGTAATCAACTTAAAATCATCAAAATCATAGATATAATCGTCCGAATCGTATGCCGTGGACGAAAGTACCAACGCCAACGAGTTTGTCGAGAAATTCTCCATTCTTCGCCAAACCAGTTTAGGCACAAGCAACCCATAATACGACCGATTCAAAGAGTATCGCCACTCCTTTTCTCCGTCATGCAACACCACGTCGAAACTCCCCGACAAGGCGACAATAAACTCGCTATTCTCCTTGTAAGCATGTCCTCCCCGCTCCGTCCCTCCCGGCACGTCATAAATCCAATAGCTCCGCTTTATCTCGAATGGCACATGTCGCCACTCCTCCACAAACGACAAATTTCCCCGTCGATCCTGTATCTTAGGAAGGGATATCAATCTAATCTCATCCATTTGACAATTCTTACTTCTCTAACAGCATTTATCCAACATCAATATCCCATTTAATTCCAACTCTCAATAAGTTCCTGCACTATTATTTCACCCGCATGTCCATCCCCATACAAATTATTGTTCCAAGCCAACTTTGTAGCCAGAAAATAATGAATAGCACTTATTATGTTTTCCTTGTCTGCCCCTACTAATTTATTGTAACCATGTTCTACTAATTCCACCCATTCTGTTTCATCTCTCAATGTCACACAAGGCTTTTGAAAATAATATGCTTCCTTTTGTACTCCCCCACTATCAGTTATCACTAATTCAGAATGATCTATTAGCCAAATCATCTCTAAATATCCTACAGGAGATATGAATTTTATTGGAGAATCGTCCAATGCACAACCGCACGCCGTTAGCTTAGCCCGAGTTCTTGGATGAAGTGGTAGAATCACTACTGTTTCTTTTGAAATTTCTTCCAATGTGTTAATTATACATTTCAATTTCTCAATATCATCTGTATTTTCAGCTCGATGAATAGTACATAACAAATATGGAAACTCTATAGACAACATAGGAGATTTAGCATAAGAAGCAAAAAGCAATGCACAATCATACATAATATCTCCACTGATAACAATTTTATAATCTTTACTTGCCATAATTCCTTCTTTTCGTAAATTATCTTTTGATAACTCCGAGGGGCAAAACAAAAGATTACTTATTCGATCTGTTAAAATTCGATTAATTTCTTCCGGCATTAACATATTAAACGATCTTAATCCTGCTTCCACATGAGCGACCGGGATATGTAGTTTTCGAGCAGCCAAAGCTCCAGCCAATGTAGAATTCGTATCTCCATATACAAGAACACCGTCAGGTTTTTCATAAATCAATACATTCTCTATTCCTTCTAGCATTTTACCTGTCATTGCCCCATGCGACAAACCATGTATATCCAAGTTATAACGAGGTGATGGTAAACGCAATTCTTCAAAAAAAACATCACTCATGTCTGCATCAAAATGCTGTCCCGTATGCACAACAATCTCGTCAATACCCTGCTCTAAAAACAATTTACTAATAACCGCTGATTTTATAAATTGAGGTCTCGCCCCGATTATGGTAACAATTTTCATAACTTAGAATATATATCAATTAATACTTGTTCTTGGGTTGCCCAATTAAATTCAACTTTAACCGCTTGTAAAGCAGCATTTCCCATCTCAAAGCGAAGAGTCTGGTTGTTTAACAATGTCTCTATAGCATTCGTTAGACTTCTCACATCGCCTGGAGGAACTACAATTCCGCACTTGTACTTATCAACAATCCGCTCTTTCCACAACTTAAAATCAGTACATATTATAGGCAAACCAGCCATCATATATTCAAACAACTTTGTATTCCCCAAGGTTCCTTCCTTCCCTCCGCAATTAGGTGTATAATCAAATAAAACAATCCCCACCCCTACATGTGCCAAAAGTTTTTTCACACGCTCTTTAGATAGCATCCCCAAAAATTCCATTTTTTTGTATGCTGGCAATACTTTTAATTTTTCTCTCATCGTATCAGAAAGTTGCCCAGCCACAAAATATGTCGTTTCAATATGCTCAATGGCACGCAGAATTGTCTCTTGATTACTAAAACTATATACAGTTCCGATATAACATAACATTCTCTCCCTCTCCAAAGACTGCGTCAATAATTCCTTATCCACTATTGGATAATTTGCCACAATATCACACGTTGTTTTTGGATTGTCTTTTAGCAAGTGACCCACAATGTGAGGAGAGACCGTAATCACATAATCAAATTTATGCAAACAAGCAGAATACCAATGATGCAATAAACAAGCAAAACCAAACCTAATAATTTTAGGTAGCCATTTTATTTCTTTGACATAATTAGGCCAATCTTCATGGCTATCAAAAATCACCTTCTTCCCTTTCCGTTTTAGTTTCAATCCGTAGTGAAATAATTCTACGTCATGAAAATGGTACACATCGGCATCCAATTCCAACGCCCGCTTGTAAATCTTTCTCGCCCCCAAAAACATCCGATACAAGGGATGCGGATTCAATGCGACCCCATACACCTTGATTCCATCTATCTTCCGGTCATCTGTGTTCGGTCCCACAATGCTCACTTGATAACCGGCTCGTTGCAAAGAGCGACACTCCTTCTCAAAAATTCTCCCATCCGTGACATTGTGCGCCACTGTAAAATGACAAACTTTCAAATTCATTGAACTAAGCTCTTTATATGATTTATAACTTCCACATACACCTCGCTTAAATGTTGAAATTGTTCCCGCCCCAAATTGTCATTGTGCCATAAAAACACGAACTCACCCTCGTATTGTTTCACGACATCCACCAATGCGCACATCTTTTCTTTCAAACTCTTGACGCTTGCATCTTGTGTGAACAACGCCCCCTCCATGATAGTCATCGGTCTCACAATAATGGGCAACTCTTTTCGCTGCTCCACATCCCAATATGGATAAGAAAAACAACACCCGCATCGAAATCCCGCATGAGCATAAAATCCCAGGCCGGCATCATACTCTAATCCGTTCTCGCTCCACGTTCGCATCGTTTTGGGCAAATCGTACAACAAGAAATGCTGACGACCTCCCTTGATTTCAAAACCCAACGAACGCAAACGCCCGATCTCCTCGCTGAATTGTTCTGGATGATGGAACGTATTTTTCGATGGATGGAAACCAACCTGATGCCCCCGCTCTGTCACGTGCCGCATGATTTGTTTCACCCTTCTATCCCGAACATCATAAGTGCAGTCATATTCCCCCGGTATAGCTGCTTTGAAATAAAACTCGTCTTTCAACCCGCAAGACTCACTTAAATCCATAAACCAGTCAAACGTGTCAAATGGATCTTTCGCCTTTCCTTGCTTGAATCTCAAATAATTTTTCAATGTATGCCCAAAAGCCTTTATGCTTTTCCGATGCAACAAATCTCCCGCTAAGTTCGCACACATATTCTTCAAGTCATAACGGAACAAATAGTCGATATCATGAGTCAATCGAATACTAAACTTCCTTCGCTTTTCAGGCAACGGATAACCGATATGCTTCAACATTTTTTCCAACAAGCACAAATACTCATTCACGATTGGGCGCTCATGCAATCCGTGCTTCACCACAAACATCTCGTTCTCATCGCATCGCCCAAACCGATCTTTCGGCAACACCAATTCTTCCCATCGTGTCAACATAAAAAACGCAGAGCCGAATATATCCCCTCCGCAATATATCTGTTTATCCAAAATCTCAAACACATCTTCTCCATAAAGAAAACAAAGATCCTTGAACCACGGACAAGAAGAAGCACACACAGGCTCTATCGGCAAATTACTTTTTTTTACCATGTTCCCCTCTCCTTGTTTGGCAAAAAAAGAATCCTTTATTTGAATGGAACCCAATCCATAATTCAGCACATAGTCATACCCATTTCCTCCCTCCTCCAATCTCACGTCCACTCCCAACAAACCAAATAAAAGAGAAACAATATACCTTTTTTCACAAGAATACCCTATTCCAGATCTAAGAATCAAACACATGTCTTCGTTTTTTTAGACATAGACAACAAAAAAAACATCAATAATAAAAGACCGCTGGTTAATAGCGCAGTAGTAAATGTTGTTGATATTAAGACCGATATAGTCACATAAACAGGTAAAAACAACAATTTATCACTCATCCATCTTGAGCAAGCATCCAGCGTCTTAATAATTAAAACAACAATAAATGGAAAAATTAAAACGCTAAAATCTCCCATATTCATATATGCATCAGTAAACAAACCATTATTTGCTCTAACTTCATAATTCCCTGATTCTAATCCTCCAACTAAAAATGCAACAGATGTATCGTATGGTGAATCCAATCCCAACCATCGCAAAGGCCCCTCTCTAAAATACAACAATTCGTTATCCTGAAAAAAATCATAAAATGATATATGCAATTTAGCAGGCACCAATAAAACTCTAAACATAAATAACGCATTAAAAACTCCCGTTCCTAAAATTATTGGTTCTAGCATTGCAATGCATACAATTCCTATTACACCATATAATAACACAATTTTCTTTTTCCATGAAAAAAAGTAATAAGCCAAAACAGCAAGGAAAAGTTTGAAAATAATTGATTTATGCCCTCCTATACTAAAGCTTAAGAAAATAATGAATGCCACAAAAATTGCAAGTTTCCGTTTCTTCTCTGACAAACAGAAAACAAACAATATTGGCAAAATCGTGTTTACGACACCATTCATGTAAGCCAATAACGTTGGCATTCCAAATTCTCGTTCTTCAAATCGAATATCATAAACATCGATTAAATTGAAATGCAAACGGAAGCCTGTATATCTTCCCGATATATAAATAATAACTAACGAAGCAAATAGCAACCAAAACCTTTCAATATACTTGTTTTGTTTACATGGTGGCCAATAAAATTTAAATGGTTTAATAAAATAGGCAAGCCATAGCAACAATGCCCAGTAAATTACCATCAACACAAAAAATTTCCAATCAACTCCATATAATCCCAAAATAGTGGTTGTTGGCACAAAAGACAAAAGAGTCAGCATATATATACTCAACCCCACAAATGAATCCTTCTTCAAATTCATATAGATTATGGGAAACATTCCGACACATACACACCAAGATAACACATAAAATCCAGTATTCCATTCCAAATGCATGCCGTTATAATCGAACTGAGGATGAATATAACATACATAGCTAAAATCCAACAGAATACGATAAATAACAAACAAAAAGAAATACAATATCGACTTCTTCTCTATAATCATTTTTTCCCCGTCGAATACAAATACGTCAACCTAAAATTAATCAAATACAATACGCATCTCGCTATCGTGAAACACCATATCGTCACCACCATATCGTTCCATATCATCGCCGACAGCAACAACGACATGATCGACAGCAACACATATCCAAACTGCCACCACATCCCCGCCCTCGTATGCCCTGAAATCACAAACATGCCCGTTCCCACCTCCGAAACGAAATTAATCGCTACCATCGGGCAAAGTACCCTCGCATACTCTCCGGCAAGTCCCCAACTCGATCCCAAGAAAAAAGTAAAAAGCCAAGGCGCAATAAGAGCCAACAGTGAATAACCACTCACAGAAAGCAACGCCACCACTTTCATCGTCGACATATAAACCTCCCTGCAATTTCCCTGCCTCACATAAATTTCGTTCGCCTTTTGCCGAAACACGTCATGCACAGCCCGACTCACCACAATGGAAGGCAATGCCATAATCGAATAAGCCATGGTAAATTGTCCTACTTGATCCGCCAAAAAGAAAGAAGACAAAATCAACACCGGCATTTGTCCGCCCAATGTGTTCATCAATGTGGCGGGAAGCAAGTTCCGCGGACATTCTTTATGACACTTTGCCGCATCCCACATACCTGCCACGGAAACAACGCCTCGAACATGAAATCTCCGTTTCAACATTCCTCCCGCACAAAACAAAGCCGAAACAACCCGCCCGGCTACATCGCCTAGAACCAAGCCCGTTGGAATGTAGAAAAAACCCAAGCCAGTCTTCACTACTGACAACGCCGCCGCATTCACCATCTTGTTAAACGACAAATTCGTGAAATACTTATGCCGCACGCACCACTCATTGTACAATTCAAAGACATTAAGACTGATCACCGTCACCGGAATCAAATAAAGCAAGTCTGTTACCCCCTGCATACTTTCCACTCCGGCATACACGTCCTTGCCCCAAAACAGCAATCCGGTAAAAACAATTGACCCCGCAACCGTCAAACAAAATGCAAGGGAAAGCACATTTGTCGCCATTTGTTCCGTTCGTGCAATCAGGATACTTTGTCGATATTGTCCCGAGACTATCGCGGAAATAATGGTTGTCACCGCCGTGAAATTAGCTAATACGGTAAATTCTGATGGCGTGAATAACCGCCCCAATATCGGGTAGAATACAACCGGCACGATTTGTGCCACTAGTGTCCCCGATATCAATTTCAACGAATTGCCTATATACTCACTCTTTCTCCACCTCAACAAAAACATCACATTCCCTTTAACCTGAACAATAATTTCAAAACCGGATTCCTCGTCGCTATCTTGTGAATCGAAAAATACGGCGTTTGAATTGCCCCGAATTTCCTAAACGAGTTTTCTACCATTTCTATCATACTCCCCTCAAAATCGAAAACATTAACTTTTGGTGAGCAATACTTTATCATTTCATAAACGGCCAAACTCGCCGCACCACTATTCCTAAAATCAGGATCTATAGTAGAAATCAAATCATACGCCGCCATATTATCCCAAATAACAAACAATGCTGCATGAATTTGCCCATCCTTATCCTTACAGCAAATAACCTTTCCTTGATTTCTCTCATATGCCGCTCGATAAATTCGACTGAATAACTCAAAGGAATAACTGATTTTATCATGCTGTTTCGCAAGAGACATCTTGTGGTTCTCGTAAAATTCTTCTGCCGACAAATCAAACAACACATCTACCAACGTAGCGGCTTTTTTTATATTTTTCCGTTTCGAGTGTTCAAAGTTTGCATATACCTCAGGCGCATTATCAATGTTATTTATCCGGTATGTGTAGCACGTCGTTTCTTTATACCCTCTCCAATAAAAAGGTAGCCAATTGGTGTATCTACAATTAAAACTTTGCTGATAGTAAGCTATCGGCAATTGCTCTAACTGGTCTATTAATGCAGTCATCACCTCTTTTTCATAAGAAAGCCTCTTTTCGTATTTCTGATTCTCCGGATATTTAATTACAATACCGTTATTTTGCGTCAATTGGGGCTGTGTTATATACGACAATCTCCACCGTTTCTTCACATAATAAGGCAACGCCCCCAGCACTTCCCCATTTTTCTCGTATAACAATACATCCCAATACCCATCCACACAAACCGCATCCATCCACCACGGCTGCGAGAATATCGGTACAAAATCATTCTCCTCACAAAACCAAATATACTTCTCCTTATTTGTCTCCATCTCTATTAATTTTTTTAGCTACATATGCCCTCTTCTTTTTTATACCCTTGTCTTCATATTCTTCTAAAACGACAAAGCCATTTCCAAGAACCAATGTATAAGCGTCTTCATTCTCAATCGTCACCCTTGCCCTCACTTCCGAAACCTTCGTTTCCTCCTGCAAATAGGTCAGAACTGTCTTTTCAAGCAAGGCAGCCCGTCCTGTGCCTTGAAACTTCTCTGCCATATAGAGAGCGCCAATATGTATGCAATTGCATTTTAGTTCATTCGCATTGAAATACAACAGCATATAAGCGATACTCTCTCCTTTGGAATTTTTCAACACAAAGGACAACTTACGCCGAAAGAACAACAATAATAGGAATTGCCCTGCCGACATAGGTTCATGAAAGACTTTCAAATGCTCCTTTCTAGCCAAAAAGATATCTTTCCAGCGTAAATAATCTACATGTATCGACTTGCCGACCGCCATCCTTTTTATAACGGGCAATGCATGGCATCCCCGAAAGTTTGTCCACAAGCTTTTTGCAACTGTAATAAACGAATCAATTCTCATATTCAAATGGTTCCGTTATCTACGCAAATATTCTGTCCCGTTATGGAGCAAGCCTTTTCCGACAATAGAAAGGCGACGGTTTCCGCCACCGAATGAACATCCGTGGCCGCTTTCAATGAAGTGCGTTTATAAATTCGGTCTTTTTGTTCAGCGGTCAATGAAGAACTCATTTGAGTCTCCATAAATCCCGGTACCACGACATTGCTACGAACGCCACGTTCTCCCCATTCCCGAGCCGTGTCTTTCGAAAACGCTTCGAGCGCTCCTTTGCTGGAAGCGTACATGGCCAATCCCTTATAACCTGTGTGAACAGAGACTGAAGATATGTGTACAATACTGCCTTGCGTGTGATGCAACAGCATATTCCGTAAAACATATTTTGTGATCATCATCGGCGTAAACACATTCACGGCATACATCTGCCGCAACTTGCCCAGATTCAAGTTTGTCACAATATCATCGTATGCCATAGCCGCATTATTGACATAACCATGAAGCTGAATGCCATTGTGTACAAACTCCCTAAACACGTTTTTCCGAACATTTTCACAATCACTCAGATCAATACTCTTGAAAAAAAGTTTTCCGTCATAATCGCATTCAAGCAATTTAAACTCCTCCGAATGAGAGCGAGCTATTCCATAGACATCATGTCCTTCGCTCAAAAGCACGCGGCAGATTTCAAGTCCGACCCCGCGCGAGCATCCTGTCACCAAATAATTCATGTTCTTTTTAACTTTCCGGTTCTTGTCACAGAAATTGATTCCACGAATCTGATCCTTCGAGGTATTTTATAATCCTGTAATTTCCCATTCAACAATTGACGTATGTCGAGTTCCGTCATCTTGACAGTTTGTTCAAGCAGTATGTCGGCGCAAAGAATATTCCCTATAACAGAATTTGCCTTCCCGTACACGACTGATTGACGGATGCCTTCGATCGAATTAAGCATCGTTTCCACTTCCTCCGGATTAATCTTGTAACCGCCAACATTGATTAATTCGTTTTTGCGTCCCTTGAAGCGGAACAATCCCTCTTGTTGGTTTACCCATTCAATCAAATCGCCAGAGTGATAGAAATCTCCGTCCAAGGCAAGAGAATTTGAACACCCCAACAACGAGCGGTGGATCAACAACTCTCCATCCATGATTTTAAATTTATCCCGGTTCGCCGCAGGCAACTGAAAGCAATCTCCTTTAGACGCAAACAGAGAACCCGCCTCTGTTGAGGCGTACACGTTGTTTATCTTGGCCGATGGAAATATCGCTCGAATGGCTTGATAAAGATGCTCGTCGCTTTTCTCTCCACCAAGCGTCACCCGCTGAACGGAGGTGCATGTTTTTTCCATGGGTAACAGCAACCTATAGAACGTCGGAGTCGCCGACAAATGCGTGATGGAATATTTATCAACCATTTCGTATATCTCATGCCGAGACCGGTTAAACACATTAACGATCACGTTCTTATTCATGAATGCCTGAAAAAATACCTGAATGCCGGCCATGTGTGTCGGATTATATGCGTATCCCCAAATATGATCCGCATATTTTCCTCCTTGACGTACCGACCGGGTCAAAGTTTGAACGTCATGGCTTATTTTCTTAGGCTGTCCCGTTGTTCCAGACGTAAATATCGTAACCCGAGAGTTGGAATTTTTCACTGCATCTATCACGTCCACCATGGACGAGAAATCTATGGTGGAAACTTTCTCCTTAGCATTAACAAGATTCTCATCCATACCTTTTAGCTCTGCCTGATTAAGATCTGAGTCCAACAATGTCAACGAACGATTGTTAGCGAGAGCTTTTACTAAATTTGAAAAATAGGAAAACAAATCCGTGGTTTTTAATAAAGGAAAATAGTCATCCGCATTTATTGATTGCAACAATGCTGAATACGAGTAGGATTTTCCTCCATCTATCAAAAACGTCCCCATTTTACTATTTCTCTAATTTCTTCAAAATTTCTCCGACAGTATTCACCAACCCATCTTCAAAAATATCTATGTCAAACTCATCTTCAACCCTCACGGTCAATTCCGCAAGGTCAAATGATGTCAAGCCCAAATCACTCCGCAGATTGTCGTTTTCATGCAAATCATCCACCACCGGCTGGTTTTTAGCCCGACGGATATCATTAATAATCACCAATAGTTTGTTTTTCATATCTAACAATTTATGTCGTTTTCAATCATAATTCCCATCCATCAATTCTGAGGTATTTCCCAAAACTTCTAACAAATAACGCTTTCCCATGGTCTGTTCCACCTCTGCCTTACAATCAAAGTTCTCCGACAAGCGTACTGTTCCGTATAATTTATCCACAATATTGCTTTGATCTTCCTCTTTCAACTCTACAAAAGGCAAACGCATCTTCCTCCCCATCTTTCTGACCAGTTCCTCAAAAACTCCTATCGAATTGTAGAATCTCCACGTAAAAGCCTTGCAATGTCGTGTCCATAATTACATTCAATCATTTATATTTTGCCTCCAAGACAAAACTCACAAACTCCAATACTTCAACTCCTGAATCTTTCCTCGGTACATGCCTTTCACGTCCACCAGCACCGCTTTCTCACAAGTCAATGATTTAAAATACCCCTCGTCCAAGTCCTTGTAAGCGTCATGCGACACTGCAACCACCACGGCATCGTAATCCGTCCGAGGTCTCTCCAGTAAGCTGAACCCATACATCTTTTTCACCTCTTCCGAATCGGCGTAAGCGTCCACCACGTCCACGTCGCAACCGAAATCCTTCAGCTCATTAATGATGTCCACCACCTTCGAGTTCCGGATGTCTGCCACGTTTTCCTTGAACGTCACGCCCATCACCAGCACTTTTGCCCCCAACACATATTTTCCCATCCCAATCAGTTTCTTCACAAGTTTCTTGGCAATGTAACCGCCCATCGAATCATTGATAAAACGCCCTGCACTGATAATCTGCGTGTGATATTTCAATTCGCTCGCCTTATACACCAAATAGTAAGGATCCACCCCGATACAATGTCCACCGACCAGTCCCGGGTAGAACTTCAAGAAATTCCATTTCGTTCCAGCCGCTTCCAGCACGTCATAAGTGTTAATGCCTATCCGGCTGAAGATGATGGATAGTTCGTTCATCAAGGCGATGTTCACATCCCGCTGCGTGTTCTCGATAATTTTCGCAGCCTCCGCCACTTTCACGTTCGGCGCACGATGAACCCCAGGTTTCACAACCAACTCGTACACCTTGGCTATCGTGTCCAAGGCTTCCGCATCACAGCCAGAAACTATTTTTATAGTATTAGGCAGCGTGTGCACTTTCTCCCCCGGATTAATCCGCTCCGGCGAGTAACCATACTTGAAATCCACGCCCGCTTTCAATCCAGAGATCTCCTCCAAGATAGGCAGGCAGTCCTCCTCCGTACAACCCGGGTAAACTGTAGACTCGTACACCACGTAGTCCCCCCGTTTCAAGGCTTTCGCCACAGAACGGGTTGCTGACAACAACGGGGTCAAATCAGGCTGGTTGTGCGCATCAATAGGCGTCGGCACCGCCACGATGAAAAAGGAAGCCTCCCTCAATTCGTCAATGGAGGAGGTGAATTTGATGTCCGCATTTTCAAAAGCTTCACGCCCCAGTTCTTGGCTCGGGTCTATCCCCTGCCGCATCTTGGCAAGGCGTTCCTCGCTGATGTCGAACCCGACAACGCTGATTTTCTTTGCAAATTCCAAGGCGATGGGCAAGCCCACATAGCCCAAGCCCACCAAAGCCAACTTGGCTTCTTTATTCAATAAACGATTATACATGGTTAATGGATTTTTTACGATGTTGTTAATAATAATTGGCATCTACAATTTGGCAACCTTCCCGTCTTTCAATTGATAGCGTTCATGGCTCTCCGGACATTCCGCAATTCCCTCCGCATTAAAGGACAAGCGGTGCCCGTACTCGCTCATCCAACCCATCTGCCGGGCAGGGTTGCCCACCAGCAAAGCATACGGCGGCACGTTTTTCGTGACTACCGCCCCCGCTCCGATAAAAGCATATTCCCCGATATCATGGCCGCATACTATAGTAGCGTTCGCTCCAATGGTCGCTCCTTTCCCCACGTGCGTTTGGGCATATTGCGATTTCCGGTTGATGGCACTGCGGGGATTCGTCATGTTTGTGAACACGCAGGAAGGTCCCAAAAACACGTCGTCACCACAGGTCACGCCCGTGTAAACCGACACGTTGTTCTGCACTTTCACGTTGTTGCCCAGCACCACCTCCGGCGAGATGACCACGTTCTGCCCGATGTTGCAACGCTCTCCTATCCGGCATCCTTCCATAATATGGCTAAAATGCCAAATTTTAGTACCTCTGCCGATCTCGCAGCCTTCGTCTACCACCGCCGTCTCATGCACAAAATAATTCTTCTCCTCCATGATCATCTTGTTTTATAAAATGAACGAATTGCCTCGATGACATCATTTTGCTGTTCATTAGTCAGTTCCGTGTGCATTGGCAAGGAAAGGACGGAAGCGGCAAGCCGCTCTGACACTTTCAAATCTTCCGCCTGGCGAGTGATTTCCTTGAAAGCTTCCTGCTGCTGCAAGGGCAGCGGATAATAAATCATTGAAGGGATTCCAGCCTCTGCCAAATATTTCTTCAGCGCATCCCGTTTCCCGTCCAACACCTGCAAAGTGTATTGGTGGTACACATGGGTAGAGAAAGGCATTTCTTCCGGTGTCCGAATTCCAGGGATATCTTTCAACTGTTTCGTATAATATTGCGCGGCAGCATGCCGTGCCTCGTTATATTCATCCAAATATTTCAGTTTCACGTCCAGCACGGCTGCTTGCAAAGTATCGAGGCGGGAATTGCAGCCCAGCACGGCGTGGTGGTATTTCACCCGCTGCCCATGATTGGCTGTCATGCGGATTCTTTCCGCCAATTCATCATCGTCCGTCATCAATGCTCCGCCGTCCCCGTAACAACCCAAATTCTTGGAGGGGAAAAACGAGGTGCAGCCGATATGCCCAAGCGTGCCCGTCCGCTTTTTCCGTCCATCCGAAAATGAATAAACTGCCCCGATAGACTGGGCATTGTCCTCAATTACATACAGTCCGTGTTCCTTGGCAAAATCCAAAATCGGTGCCATGTCGCAGCTTTGCCCGAACAAATGGACGGGAATTATCGCCTTAGTTTTCGGACTCAATGCTTTCCGGATATTATCTATCGTGACATTAAAAGAACGCTCGTCCACGTCCACCATCACCGGCGTGTAGCCCAGCAGCCCGATCACCTCAGCGGATGCCACGTAGGTAAAGGCCGGCACAATCACCTCGTCGCCAGGTTGCAAACCCAACGACATCAGAGCAATCTGCAAAGCATCTGTCCCGTTCCCGCAGGGAATCACATGCCTCACTCCGCAATATTCCGCCAAATGTCCTGCAAATTCCTTCACTTTCGGTCCGTTGACGAACGCCGCCGAATCCAGTACCTGTTGTATTTCCCGATTTATCTCTTCCCTGATCCTGCCGTACTGGCTTTTCAGGTCTACCATCTGTAATTCCATGTATTTTCTGTTTTAATTACCTGTCCCAGCCAAAAGGATGTTTGGTTAAAGGGAATTTTGCCAGCGGATGATAATCCCCTTTCAATCCCACCGGTTCTGCGTTGCGAATGCCATGCACAATATTGATGCATTGACGCACCTCGTCCAACCCAAAGCCTTCCCCTGCAAGAATATGCCGGTAACTCTCCGTATGCAGTTCCGTGAATCCCTGGCTAAACTCGAACTCCTCTCCCTCTATTTGGATAGAACGGTATGTTCGTTTCTCTCCTTCCACAGCGTTCGCTGGCAAATGTTCCGCATTGATGCTCAAGAAATAGCGCACCCGAGCCTTCTCCAAACCAAGGAATCCTGCCACCCGGTCATGGCTCTTCACATGCACGATGTTCTCTTTCACCGGTCCGAATATCCAAGTCAACATGTCGTAGAAATGCACCCCAATATTGGTCGCCACGCCGCCGCTCTTGCGGATATCACCCTTCCAACTGGTGTAGTACCAATTTCCTCGGGAAGTAATATAGGTCAAGTCCACGTCATATACCTTGTCTTTCGGTCCCTCGTCTATCTTTTTCTTCAATGCCTTGATGGAATCATGCAGCCGCAACTGCAAAATATTGTATACTCTGTGCCCCGTCTCCCGTTCCACTTCAGCCAAAGCGTCGATGTTCCATGGGTTCAACACCAGCGGTTTCTCGCATATCACGTCCGCCCCCAATCGCAGCCCGTAGCGGGTGTGGGCATCATGCAAATAATTCGGCGTGCAGACCGACACCATGTCCACTCGTCTGTCTGTTCCTTTCAATTTGGAACAATGCCGGTCGAACAGTTCCATCTCCGTAAAAAAAGAAGCGTCAGGGAAAAAACTGTCCATAATCCCTACGCTGTCAAATTTGTCGTACGCAGCCACCAAGGTATTCCCCGTGTCTTTAATCGCACGCAAATGCCGCGGAGCTATGTACCCCGCCGCTCCGATTAACGCAAAATTCTTCATTATGCTATTTTTATTTTTCTTTGTACATGTCTTCGTAATAGCGGAGGTAGTCCCCGCTCGTCACATGATCCATCCATTCCTGGTTCTCCAAGTACCATTTCACCGTCTTTTCTATCCCTTCCTCAAACTGCAGGCTCGGCTCCCAGCCCAGCTCTTTCTGCAGTTTCGTGGAGTCTATGGCGTAGCGCATGTCATGCCCTTTCCGGTCGGTCACATACGTGATCAATCCCAACGAATGCCCTTCCGGATTCCCCAACTGACGGTCGACCGTCTTTATCAACACTTTGATCAAGTCGATATTCTTCCATTCGTTGAAACCGCCGATATTATACGTGTCCGCGACCCTCCCTTTGTGGAATATCAGGTCTATTGTCCTGGCGTGATCCTCCACGTAGAGCCAATCCCGCACGTTCTCCCCCTTCCCGTAAACCGGAAGCGGTTTCCCGTGGCGGATGTTGTTTATAAATAAAGGTATCAATTTCTCCGGGAACTGGTAAGGACCATAGTTGTTCGAGCAGTTCGTCACAATAGTCGGCATCCCGTAGGTGTCGTGAAATGCCCGTACGAAATGGTCGCTGCTTGCCTTTGATGCCGAGTAGGGGCTGTGCGGGTTGTACTTCGTGTCCTCATAGAAGAAATCTTTCCCGTAGGCAAGGTGGTGTTCCTTCGAGGAGGCCGTCGTGGAGAATGGAGGCTCCACCCCTTCCGGATTGGTCAACTCCAACGCCCCGTACACCTCGTCCGTGGAAATGTGATAGAACCGCTTCCCCTCATACCCTTCCGGCAAGGATTCCCAATATTCCCTCGCCGCCTGCAAAAGGCTCAGTGTCCCCAACACGTTTGTCCGCGCAAAGGTAAACGGGTCTTTGATACTTCGATCCACATGGCTTTCCGCAGCCAAATGGATAATGCCGTCTATCTCATGTTCTCGCAGCACTTCCCGCATTTTCTCGAAGTCGCAGATGTCCGCCTTCACGAAACGGTAATTGGGCTTGTCCTCCACGTCTTTCAGATTTGCCAAGTTCCCGGCGTATGTCAGTTTGTCCAAATTCACAATCCGGTAGTCCGGGTATTTGTTCACAAACAGCCGCACCACGTGCGAGCCGATAAACCCGGCTCCGCCCGTTATCAATAGGTTTCTTTTCATCTTGTTGTCCTTTTACTTTTGAATTCCGTCCGCCAGTCTCAACAAAAATTGTCCGTATTGGTTCTTTGCCATAGGCAGGGCAACTTCCCGCAGTTTCTCCTCCGTGATCCATCCCTGCCGATAAGCGATCGCTTCCAAGCAGGCCACTTTCAACCCTTGCCGTTTCTCAATCACCTCGATAAAGGTGGACGCCTCACTCAGCGAGTCATGCGTACCCGTGTCAAGCCACGCAAATCCACGCCCCAATACTTGCAACTTCAGTTCCTTGTCCCGCAGGAACGCCTGGTTCACGCTCGTGATTTCCAATTCCCCGCGCGCGGAAGGCTTTACTCCTTTCGCCACCTCCACCACCTTGTTCGGGTAGAAGTAAAGCCCCACCACCGCATAATTAGACTTCGGCTCTTTCGGCTTTTCTTCTATGCTCAACACATTGAAGCCCTTGTCCACTTCCGCCACCCCGTAACGCTCCGGGTCGCTCACCCAATAGCCGAACACCGTGGCTTTCCCCTGCTCCTCCGCCGCCTGCACCGCCTCTCTCAGCATCCTTGTGAAGAAGCTCCCGTAGAAGATATTGTCTCCCAACACCAAGCACACGCTGTCCTTCCCGATGAACTCCTCCCCGATAAGGAACGCCTGCGCCAACCCGTCCGGGCTCGGCTGCTCGGCATACTCCAGCCGGATGCCGTAGTCGCTCCCGTCACCCAGCAAACGCTTGAAACCCGGCAAATCCTGAGGCGTCGAAATCACCAGCACCTCACGGATTCCCGACAGCATCAACACGGACAACGGATAATAAATCATCGGTTTGTCATAAACAGGCAGCAATTGCTTGCTCACCCCCTTGGTGATGGGGTACAGCCGCGTGCCACTGCCACCCGCAAGAATGATTCCTTTCATATCTCTACAAATATTATAAAAAAACTCCGCAGACCTTGCGGACTGCGGAGTACACATTCAGTTACAACCAAACTTATTGCCTAAGACACCTTTATTAACAAGCCAAAGGTAGGCATTATTTCTTAATCTCCTATCTTTTCCACGAAATATTTTTCATCCGCCGGCAAATTTTCCAAAATGCGCTGCATCTCCTCCCGGCATTCTTCCGCTCCCGTATAATAATGGCAATAGCTGTAAAGCCGGCATTTCAACGCCCCGTCTGCCATCTCCGGAAGCAATTTTTCTGCCCGCTCCAACGCTTCTTCCAACAATTCTTCTTTCCCCGTCACCTCGTAGGCGTCCATCACTGCCAACAGCACTTGCGCGCGAGTGTCCTCATCCGCCATGCCTTCATATTCCTTCAACAGCCCCAAAGACAAAGCGCAAACCTCCTCCTGCAAACGCCGCATACCCTCCTCCACCAGAGGGCATCCCCGCTCCCGCAGCCTGTGTATCTCCTCCAACCGCCCTGCCAACAAGCTGCACGCGCCTGCAAAATCCAACCCCGCAATGCCCCCTCCCGACAAAACATAGCTTTCCCCTAATCTTTCCATAGCTTTCATTTTTAGCCGCCACCGGAAGAATCGAACTTCCGCTCCCTGCTCCAGCAGTGGCGACGTTGCCTTCGGGGGTCCCCCACCAATACTTGCGTATCAATTCATATTCGGTCTGTTATCCTATATATGTAGCAACCCACGGCGACGCCACCGGGAGACTCTTTTACGTCCCAACATGACAAGGAACCTGTTTCAGGCAATTGGGACTCGAATTACGGTAAGTCATTTGAATAAAAAAGGTTATGATGTCGCTTTAAACGTTCGTTTAAACGGACAGGTAGTTGAACTTAAATTCATGGTATGCCGTAGTGTATAGAAATTGGTTAGTATGTTGCAGTTACAATTTTCCGCAAAAATAAAGGGGAAAGTGGTACATTTAAACGAACGTTTAATCGGACAACGCAAAGGTATGACATTATTCTTTTATAACAAACTTTCCTGGCATCTTTTTTATTCCCACCCCCGCCAAATAACTAAAAAACAGCCCTTCAAAAAAATACATCTCACCCAAGCGATCCCCCCTCCCCGCCCCAGCCCCTCCCGGATTCCTCCCACTTACCCCCGGCTCCTGCCGCTATCTCCGGGGCTTTCCCGGGGTTCTAGCCCAAGGAATACCCAATAGGTACCCAATGAGTACCGAAGGAGAGTGGGCGAATCTCAAGAGAAACCAATAGCCTCTCCAGCCCCATTTCAAACTAAAAATACCCCCTGCCGCAAAAGCAGTACTGCACAATAAGTAACTGAAGGCAACCAATCTTACAAAGAAAAGCACAAAAATAAAGGCATCCCATGAGATGAATACCCCATTGGGATGCCTTATTCCAAAATACGTTCCCTCTCCCCGCTCACTCCATAATCTTCCCGCTGATCAAGAGCAAAGACAATTCTGCAATCTTCGCATCGTACAATGCCGATACTTCGCGGTCAACGGCATCTATATAACTGCGCTGAAATTCACGAAATTCGATACCTGCCAATTCGCCCAATTTGTATTTCAGCAAAGCAGCATCCAGGTTTTCGTAGGCGATTCGGGCGTTGTCCTTCTCGAAATTCACCAAAAGCAGGTTGTTGGTATAGGTATTATACAATTGCGCCAAGTCTGATTTTACCTGCAATTCAGCCTCTTCGTAGCTCAACTCCGTATTTTCCACTTCCAACTTAGCGTTTCGAATATTCCTCCGATTCTCAAGGCGATTGAATACATTCATGCTCAGCGAGAAGCCCCAATACGGTCCGCTGCTCCGATTCAACGAAGTCACATCCGAAGGCGCTTTGGTACGCCGGAAATTATATCCGCCGTCAAAAGAGAGGCGAGGGAACAACGCCGCGCGGGCAATTTTCATATCCATCTCCGAGACTTTGCAATCGCGCCGCCCGATGAGCAACGTCGTATTGTATTCCATCATGTCGTCCTGCAACCGCCGATAAGCCAATGGCTCGCGCAATACAATCGAGTCACGCACATATTCATGCTGGTGCAATTCGGTATTCATCACCGTATTCAAGGCAATATAGGCACTCTTCAACGCCTGCTGTTCCTGCATATAGGTAGAACTATCCGCATTCAAGTCCAGTTTCGCCTGCAAAGCCTCCAAGCCTGACATAGAACCAATCACATATTTATCGTGTGCCTCCTTGTAGCGGGTCATAGACAATTCCAACGTGTGGCGGGCAGCATCCACCTTGCTTTGCTGGCGCACCACCTCGTAGTAACAGGAAGCCACCTCCACCACCAAATTCTCAATCGCCGCCTTCGTGTTCAGTTCACCGATGGAACGCAACTCTTCATAGCGGTTGCGCGTCACAAACATCTCAAAACCGTCAAACAAAGTCCAATTCAGAGCCACCCCAGCCGTCAGGCTGTTGGAACGCGACCAATCCTGTTCTCTCGTCCCGCTCATGGACTCCACCCGTCCATTGGAGATGGTCTGGTCTTGCGAAGCACTCACCGTCACCGTCGGCAGGAAAGGACCCACAGTCACGTCATTCTCTGCCTGCTGTTGCTGGTTGCGGACAATCCGTATGGAGTAATTGGCTTCCAAAGCCCGTTGGATGCAACTGTCCAACGTCATGATGGTCTGTGCCCCGCAATCTGCCCCCGACAGCAAAAAGCCTGCTGCCAGCCACAAACCGATAACATATTTTCTCATTGTCATAACCTTATTCCTTGTGTTCTTCTACTTCAACTACCTTTTTCGTGTCTGCCGACAAATAAGAGTAAATCGCCGGAATGACAAACAGGGACAAGAAGGTGGCGCAAACCATCCCTCCCACAACAGCGATACCCATTGCCACGCGGCTCTCTGCGCCGGCACCAGTTGCAATCGCCATCGGCAAAATGCCTAACACCGTTGCCAGGCTCGTCATCAAAATCGGGCGGAAACGGGCAACTGCCGAGTGCATCACCGCATCCAGCTTCGATTGTCCCATAGCCTTCCGCTGATTGGCAAATTCCACAATCAAAATACCGTTCTTCGACACCAGACCGATCAACATAATGATACCGATTTGACTGAAAATGTTCATCGTCTGGTCGAAATACCACAACGCCACCAGCGCCCCAATCAATGCCAACGGCACGGTCAGCATCACAATCAACGGGTCGCGGAAACTCTCAAACTGCGCCGCCAGCACCAAATAAATGAACAGCAGCGCAAGGGTAAACGCAAACAGCAAACTGGAAGAACTCTCCACAAAATCCTTCGAGCTACCGGAAAGCGTTGTCTTGAAATTGTCATCCAACACTTCCGCCGCAATCCTGTCCATCTCGTCCAGCCCCTGCGAAAGGGTCTGATGCCTTGCCAAGCCTGCCGACACCGTCGCCGCCACAAAACGGTCATAACGATAGAGCTGCGGAGGCATGGAACCTTCCTCCATGGTCACCAAATTGTCCAACGGAATCAATCGTCCTTCGTCATTCCGCACATAGATATTCTGCAAATCGGCAGGCTTGCTGCGGTATGCCTTGTCGATTTCACTCAATATCTCATATTGCTTCCCGTTCAGGATAAAATAGCCCACGCGCTGTTCACTCATGGTCAACTGCAAAGTCTGCGCGATGTTCTGCACAGAGACGCCCAACACTGCCGCACGGTCGCGGTCAATCGTAATGGTCAATTCCGGCTTGGTAAACTTGAGGTTCACGTCTGCCACTGAGAACACCGGGCTCTGGTTCACCTTGTCCATGAAAGTCGGCAACACCCGCTTCAAGTCGTCCAAGTTCTTCGCCTGGATGACATACTCCACCGGCAAGCCACCCCGCTGGTTCCCGAAAGTCTGCTGTTGCGACACCATCGTCCGCGCGCCCGTGAAATTGCGCACCTGCACGCCCAATTCATCGGCAATCTCTTGCTGCGTGCGGTCGCGCTCCTCAGAATCCACAAGCCAAAGGTTGATGTTCGCCCGGTTGGTATTTCCCCCGCCAATCATCTGGATAATCTTGTCCTGTTCCGGCACCGCCGACTCCACAAAAGTGCTCAATTCATCCGCATAACGCGCCATATAATCAAAAGTAGCCCCTTCGGGCGCCGTCGAGTTCACACGGATATTCGAACGGTCTTCCAGAGGCGCCATCTCCGAAGGCAATTTCATCCACAGGAAGACAATCACCACGCCCGACACCACCAAGATAACCGGAGCCAGCCAACGCTTCCGCATAAAAGCTGCCAACGCCCTGCCATACCCGTTAATCATCCCCTCGAACAAAGGCTCCGTCTTCCGGTAAAACCACCCCGAAGTAGTATTCTTCGACACCATCTTTGTCGTAATCATCGGCGTAAAGGTCAATGCCACAAAGGCAGAGATAATCACTGCGCCCGCAATCACGACACTGAACTCCCGGAACAAGCGCCCCGTCGTCCCCTCCAGGAACACAATCGGCACAAACACCGCCACCAACGCCACAGTCGTCGCAATCACCGCAAAGAAAATCTCCTCCGACCCTTTATGCCCGGCTTCCACAGGCGACATGCCTTGTTCGATTTTCGCATAGATATTCTCCATCACCACAATCGCATCGTCGACCACCAAGCCGATAGCCAGCACAATTGCCAACAACGTCAAGATATTGATGGAGAAGTCTGCCAAATACATCACAAAGAACGCCCCCACCAACGAAATCGGGATGGCAAGCACCGGAATCAACGTCGTCCGCCAGCTCCGCAAGAAAGCAAAGATAATCAGCACCACAAAAATAAACGCCTCGATAATCGTATCCTTCACCTCATTGATGGAGTTGCGGATAAACACCGTATTATCAAAAGCAATGCCCGCCTCGATATCCGCCGGCAAATCCTTCTGCAAATCCTCCATCACGGCGTATGCCTCATCCACAATGTCGATATAATTCGCACCCGGCTGCGGAATCACAACGCACGCCACCATCGGCACGCCGTTCCGCTTCATGATGGAGCGCGTATCCTCCGCATCCACCTCTGCCACGCCGATATCTCTGAAGCGCACCAGCTTGTCGCCGTCCTGCTTAATCACCAGGTTATTGAAGTCATCTATCGTCATCAAGCGTCCCAGCGTGCGGATGGTCAGCTCCGTATTGTCGCCCTCAATGCGTCCAGACGGCAACTCCACATTCTCGCTCGACACCGCTTCCCGCACATCCATAGGCGTAATCCCGTATGCTGCCAGCAGCGAAGGATTCATCCGCAGGCGCACCGAATAACGTTTCTCGCCCCAAATGGAAATGCTGCTCACGCCCGAAATGGTCTGCAGCCGCTCCTTGTAATATTGCTCGGCATACATGCTCAAATCAATCAGCGAACGCTCGTCGCTCCGCAGCGACACGCCGAATATCGGCTGCGCGTCCGCATCCGCCTTGCTCACCGTCGGCGGGTCTACGTCCTCCGGCAAACGCCGCTGTGCGCCCGAAACCTTGTCGCGCACGTCATTGGCTGCCGTCTCCAAATCCACATCCAACTCAAACTCCACCGTGATGCGGCTGCTCCCGTCGCGGCTCGTACTCGTCAGCGAGCGGATGCCCGGAATACCGTTAATGGCAGACTCCAGAGGCTCCGTAATCTGCGTCTCTATCACGTCCGCATTCGCCCCCGAGAAACTGGTCGACACGGAAATAATCGGCGGGTCTACGCTCGGGTAATCGCGCACGCCCAAAAACACCAAGCCAATGCACCCCACCAGCATGATGACGATATTCATCACCGTGGCAAGCACCGGTCGTTTGATACATATTGAAGATAAACTCATTGCAATAACTTTATGTCAAAAACATTACACCTCGAAACTCATCTTTCTCGCCCTTATTTCTTGATGGTCACATCCACCCGCATGCCTTCGCGCAACTGCATCAGCCCGCCCGTCAGCACCGTATCGCCCACCGCAATGCCCGAAATCACCTCCACATTCTTCTCGTCGCGGCTCTCCGTCTCCACCGGCACCAGTGCCGCCTGACCGTTCTTCAACACCCACAACCGCTTCCCGTCCATCTCCGGCACCACGGCTTCCGTCGGCACGGCAATAAACTCCGTCCGTCCGTCGAATATCAAATTCCCCGTAGCGAACATACCTGCCCGCAATTCCATATTCCGGTTCTGGAAACGCGCCCGCAGCGTCAGCATGCGGTTCTCGTCCAGCGAGGGAGCCAGGGCATACACCTTTGCCTCGTATGTCTTGTCGCTTCCCACCACCTGGAAAACCACCTCCTTCCCCATCAAATCATTCATCGAATACCTTTCAGAAATGCTAAACTCCAACTTCAGCACCGAATTGTCCACAATCGTCGCGATAGGCGTGCTTGCCTGCACATAACTACCCTCGCTCACATACCGGAAACCGATAGTCCCGTCGAAAGGCGCCCGGATTTCCGTCCGGCTGATGCGCACCTCCAGCAACTCAATGTCCGCCTGCAGCATATTGTAGTCCGTCTGCACCTGGTCAAACGCCTCGCGGCTCACCGACTCCCGCTCCAACAGGATGCGCTGCCGCTCCAGTTTCTCCGACAACAGCTTCAGCTCAAACTGCGCCCGCATAAGCTCTGCCTGCAAATCCGCATCATCCACCTTCAGCAGCAAATCGCCCTTCTTCACCGACGAGCCTTCCTGGAAATAAATGCCCTTCACCTTTCCTGCAATCTCCGCCACCAAGCTCACCTCCTCGTTGGCATACAGCGTGCCGAGCACCGCTATCCCGTTGGCAGTCATCGAAGTCTTTGCAACAATACCTGTCACCGGCAAGTCACCGGCAGCCTTTTTCACTTCTCCTTGTTTCGCGGCTTTATCCGACGAACACCCCGTCAACTGGGGGCTTACAATACCGGCAGCCAGAGCCATCAAGACCGCAAAACGCCGTATTCTCTTCGCATCCTTTTCCATATTTCCCTTATAATCCACAAGCCCTACAGCCTGCATTTAACATTTTAAATAATGAAACAAACACTCTAAAAACACTCCTTAGACAAATTCCCTTCACAAAAGTTTAACGCCACCCCTGTTAAGAGAACGTTAAAATATTAGCATAAACCCGCATCACCCCCGCAAAGCCCCCAATGTCCAGCCCACGATTATAACGTAGCAATGAATTCTTTCATACGGCGATGAGCTTCCTCTGCAGAAAGCGTCTGTCCCGCAGCAATTTCAGCGTCCGAATCATCCACCATGGCATGGATTTCCTCCATTGTATAAGGCGTTTCCTCCTCCTCTTCGGCAGCTTTATAAAGCCTGTCTGCCAGCCACCGTTTATTGTCCGGACTAAGCGATTGTGCCAGATGCCACAAATAATTTACAGAAACATTTGCGTCCATAATCGTATCCTTTTACCATTCATGCTTAACGCATGCAAAAGTAATCTTTTTTTCAAAAGGGAACAAGCCTCCCGGTTTTCATAAAAGTTTAAAACATCCGGCATGCAAACCGGGATAATTGAAAAATGCCTGCCATACCTCTCTGTTTGCTTTATTGCCAGAGATATACGACAGGCATTTCAATGTAGCCTTTATTTTTTTAATCCGTTATCTGGAGCAGAAAGACTATTGTTCCCTCACCGGACGCACAGCACAACCATTGCTACGCGAAAGGGTCGTAGTAGGTACAACACCGTAACGATAGAAATGGAAACAACAAGATGTATGATTTCCAGGATGATTTCCAACTTTGTTCGACCAATAGTAGCCTATGGCACCGACGCTGGCCACTTTCCCTTCCGCAGGAGCAGATTTCGTGTTATATAAAGTGCTTCGGAAACCACAAGCGGGATAATAGGTTTCTCCTTTACTGGGGTCGAGTTTCCCGTCTACCATTCTATTTCGGTAAAACATCCACCCCTGAGTTTTGGAAAAATCTTGGGTAGAAGTAAACCATGAGTTAAAGTATTCCCCTGCATCCCATCCATATTTGCCATCATTAGGATCAACATCCCCCACGGCACCACTCACGGCAAAGCCATTCCACACATTAGTTAGCGGTACAGTAAATCCTATTGGCGAAGGGTCATAAATGGTTTTGATAGTAGATACATAACTATCAGTATTATTCCAAAAATACTCTTGCCCCGATACTTCAACACACCAATCATATCCTCCATCTATGCCAGATTCATTTACTCCCCCCGGAATCCCTGAATTGGAATAAAATACATTAGGATGTAAAATTGCATCTTTCATTTCTTTCCTATTCTCTTTGGTAAGTTGCTCAATTTGGAATTTAAGCTCGTCATATTGAACATAACTTGCCTTATCGGCAAAGGTACTTGCAGCCGGATTATCATTTTCGCCCCCTCCAAGCATCGGGTCTTTCCGCCCCCATTGGTAGTAAGTCTGGTCATAAAAACGGTGGAGGTATTCATCCTGCCGAATGGTAAATTCTTTGTAATCCCCCGTCTTTTCTTGCGTAATGCGCACCTTTATGCTGCGTTCTTTATACTGCGTAACGACTTTATCACAAGCCCCCAAATCAACAGTGAGGAATACATTTTCGACATCCTTATTGCTTTGCACCGTTTCAACATCCTCGTCCAACTTAATGTCCGTCACCCAAATATGCCAGCTCCACATGATGCGTCCCTCTGCGTCGCGGACAGCAATAATGGCATTTCCCTGATGGATTGTGTTTTTATCTACCTTAAAAGACACATAGGGCTTCTCCCCTTCCTCTGCCGCTTCGAGTTGAATATCCGTCACCAGCCCCTTCCAATCCTGCCACACAAGGCACGCATCCTTTGCCGATAACGGCGTTCCATTCTCGTCTTCATTCTCGCAAATATAGGGCGAAGTAATTTGCCGTCCCAAATGGTTCACAAACGCCTTGCCCTCGTATGCCTGCTTATTGTCGTTTCCATCCTTCAACCCATTGCCATAAACCAACGGAAACTTATACGTCCCCGCCGCATTGATGACATAACAATTGGCAGTATTCTCCAAATCACCGGAAAGGTCTACGTCGCTGACCTCGGCTGCCGCCTTTAATTCCACGTTGCCGGGAAATGCATCGCTTGGCATATCCGTACCCTCCTGCTCGCTCACGTTAAAAGGACACGCTTCTGCCTCCGCGCCGCCCTCGCCTTGCGCCTGGAAGTCGGGCAACCATTCGGGGCAATCAATCTTTTTCCCGCTTTCATCATAAAACGTCGCCACCCAAGGCGCATTGACTATTTCAAAGCTCTCACCCTCGATAACCTTATATTGGCTTTTGACACTGAATTTCCCCGTGCCTCCCAAATAACTAAACACAATCGGGTCGGTAGGCACCTCCAATACCCCTTCAATCACCGCCGGGTCATGGGAAATGCGGTAAATAACCGTGTTCCCTTCCGCCCATTCTCTCCCAGCCAGTGAGGCAGTCAGCACCTCGCCGCCCTCCAATGTGACCTCCAATGCGGCATTTTCCCCCAACTCTTGCGGCAACATCATGAACGTCCCTTCGCCATCTGCCACGGGGACATCCTCAACCTCGTCGCCGCTCCCCGCGCCCGCCAGCTCAACCTTTAGGTCTTGGCTATACGACTGCTCCCCGTCTGTCACCGTCCATCCTTCACCTCCGACAACATACGTCCCCGTGCCCTTCACACCCTTAAGCGCGACTTTCGTGATTGTCCCCTCCATCTCGCCCACGGCTCTCACCTTCACAGCCGTAAGGATATGTTTGAAGGTAAGCTCTACATCCTGCTTGTAATTCCCGTCCACCCCCTCCGGGTCGGCAACCAACAAATCTTCTTGTTTGCTAACCTCTCCCGGCACGGTATAATCAATGACCGGAATGCCCTCGTCGTTCTTTCCGATACTTGCTCCATTCATTCCCACAGGCGCATACGCATAAAACTTGATGTCACACCCCTCCCCTGGCCAGAAATACCGGCTCTCCGTAGTCCATTTGCCATCTGTGCCTTGACTTGCCGTGGCATTGGAAATATAGCTTTCAGCACTTGCCGCGCTCTCTGCCCACGTACTCCCTGACGGGTAAACATAGGCATCCACGCAGAACGAGTCGTAAAAGTCCTTCTCGTCCACCGCAGCGGCGCGGGTGTCCGGTGCCGGCTGCTCAAACAGCGTCGAATCAATGCCCGCCTCCGAGGAGAACACCACCCACAAATCGCTGTCCTCAAACCGGAACGCGCCGCCCTTGCTCCGGGGCGTTTCGGCGTCTTTGCCTTCGCGGGGCGCATGCCACTCCTCCGAAATCCCGACTTCAAAACTCATTTTTTCCGCTTGCTCCTGCCTGCCGTTCACCTCTTCCTCCGTGCAGGCGGCGCATCCCAGGACGAGCGCGCATACCACTGCCCCGATGCCGCATCTGTGTGAAATGATTGAGCCTTTGTTCATAACCCTTTGTCTTTTATTGTTATTTTACGATTCATTCTTCTCTTGGTAGCCGGGAAGGGAACATTCAACCCCGCCCGGCTGGTGTATGTTATGGGCAATGCCCCGGGCTACCGCCCGTTATTCGCCGGCTTCCTCCTTCGTGGTATCCATGTCAACCTCGATTTCATTGACAGGGATAAAGTCATCAACCGCCACAGTAAAGCTGATGGGTACCAATACCGGTTCCGGTTTTTCATCATCTTCCGTAGGAGGCACATAACCGCCGCCCTCGCCGAAGATAAAGGTGTAGATGTATTTCTTGCCCTGTTCCCAGGTAATTGCGCTGACCGGAATGGCAACCTTTGCCGATGCACCTGTCTCCGGCCACAACGTCACTTCATCATCCCCTGCTACATTGACAATCTTGCAGTCCACCAAGAAATAAGAACCGTCTTTTTCGTTCGATGCGTCACCTTCCACATCCCACCCGGTGATGGTTTGCGGCATCAGCAACAACGCGCCGGCTGCATTCGTCAAATCAGTCGCATTGTCGCTCTTCGACAGCGTTGCTTCCGTAATACCGGCTGCGTACGTTGCTTTGGTGGTTCCTGGCGCCCATGTACCCTGCGTGCCGGCTGCAATGCTTTCGCTCTCCTCCGTCACATTGGGAGCAGTCGTGTTGCCCGGATAAGTAAACGTACCTCCGTTCACCACATTGACCACCTCAACGCCTTTCACCGTCACCTTGAGGTTCGCATTGGTATTCTTAGCCTTGAACACAATCTGCGACAACGCATGGCGGAAATTCACTGCCACGCCGCTTTCCCCATTGGCTTCTTTCGTGCAGCCCTTGTTTACGGCATAAAGCAAATCCACCTGCTTTGCCACGTCTGTATCTACCGTGAAGTTCTCAATCTTCTGGCTCTCCGCAGTGATGTTCACAGTTGTCCCTGCCGGTGCCACAGAATAAAAGTCCACAGAAGTTTCCGGCCAGAACTGGGTGTTGGCATACGTCCACTTGCCATCCTTTTTCGTAACCTCTACGCCGCTCATCAGGGTTTTCTTGTCAGTAAATCCCCACACCTTGAATGCGTCAAGATTGTTCGTATTCGACACTGTGGAACGGGTCATGTTTTCCGCCACCGTGCGGAAAGCGATAGCATCTCCCCGGTTGATGTCAACCGTCTCGTTGTTGCTGCAGCCTGCAATGGCAAGCGCGGCAAAGCTCCAAATTAAA
>CALUKF010000014.1 GCA_944321145.1 uncultured Odoribacter sp. | reverse complement strand
TCTCCAGAAATGAGTCAATCAACAAACTCCAATTTGTCATTGATATACAATCTATTTTGAAGTCCAGCATACACGATTCAGCCTCCCGTTGATAATGGGAGGCTGAATTATATAACAATACCTCCAGTCCTATAAAAAAACAGAAGAGTAGAAGGAATTTCTACTTTACCGCATCGGTGCCAACTTTTCCTCCGAGACCGGTACTATTGACGATTGGCAGGACATTGGCTGAGGCAACGCCGGGGATTCGCTTGCTTACCGCCGTTCTCACCACGTTTCCGCCACGTTCTCCCTACGTCGGTAAACGTTGGGAGAGTGTGGCGAGTACGTGGTTGAAACGTCACATACCAAGCGAAACCACAGCGATGTACCTGCTTTCTGCCTTCTTTCAGCAGTTATTCCCTATAAACAAAAAGTTTTAACCCCCTCCCTTACAATGGAAAAATGAAATGAATTGCATAACTTATAAGCATTTCGTTTGGAAATATGTATCTAATTAGTTACCTTTGCAATGGTAATTATAAACAAGGGAATGATACGAGAACTGTATTTTTCTGAGGAATTTTGGACGTTTTATAATAAACAGCAAGATCGGGTCAAACATAAATTTGACTATGTAATAAGTATTATCCAAACTGAAGAATTGATTACAACAAAATTTGTAAAACATTAAAAAACACGGACTTATATGAGATGCGTATTTCGGTGGGAACAAATGAATATCGAACAGTATTATTTGCAATGGATAATGATAATATCATTCTTGCGAGGAATATTTTAGTATTAAATGCATTCCTCAAGAAGTCTGAAAAGGATTACAAAAAACAAGTTGAAATAGCAAAAAATATTTTGGGAGGATATACCAATGATACAATTAGATGAAAATAAATTATCGAAATTGCACACCGCAAGTGAATTGCTTGATAGTAAATATGGCAAAGAAGGCACAGAAAGCCGCAAAAAATTTGAAGAGAAAGCACAATCTTACTATTATGGTGTAATCTTGCGAAACCGTCGCAAGGAATTAAAAATGACACAAAAAGAACTTGCAGAAAAAGTTGGAACGGCACGCAGCTATATTGCTCGTATCGAAAAAGGTGAAACCGACATTCAACTTTCAAGTTTTTTACGAATTTCAAAAGTATTGCGTATAGAATTTTCCCCTGTCTATATTTGAAATACATTCGTTTCTTGCCAAATTGCAAAAACACACCACTATGACAACCGAAAAAACACATCGCACACAATTGGTAATCTTTGACTTGGACGGCACCTTATTGAATACTATCGATGACTTGGCAACAGCTACTAACCATACTCTGCGCCTACATGGTTATCCGGAGCACGAATTAAGCGAATACCGTTACTTTGTAGGCAACGGTGTCCGCAAACTTATTGAAAGGGCTTTGCCAGAAGAGTCACAGCAAGCAGAAGAAATCACCCGCCTCCTGAAAGATTTCCTTGAATATTACCAACTTCACAAAACCGATTATTCCCGCCTCTACACAGGGATTCCGGAAGTTTTGGAGCAATTGCATGACGCCGGCATCCAACTTGCCGTTGCTTCCAACAAATATCATCAGGGGACAACAGAATTGATTCGCCATTATTTCAAGGAAAAAATGTTCTGCATGGTGCTGGGACAACGAGAAGGCATCCCCACAAAACCTGACCCCGCCATTGTCCGGGAGATTCTCGCCCATACTTCCATACCCGCCAACGCGACCCTTTTCGTGGGGGACTCCGGCGTGGACATGCAGACTGCGGCAAACAGCGGTCTCGTCTCTATCGGCGTGACCTGGGGCTTCCGTCCCCGCGAGGAACTCGAAGCCAATGGGGCTGTCCACATCATTGACCACCCGGCGGAAATCGCCCACATTGCCGGGCTGACGGCTAACCTGTAATGATTTCTGCGCCGCTGTCGGTAATCAAAACTGTATATTCCCATTGTGCAGAAGGCTTGCCGTCATCCGTCAAGACCGTCCAGCCGTTACCGGCATCTACATAAATCTTCCGCTTGCCCATGTTAATCATCGGCTCAATGGTAAAGACCATGCCCGGCACCAGCAACATGTCCGTTCCGCGCCGCCCTACATGGCTGACAAAGGGGTCTTCATGAAATTCCAGCCCAACGCCATGCCCTCCGTATTCACGCACTACGGAATAACCGTGTTTCTCGGCACATTCCTGCACAGCGGCACCAATGTCCCCCAAAAAACCCCATGGACGGGCAGCCCGAAAGCCTACTTCCAGACATTGGCGGGCAGTTTCAACCAAACGCTTTTTCTCCGGACTCACCTCCCCTATCATAAACATCCGGGAAGCGTCGGAATAATAACCATCCAATATCGTCGATACATCCACATTCACGATATCCCCCTCCCGCAGCACAACTTTCTCCGAAGGGATGCCGTGGCAAACCTCTTCATTTACAGAGGTACAGACACTCTTCGGGAATCCCTCGTAATTCAAAGGCGCAGGCACAGCACCATGTCCCACCGTATAATCATACACCAACTTGTCAATCTCTGCTGTCGTCATCCCGGCATGAATCTGCGAAGCCACCATGTCCAGCACTCCCGTATTCACCTCTGCACTTCGGCGGATGCCCTCAATCTGCGCCTCCGTCTTAATCAACTTCGGGGAAGGAACTCGACACCCCCGAGCCCGGTAGTCCTTGACTTTCTGCAAAATCACATCCCTTTTTGCCTTCTCTTCCGGCGTCAGCCGTTCTTTCAACTTAAAGAATTTCATATCATCAATTTTTCACCATACTCAACTTCCTAAAATACCATCGCAATGTCACCGCAGCTAATACAAAAGCCAGAAAATCAGACACCGGCATACTTAACCATACGCCGTTGATTCCCAAATTCCACATCTGCGGCAAAATATACAATAACGGCAACAAGAATAACAATTGCCGCGTCAGCGACAACAAAATGGAAAGTTTCACCTTGCCGATAGACTGGAAAAAATTCGTAATCACAGCCTGTGCCCCCACCAATGGGAACAACGCAATGGAAAGCTGCAAACCAATTTTCGACAACTCGTTCAACTCCTCGTCGTCCGAGAACATGGCAACAATCGGAGCAGGCAGGAACTCACACAACAGCCATCCTACCGTCATCGTCCCCACAGCAATCGCAATCACCTGCCGCAAAGCCTTCCGCATCCGGTCATACCGCCGAGCACCGTAGTTGTAACCCACAATCGGCTGCATCCCCTGCGCCAAGCCCAATACCACCATAAAGAACAACGTCACCACCCGGTTGGCAATCCCGTAAGCCCCAATGGCAAGGTCGCCTCCGTATGTCTTGAACTCATGGTTAATCACAATTACCACCCCACAAGCGCACAAGTTCATCAGAAAAGGCGACATCCCAATGGAAAAAATCGAACCTACCACTGCCGCTTTCAAACGAGTATAGCCCCGGCGAAAATGAATGAAACTCGACGTTCTGGAAAAATGCGTCAGCACCCATACCATCCCGCAAGCCTGCGAAATCAAAGTCGCCAACGCCGCCCCCCGGATGCCCCATTTAAAGGAAAATATAAAAATCGGCGCCAATACTACATTCACGCCTACGCTCAATATCGAGGATAACATCGCCTTCTTTGGATAGCCTGTTGCCCGCATCACATTGTTCAACCCGATAAAAAGATAAGAAATCGGATTCCCTAACAATATCACTTCCATGAAATCCCGTGCATACGGCAAAGTGTCCTCGCTCGCCCCGAAGAAATAAAGAATCTTGTCCAAAAAACAATACGTAATCCCTCCTACCAATATTCCTACCACCACACACAGGATAGCTACATTATGCAACACCTCCGTTGCCCGATGATTATCCTTCTGACCCAAAAAAATGGAACTAATAGCAGCCCCTCCCACTCCAATCAGCGTACAAAATGCGATAATCATATTCATCAACGGGAAGGTCAGCGCCAATCCGGATATTGCCAAAGGTCCCACACCATGCCCGATAAAAATGCTATCTACGATATTGTATAGCGATACCACCGTCATACCGATAATGGCAGGAATGGAATACTGCAACAACAACTTGCCAATAGGCTCCGTCTCTAACAAATGAGGGTTTTGTGTCTGTGTCATATCATGCTTACTTAATCGTGCAAAAGTACATAATTTTACGCGATTCGCATCACCGATTCTCTTAAAAAGAATACAGATACAAAAAACAGCAGGAACGAAAACTTGATAATTTCCGTTCCTTCCGCTTATATCAACAACATCAGGATTCAGCATTGCTGCCACCGGCAATGTCGAGAAGTTCAGAAGTGATGCTCTGCTGGCGAAGTTTGTTGTATTCCAATTGCAACTCGTCCAAAAGCTTAGAAGCATTATCATTTGCAGTCTGCATGGCAAGGATACGGGCAGCTTGTTCCGAAGTACGGCTCGACAAATACAACTCGTACATCAAGGCATGCAAAAGCAAGGGGTAAAGGCTCGCCATAATGGTAGCCGCATCCGGCTCCAGAATATACCACGGCAAAGTTCCTCCCGATGGCACAGTTTGCTCCTCCCCCTCCAGCAACAAGGGCAAAAAAGGACGCAAGGTAGGAATCTGCGTGCCCATGCTCTTATAGTAAGTATAGAGGACATCTACACGGTCGTAACGCTGCCCCAGAAATGCCTCCATCAGCCGGTCTGCCAACTCACGGGTGGCATTCAGGTCTTCTTTTGCGGCAAAAGCATCCGGGCATGGTTCCAGACGGATACCTTCCAAACGCTTAATTTCGGACAAGATTTTCTTGCCAACCGGAATCACGGTAATATCCGTCACGCCCTGCTCGCGATAATGGGCAACGGCTTCTGCCAATTTCTTGGATATATTGATGTTGAAAGCGCCGCAAAGTCCTTCATCGGAAGCAAAAGCAACGATTGCCACCCGACCGACTTGCCGCTCTTCTGCCAGAGGAGAAGCATAATCGCATTCCGATTGCCGCATGTGGACATAGATATCCCACAGCTTCTCTTGATAGGGGCGTGCTTGCGTCAGCCTGTTCTCCACCTGACGCTTGCGGGCAGATGAAATCATTTTCATCGCCCCCGTCATCTTTTGGGAAGAATGTACGGAACTGATTCTCCCCTTCAATTCGCGCATCGTTGCCATTATTCCTGATTTGCTACATTAGTTGTAAATTTTACAGACACTTCTTTTGCCACCTGCACAAGACGTTTTTCGACTTCGTCGTCCAAACGCCCTTCTTTCAATTCGTCCAATACCTCCTTGCGGTAGCGGGCACGCAATATTTCCAGGAAATATTTCTCGAAGTCTGCCACTTTCTGTAAAGGTACCTGTTGCAGCAATCCTTTCGTACCGCAGTAAATAATGGCAATCTCCTCTTCTACGGGCATGGGGGCATATTGGGGCTGTATCAAAAGACGGGCATTCCGCTGACCTTTGTCGATAGTCATCTTGGTTACCGGATCAAGATCGCCGCCGAATTTAGAGAAAGACTCCAATTCGCGAAACTGTGCTTGGTCGATTTTCAACGTGCCGGCAATCTTTTTCATCGCCTTTACTTGGGCGTTGCCGCCCACACGGGAAACAGATATACCCACATTGATAGCCGGACGCACGCCCTCGTTGAAGAGCGAAGTCTCCAAAAATATCTGCCCGTCAGTGATGGAAATCACGTTAGTAGGGATATAAGCCGAAACGTCGCCCGCCTGGGTCTCGATAATCGGCAAGGCAGTGAGTGAACCACCTCCCTTCACGTAAGGTTTCAAAGGTTCAGGCAAATCATTCATGCCTGCTGCTACTTCGTCGTTGGAAATGATTTTGGCAGCCCGTTCCAAAAGGCGGGAATGCAAATAAAAAATATCCCCCGGGTATGCCTCACGTCCGGAAGGACGACGCAAGATCAGAGAAATTTCACGATAAGCGACAGCCTGCTTGGAAAGGTCATCGTAAACCACCAAAGCATGCAACCCGCGGTCACGGAAATATTCACCGATGGTCGCCCCAGCAAAAGGCGCATAATAGCGCATAGTGGCAGAATCCGAAGCATTAGCTGCCAAGACAATGGTATAGTCCATTGCCCCATGGGTACGCAGGACATTTACCAAGGCTGCCACAGAGGAAGCCTTTTGCCCAATGGCAACATAAATACAATAAACCGGCTTGCCCGCACGATAATTTTCCCGTTGGTTAATAATGGTATCAATGGCTATCGCCGTCTTTCCGGTCTGGCGGTCACCAATAATCAACTCACGCTGCCCACGCCCGATGGGTACCATGGAGTCGACTGCCTTCAACCCTGTCTGTAAAGGTTCCTTCACGGGCTGGCGATAAATCACACCCGGTGATTTCCGTTCCAAAGGCAGGTACATCAACTCACCGGTAATAGGACCCGCTCCGTCAATTGGTTCGCCCAATGTATTAATCACACGTCCTAAAAGCCCTTCGCCCACGCCGATGGAGGCAATGTGCCCCGTGCGCTTTGCTGTCATGTTTTCCTTCACCCGATCAGCAGCATTCAGCAGGACAACGCCAACCTGGTCTTCTTCCAGATTCATCGCTACACCGCGGACACCGTTCTCAAACTCTATCAATTCTCCGGCGGTTACGTTGTCCAATCCGAAAACTTTTGCCACACCATCACCAACCCCCAAAACCGTACCTACTTCCTCAAACTCTGCCCGCAAATCCACTTGCTCCAATTTCCGTTGAAGGATATCCGATGTTTCACTTGGTTTTAATATCATAATTTCCTCTTTATTACATTATACTATTGGGTAAACTCTTTTGCCAATTTGCGCAACTCGCCGCCCACGGAAAAGTCCAGTTGCCGGGAACCAATCCGCACGATAAAGCCACCAATGAGGACAGGGTCGGTCTGCTCCACGAACTCCAACGTGCTATAATCCCCCTCCTGCATCGCCAGGCGTTTTACCCGTTCCAAGGTCTTGTTGTCTAATTTCACTGCCGAAATGATTTTCACCCTCCCGATACGGTAGACTTCGCGGTAGAGTTTCTGGTACATCAAACCGATAAGGCGAATGTACATCTCCCGGTGGTTGGCAATCAAGAGGCGTATTCCCCTGAGGTACAATTCACCGGGGTGTTCCAGCCCAAGGGCAGCAACAATAAGGGACTCTTTGTCACGGGTAGAAACCACGGGATTCACCAAGGCTTTGTGCAAGCCGGGATGAGCCACGTAATTCTGTTCGAATTGCTTCACGACTTCATAGACTTCCCCTGCTGCATTTTCCTTTTGGGCGACTTTTAATATCGCCAGGGCATAGCGTCTTGCAATCAAGCCTTCATTCATAGTGACCTCCCTCTATCATTTGTTTTCCAATTCATCCAGCATTTTGTTGACCAACTCGGTTTGGGCAGCATCAGCGGAAAGGTTCCTGCGGAGTACGCGCCCGGCAATTTCCAACGACAATTCGCTGACTTGCCGGCGGATTTGCAATTCAGCCTCGCGCTTTGCCTGCTCGATGGAGAGTTGGGCTGCATCAAGCACCTTCTGTGCCTCGGCAGCCGCCTCCTTGCGGGCATTCTCAATCAAGCCGCGTTTCATGCGTTCGGTCTCCTGCAAAGCCTCCAATTGTTTCTGATGGGCTTCTGCCATCATCTCCTCAATTTTGGCTTTCGCCCCCTCAAAATCCTCCTTGGCTTTCCGGGCATACACCACTCCGTTGTCAATCAACTCTGCCCGTTGTTCTATACTTCGGATGATTACAGGCCAAGCGTATTTTGCCAGGATGCCAAGGATAATCAAAAAGACTACCAGCATCCAAAACACCAGCCCGAATTCCGGTTTAAACAATTCCATAGTTTACACGAACAATGCCAAAATACAAACAATCACTGCAAACAAGGCAACACCCTCAATCAAGGCGGCAATTACAATCATGTTCGTACGGATGTCTCCGCTTTTTTCCGGCTGACGGGCTATTGCATCCATTGCGCTCGAACCAATCCTTCCAATACCATAGCCTGCGCCGATAACAGCAATACCTGCGCCAATTGCAGCGCCAATTTTTGCCAGACTCGCTCCGGCTGCCACTTGTAATAAAATCATGCTTAACATAGCTTCTAAATTAAATTGTTTATGTTCTTAATATTCTATTTTATTGTTTCTCTATTTTATGTCCTGCACTCTCCGGCACTGCCAACGAAATGAAAATGGTCGACAGCATGAAGAACACATACGCCTGGATAAACGCCACCAATACATGAAGCGTATTCATAAAAACGGCAAAAATCACCGAAACCACCGTAGCTCCGCCTGTTGCTGCCGCCCCAAATGCCGACATGATAAAAATCAAGGAAATCAAAACCAAGACAATAATATGGCCACCTAACATATTGGCAAACAAACGAATCATTAGTGACAAGGGCTTCGTCAGCACTCCAAAGAATTCAATAAGCGGCATCATCGGCACCGGACATTTCAACCATACTGGTACATCAGGCCAAAAAATATCCTTCCAATAATGCTTACGCCCCGACACATTCACGACCACAAAAGTACACAATGCCAGCACCATTGTAATGGCAAGGTTTCCTGTCAGGTTTGCCCCGCCGGGAAATATCACAATCATTCCCATCAGGTTCATCACCAAAATAAAGAAGAATACCGTCAGCAGATAAGGTGCATAACGCTTGGCATGAGCACCTAGTATCGCCACAATCACTTCTTTATATAAGAATTCCACCAAGGCTTCCATCATACCTTTTACGCGGCGCGGCGCTTCTGTCGGTTTCCGCTTGTACCAACGCACCAAAGGGAAAAGCAACCAGAACATCACCAACCCGCACAATATCAATGCCAAGACATTCTTGGTGATCGAAAAATCCCATGGGCGGTACTCCTTGCCGTCAGCACCTGTCCCCACTACTTTGTGGGCATAAGCACCCTCTTCAGCGATGCGGAACCCCTCGTATTCGCCCCCGTGCTGCAAACGGGCAGAACTGAAAGCGTGCCAACCACCTGCCTCATCGCGCACAATGACTGGCAAAGGGATATTCCAATGGAACACGTGCCAACTGTAGGCATCCCCCAAGTGTTCGAAAATCACCTCTTTCGGATTGAAAGGTTCCCCATCCGCCTCCTCCGTGCCTGCCGCCGAAACGGCAGTTGCCCACAACAACAATCCGCTCAATAATATGTATTTCAAAATCTTCATCATTGCCACTCCCTGTTCTTCGTTCAATTAATACATACAACCACCCGGTTATCCAACACTTCCACGATTCCTGAATCGATTTTCATTTCCTTCGCCCCGTTTGGCGTATCGTAAACCACAGTCCCGCGCGTCAAGGTCGAAATCAACGGAGCATGGTGCTCCAACACCGTAAAAGCGCCTAACGAACCGGGCAATGTCACCCGTTGCACATCACCCTTGAACAACACCTTGTCAGCAGATATAATTTCCAATTTCATAACCTTTTCGCCTTTTTGAATTGTTTTACCTCAGTTACTTTCCCTTTGCTTCGGCTATCATCTTCTTGCCTTTAGCTATCACGTCATCGATCGTGCCGGCATTCATGAATGCCTGTTCCGGATATTCATCCATCTCACCGTTCAGAATCATCTTGAATCCGCGAATGGTTTCCTCAATCGGCACCATTACACCCGGCAGCCCCGTAAACTGCTCAGCCACATGGAACGGCTGTGACAGAAAGCGCTGTGCCCGACGTGCCCGGTTCACGACCAATTTATCGCTGTCCGAAAGCTCGTCCACACCCAAGATGGCAATAATGTCCTGCAACTCTTGATAATGCTGCAACAAGCCGATGACCTGCTGGGCTACTTCGTAATGCTCTTCACCCACAATGTGCGGGTCAAGAATCCGGGAAGAGGATTCCAACGGATCAACTGCCGGGTAAATACCCAACTCTGCAATCTTACGGCTCAACACTGTTGTCGCGTCCAAAAAGCTAAACGTAGTTGCCGGAGCCGGGTCAGTCAAATCGTCCGCCGGCACATAAATCGCCTGCACGGAGGTAATGGAACCATATTTCGTAGAAGCAATCCGCTCCTGCAATTTACCCATCTCCGAAGCCAAAGTCGGCTGGTAACCCACAGCCGAAGGCATACGCCCCAACAATGCCGACACTTCTGAACCCGCCTGCGTGAAACGGAAGATATTATCAATGAAAAACAGCACCTCTTTTCCCCCCTCATTCGAGTCACGGAACGATTCAGCCACCGTCAGTCCAGACAATGCCACCCGCAAACGCGCGCCGGGAGGCTCGTTCATCTGCCCGAAAATCAAGGTTGCCTGCGACTGCGAAAGCTGCTCTTTATCTACGTCTCCCACATTCCACAAACCTTCCTCCATGCCTTTTTCAAACTGCTCGCCATACTTGATAACGCCGGATTCTATCATCTCACGCAGCAAATCATTCCCCTCGCGGGTACGTTCGCCTACGCCGGCAAAAACAGAGAATCCGTCGTGCCCTTTGGCAATATTGTTAATCAACTCCATAATGAGCACCGTCTTGCCCACACCGGCACCACCGAAAAGACCAATTTTTCCGCCCTTGGAATAGGGAGCCAACAAGTCAATGACCTTAATACCAGTCAATAAAAGTTCCTGCGTCGTGGTCAAATCTTCGAAACGCGGGGCTTCCCGGTGAATCGGGAGAGTATCCGTATAATCCAAGTCGCCCAACTTGTCAATGGCGTCACCCATGACATTCAGCAAGCGTCCTTTGATTTGCTTGCCGGTAGGCATTGACAGCGTCCTGCCTAAATCCAAAGCCTTCATGCCACGGTGCAAGCCGTCCGTCGTATCCATCGCCACGCAACGCACCGTGTCTTCCCCGATGTGCTGCTCCACCTCGACAATCAACTTTTCCCCATTATCGCGGTCGATACGCAATGCCGAATAAATCGGCGGCAAATGTTCCCCGCCATTCTCAAAAATGACATCTACTACAGGTCCGATTACCTGTGTCACAGTTCCAAATCTCTCACTCATCTGTTATATTTTTTTCTTGATATTTACAAAACCGATATATCTCCATACTTCTCAAATTTTCCGCGAATATATTAAATATTCCCTTAAATCTATCCTCATCATTCAAAAATAATGCCAGAAAATTGTACCTTTGGCAACGCAAACAAAGATTAAACATATTTACACGGATATGAGATTTGACGAATTAGACCTGGAAGAGAATATATTACAAGGAATTGAAGCTATGAACTTCAAGGAAATGACCCCTGTCCAAGAACAGACCATCCCCGTCATGCTGGAAAAACGGGACATCATTGGATGCGCGCAGACCGGTACAGGCAAAACGGCTGCCTACACGCTCCCGTTGCTCAACCATTTGGTGCAGGAAGGCAACCCGGACAACTGCATCCGTGCAGTCATCATGGTACCCACCCGCGAATTAGCACAGCAGATTGACATGCAATTCGAAGGCTTCACCTATTTTCTACCCATCTCAACCTGCGTTGTGTACGGCGGCGGAGACGGTGCCGGCTGGGACCAGCAGAAACGTGGCTTGCTCATGGGTGCCGACGTGGTCATTGCCACCCCTGGACGCCTTCTTTCCCATCTCACCAATAGCGGCATCGACCTCTCGCGGGTGAGCTACTTTATCTTGGACGAAGCCGACCGCATGCTGGACATGGGCTTTTTCGACGACATCATGCAAATCGTCAAACACCTGCCCCAGGAGCGGCAGACCATCCTGTTTTCCGCCACCTTGCCTCCGAAAATCCGGCAGTTGGCAAAACAAATCCTTCGCAACCCGGCAGAAATCAATATTGCCATTTCCAAACCCAACGACGCCATCGTACAATCTGCCTACATCTGTTATGAAACACAGAAAATGCCGATTATCTTAGAGCTTTTTGCAAAAAATCCGGACAAAAAGACCATTATTTTCTCCTCCTCAAAGCAGAAAGTAAAAGACCTCGCCTATGCCCTGAAGCGCCAGCGCCTGAATGTGGCAGCCATGCACTCCGACCTGGAGCAGGAACAACGCGAAAACGTCATGCTCGATTTCAAAAACGGGAAAATCAACATCTTGGTCGCCACCGACATCGTTGCCCGCGGCATTGACATCGACAACATCGCCCTCGTCATCAACTACGACGTGCCCCACGACCCGGAAGACTACATCCATCGCATCGGACGCACCGCCCGTGCCAATGCAGACGGCGTTGCCATCACTTTCGTCAGCGAGAAAGAACAAGGCAAATTCCATCGCATCGAAACCTTCATCGAAAAGGACATCTACAAAATCCCCATCCCTGTCCACTTCGGCGAAGCCCCCGCCTACAGCCCCAAAGCCTCCGGCGACCGTCGCAACAACCGCCACAACAACCATCGCAAAAACGGCAAACGCCACGGGAAAGGCAAAGGGAATGCCTCTCCGGCAAATGCCCCCGCTAAATCCTAAAACACATCTACTCTTTAGCAAATAAACTCAAAGGCGAACGCAATACAAAATCTGCAAACAGATTTTGTATTGCCACCCCTTATTTCATCCCCTCCAAACAGGCAACAATTCCCCCAAACACAAAACTTCCTGCCTTTCAAGACCAATCCGCACCAACTAATTCCCTGCCACCTCCCGGCATTCCCGCTTGATTTTTTCCACCGTATAAGAAGGCACTTTTACCGGCTTCTCCACCAACTCTATAGCCAAAAGGCAGGCTTCCTTGTGCCGCCCCGTCCGCTCATACAGCTTCATCAACCGGTAAGGCGGCACAAAACGCACCGGGCACATCGCCGCAGCCTGCCGGAAATGCCTTTCAGCCCCGGCATCATCTCCCACCCGCTCACAATTATCGCCGAAGAGCATCTGCACATCTGTGTCATTCAACCGCTTTTCGCACTCCTCCATTACCTCCCGGCTCTCCGTCCAACGCCCTGCATGATGCAACTCTGCCCCGTAATTATATAAAAACAATGCATTCTCTTTTAGAAAAGGATATAACTCCTGATACCCCTTCTCCGCCTCCTCAAAACCTCCCCGCAACGCCTCGCCGCTCAACTGCTTCCAACGCACTTCCGCCCATCCCCAATATACCGCAAACCCCGCCAACGCCAATGCCGCAACAATTACTCCCATCCATACCCCCACACCCCGCCAGCGAACCTCCTTTTCTCCCCGTCCAATCAGTCCCAACAGCACACACAGCAACACTTGTACCCCCGGATAATTCAACGGATAAGAAAACAAGCCGCAAAGCGCTATCCCCGCTACGCCCAAAAACAGCGGGCGACGCTCCCGTCCGCCCCGCCGTCCGACATGCCACAACCACCACAGCCCAACCGCTACTGCCAACAACCCCATAACGCCGCATTCCGCCCCCACCTTCAAATACTCATTGAAAGGATGCTTCACGTTGTCCGCCAGCCACCCCCAACGTTCCTCCGGATGCCCTTCCAAAAAAGCCGCCTGATAATCCATATATTTCGCTTGGACACTCCCCGCCGCATGCCCCGCCACGGGCGCATCCGCCATCACCTCCGCCGTGCATCGCCACACACGCAGCCGCCCGTCCGCCGAATCCTGTTTCCACAAGTAAAGCCCCCAACCTGCCAACACGCCCGCAACCGCCACAACCGCTCCCCATCTCCGCACCATCCGCCATTCCCATTTCCGGCTGCCCGCTACATAAAGCATCCCCGTTGCTGCCAATGCCACCAGCCCGGCACGCGATTCCGACAATCCCACCGCAACGACTGCCAGCACCGACACACTCCACCCCAACACCCGCCCCCACCGTTCCCGCACACCCAAGAAATACAATGCACCCGGGAAACACGCCGCCGCGTATGCCGCCAGCCCTGCCGGATTGTCAAACGTCCCCACAACCCGGAACTGCCCTCCTCCCCGCCAAAGCCCTGCAAACTGACCGATGCCAATTGCTGCCTCCACCCCCAACGACAATGCCAACACAAAATACACATCCCGATAAGCCACCTCTTCCCCCGCGCTGCCTGCCACCAATGCCAGCAACCACAACGCCCCACACACCGCCAACGCCTGCCACCCCAAATATCCCTCCCCAAACCCATACCCCCACACTGCAAGCAACACCACGCCCAACACCGCCACAACCCGCGAGCAACGCACTCCCTTCCCATACGCCAACACCATTCCCGCAACCCCAGCCAACCCGCACGCCCACAACTGCCCGGAAATAAAATAACGGTCAGTAAATGCATCCGGCAAGAAGTACACTGTCCCTGCCGCCGCCAACCAAAACAAAAAATACAGCAAACGCATCATCCTTCGCTCAAACCTGCTTCCGCCTTCAAATCCATCAACTCCCTGTCGCTGATATTCTCCCGCTCCGACTTGTCATACATCGTCAGCAACAATACCTCACCTTCCTCTGCCGACACCAACGCCACCAAAGTAATTACCCGTGCCCCCCCCGCTTTTCCCCTTTCCTTTTGAAGTAATAGCCATCCGCACCTTATGCAATCCTCCGCCTAAATCCACCCCTTGCAAAGGATTCTCATGCAAAGAAACAAGCAACTTCTTATAATCGTCCTTCAGTGAACGATACCTCTTGCCTAAACGTTTCAAGTCCTTCTTGAAACTGGGGATTGCAGAAATCTTACAATTCATCAAACAAATCCTCCGCTGGTATGGCTTCCAATTTTCCTTCACGCACTAACTTAGCCTCCCGGAAAGCCTGTTTCACATTCGCCCTCACCTCCGCCTTCGTCAGCGGGCGATACGCCTCCTCCTCTTCCGCCACGCAGGAAAGCGCGGCATCCTGCTCCCGCTCCCGGCGGTGAGCCACCACCTTTTTCACATACGCCACCACCTTCTTCAAGCTGTCCTCATCATCGGCAATATAGCTCAATTCCCGAAAAAGCTCACTATTCAAATTAACCGCATACATAAACGATTCCTCCTTTCTTCATAATTTCCATGCAAAAATAACCTCTTAAAACCTACAAGTTCTTAAGCCATTTTTTCCCCGCTTTAGTATAAGACCATGCTACAAAAATGACTCCTGCAATCCCCGTTATCAAAAATAACATATCCAATGTGTTCATAACATCATTACTTTAATATTCTGTTTGCACTAAAAGCCAATACATAAGTCGTTAATATTCCCATCACGAGCGTTATCCAATTCACTCCCTTGCCCTCATCAGAAAACAATGGTGTAACACTACCGACAACAAGACCCGCAAAGATTAGCTTGGACAAATCAAAAAAATATCCCGCCAATTTCTCCCGTCTGGTCTTATTTCTCTCAACAACTCTTTCTTGTTCTTTCAACTGTATTTCAAAATTACTCATGACAAAATCTTATAGGGCAAAGGTAAATAAAAAAACTCACAATAAAAACCTCCGAACACAAATTACCAAAACCGCACCCGCCCGTCCTGCACGGTAAACACCCGTTCCTCCACGCCCCGCGTGCGGTTCCGCAGCCAATACAGCCCGCCGGCAGGCACCGCCCCGTACTCCACGAAATAATCCCCCGCCCGTTTCCGCCCCAGCGACTGCCACCCGTCGGCAGCATAATACAGCAACTCATACTCCTCCCCCGGATACACCCCGTTCCCGTCGCTCCGCGGCAGACACACGACCCGCGACACCCGAACCGGTGACTTGAAATCCGCCCGGATCCGGTCTGCCCGGACATTCGTCAACACATCCCCGTCAAATGCGCTGCTTCGATACACCAACGAATCGGCTGGCACAAGCACTCCCGCCCGGTCATAAAACCTGACCTCTGCGAAATAAGCATACCCCCACGTCCGCAATTGCCAATGGCGACAAGCCGGCAGGCTGTCCGGCAACACAACTGAAAAATAATAATGGTTCTCCTCCGGAAGATGAGCCACCACCTCAAAACCCTTCCCCGCCGGCATGTCCGCAATCTCCACGGCAGCACCTGCCAGCCCGGCACTATACTCATACTGCAACTCGTCGTATGGATATTTGCGTTCCAGCCTGAGGCGGAGCGTATCCCCCGCATCCGGCTCTAAAAACGCCATCCGCCCGTCAACAGCCAACACAAACGGATAATTGAACGCCCGCATCCTCCGCCCCTCATAATACACCGGCAAATAAACTACCCCCTTCCCTACCTTCTCAAACCTCGCCGTTCCTTTCTCCCAATTGCCAATGGCTATCGGCTGCCAATCCAAATCGCTGAACACGCACAGATAAGCATGCCGGGGCTTGCCCTTCACCCGGAACGCCGCCGGAACGACAAGGTCTGCCGTCCGGAGGTACTCCTCTGTCACGTCTGACACAAATGGATCGCAGAACAACTCCGGTACCGTCTCCCCCGGCTTCCCCTCCACGACCCGTTGGCGTTCAAATGTCTTGCGGTATATTTTGGCGGGCGTAGTCGGCAACGCATCCCCAATGTGCGGATTCAGCCGCTGCGCATCCACTTCCGCAAGCCAGCAGTGCATCCCGTTGCGGTCGGCATAATGCGGGAAATAATCCACCGCTGTGGGCATCCCTGCTAAGCGTTTGCGAAGGAGGCGCATCAAATTCAAATACACACAGTCGCCCGTCAAGTCCCGGTTCACTTGGTCTACAAGCGTGTCGCTGAAAGCCATCTCCTGCTCCCCTGCAATTTGCAGGTACTTCCCTGCTTCCTTGCTGTCATAGCACACGTCGTCGCTGATGCGGTATTTTTCCGGCAAGAACGGCACGATGGAATCCCGCCATCCATCCAGCCGTTCATGGCTGATGCGATAAGGCAACACGTAACGGAAAAAATCTTTCAGTGGCATCCCCCCACACCATGCGAAACGTTCCCGCAGCGCAAAGCACCCGTCAATATGCCGGATCAAGAGATCTGCCGTCACATGCCGCACGTCCTCCTCCCGCCTTGCCTTGTCCTCCCATTCCTCCACCGCGCTCGCCATCACGTCCATCGCCTTGCGGGCAAAATAACTTGCCCTGTCGTTATCCACCCTCCTCCGCAACGAATCAAGCACCCTCCCGTGCGCCGTATAATGCCCCGGCATGTTCTCTATCAAGAAGCACGCCGCCTGCCACTTTAGCGAATCCCCCCCCCCCCCCGCCTAATCCGCCACCACCCCCCCCCGCCCCCCCCCCCTCCCCCCCCCCCGCCCCCCCGGCATAATGCGCCAGCACCCGCTCCAGCTCCCCCCGGTTCTCCCCCGCCAGCTCCAACGCCTCCCGCAACTTCCCGGAATACTGCGGCGAATGGCACTGCCAGCACGCCAGACAAACAAAAATAAAAAATACTCCCCTCATTATTACTCAATATCTCTATCTACCTGCAATTTTCTTAACACTGAATAAGTCACATAATACACGTCACCTTGTTTGCTCTCCTTTACAAAGCAAATCTGAGAAAACCATCCCTTATGATTCTCCATAGACAAGTTTTCAGATACATTTTTTCCAACAACAATCCGATAAAGATTGTTTACATTAAGAAAAAACAGCAAGAAAAACAATGTCAAATACCTGCAATCAAGAGCTGAAAAAAACAAAGCAAGAACACCATAACAAAACAAAGACAATAGAGCGTTTTTCATCAAATTAGCGTAGAAAATCCTACAATTCAAAACTAAAAAACACTTTGTAATTGCATAAATATTAATCTTTGGTGCTCTTAATATTTTCCATTTCAGCCATTCAAACAAGCAAGATAGTACACTTAATCCTATAACAATGCACCATATGCCATTAATATCTACATATTGCTGCAAAATCCCCATTCCTGCATGTATTCCCCACAAAAGATAAAATAGGAAATAAACCAACAGAGCGGATAACGGCAATTTATATTTTATTCCCATGGCACCAAAGTTGCTCCGGTTAAACCTCTATATTTTTCACAAACAAAACCTACACCATAACTCCCAAAAGCTTTTCCTAATATAACATTTCCATTAATATTATAGATAAGCCCTTCTCTATTTGAATCTACGCTTAATGCACTTCCTTTATCCACCCAATCAAACACCAATTCATCTATTGAAAACTTTCCCCCATTAACTACATCACAAATTATACTGGTAGCACTTAAAACTTTATGAGAGGCCAAATCATATTCATAATTTAATGTTGCTCTCAAATAAGATGTTACATTACCCCCAATAGTTGAAGAAAGAGAAGCAACATTTACAAACATCGATTTTGCAACTTTCATCTCCAAATCCCCATCATCACCATGGTCAATTCCCGGATTATGAAACGGATCATCAAAACCTTCAGATTTTGTTTTTAATCTTGTAATTAAACTAAAATCATCACTTAGAAGTTGGTCTGTTAAATTAAACCTACCATTATTCAATATATCAACCAATTTATCACATTCCTCCTCTTTCAATTCTGGATATTGTTTAACACCAGGTTCATACACACAAATTTCAATATCTTCTGGAAGCCTTTTCAAAAATTCAATTTCAAAATCAGAGCACTTACCAGATAACAATAATATAAATTCATGCTTAGTCATGGATGTGTACTTCACTTCTTCCATTTCTAATTTAGGTGTAACATCATCCACCGAACACGAAAATACAGTTACACACAGAAATAATGCAAAATATAATTTTCTCATAACCTATTTATAAATTAAAAATTACCACACCATTACTCAATCATCCCAAATGTTCCGCTCCTTGTCCTGCAACTCCGCCTTGGAATACTCGCGGGCAGGGAACTTGGCTTTCTCCACGCGCTTGAACTTGCCCTTGTCGTCAATTTGATAGACATCATCCTCGCGCTGCATCCGAACCGTATTAAAATCCTCATCAAACAGCACGGAACGATTGCCCAATACTTTCAATGAATAGATTTCCACCGTGCCGTCTGCCTCGATTTTCCACTGCTTCGTGGCAAGGTTTTCATTGGTAGAAATGCCTGCCTCCATCCAATCCGTCAGCCTACCGTCCTTGTACACCAACAGCAAATGGCGGATGTAACGCGAACGCTCCACTGATACCGCCAACACTTCGCAACCTTTCTCAGGCAATTCAAAGTGACGGAACACATGCGTGAACTCCTCCTCTTCCGTGTTCTGCACCGTCCCGTTCAAATCCCGGTAAGAAAACAACGGCAACCCTTTCCCTTTTCCCCATGTGAACTCCACCACCGGGTCGAGGTAAGGCGAGCATTTCTCCCAGGCGAATGGCAAAGGAGTAACCACCACTTCTGCATCTGCAGGATACAAGTCTTTCAAGCTCTGCGCTTGCACGTTTGCCGAGCCTCCCAAGGCAAGTGCAAACAAAAGAATACCAATCTTTCTCATAGATCATTTTTTTAATTAATCATAATTCCATTTTAGGCTTTCAGGTTTCCCTTCTTTGCGCGCAAAAGAAGCGTTACATAAATCCTGCAACAAAAATATAGGGAGAATTTGTGAAAAACAATTAAAAGCATACTGAAAAAGTTCTGAAAATTTCCCGAAAATTCGGATGCCCGATACCATACCTTTGGCATACCGTTTGCTGAAAACTGCCCCGCCAAAGCCTCCTCCCCTCTTGAGTCCCTCTCTACTTGTGCCGCAGATTCTCCGCACATTTTGCGAACATCCCACGCCCCCAACCACGGGAGATACAAGGCATATCCGGAAGAAAGGCGGGAGAACCAGAGACCAACCATAGAGCGCATAGGCAGCGGACAGCACGGACACCGCCGCCCCTTCACGCTGCTCCAAGAGGGGAAGTTTTCCCCGATACCTTGCGCCCTGCTCAAAGAACAACGGGGATTCAACCGCCTTGCCCAACCGTTCCCCGCCCGGTTCCAACCGGAGTTGAACTGGGGATGAACCGGAAGTGAACCGGAAATGTTACCTGAACAGAACGTAATTAGAGCTTCAATAAACTGGTAATCAACACACTTCCCAATCCTCAATTGTGTCGGTCTTGGACTAATCGGATTTTCAATCCGATTGAACGAAAAAGTGTAAGGGATAAAAAAGGCGCAACGGCAACCGCGCTGCGCCTGGGAAGCATTTTATGGGTTTTGCAATAAGAAACTAATAGATACCTGAGTTTACAGAAGCTGCAGTAGATACTTCGATATAATAACCACCATCTTCAGCCGGAACACCACCTACGCCGTCCGCCCAAACCAAATGCTTGAATTTTTCCCACCATTCTTTACTCACATAACGCATTTCGTCGCTTGCACGCGTGCGGGCAGGGGACAGGGATTCCACGCCATACAATTCCACTCGCCACTTTTCATAATTTTCTGCCCAATAAGCAGCCGAGTAACGGCAGACTGCCAGCACATAGAGGATGGTTTCCTGCTCCGCTGCCGGCAGGGAGGCATCGGCTTGCACTTGCTCCTCCAAGCGTGACAAACCGGCAATCAGGGCTTCCACTTCGCCCTGCGGGGCGGTGAAGATGCAGGCTTTTGCCTGTTCCAACCACCCCTGCTGCCCGGCGGAAAGGCTGTTCCACACGTCGTCCGCCGAGGGGTCGCCCGACTTGCTTGCAGGGGCTGCCGGCTCGCCCTGCCGCAAGGCAAAGTCCCGGCACATTGCCCGAATTTCTTCCTGTGGGGGAATCACCCGCCCCCCGCTTTTGGTCGCCGGGGCAGTTGCCACGATGCGGGCAAGGACGTAGTCCAAGCCTTCGTTGTGCAGGCGCCCCATCCGCTCGTAGGCAGATTCCGCCCGTTTCGTACCCGGCAGCTTTTCCTCGCGGGAACAGGCTGCCATCACTGCGATTCCGCTCACTGCCAGAATCATTCCAATTATAAAGTGTTTTGATTTCATAGTATTTTTTATTGGTTCAAAGCGGCGAATATAGCGTATTCCATCCATTCCTGCAAACAAAAGCATACTGAAAAAGTTCTGAATTTTTTCCGGAAATTTCCGGGTATTTTTTTTGGAAATGCGTTTCTTAGCCCCTACTTTTACCCGAATGAAAATCAACAAGACACAGAAACGGATTATTGTCGCCGCCCTGTTCGTCCTGGTCATTGTCATGGAAACCGCTTGGGTAGGCGTTATTTACCGGAAAGAATCACAGACTTTCGGGAAGGAAATCGAACGCTTTGTTGAAGATGCTATCGTCAATGAAGAATGGGAACGTCGGGGAAAAGAGGAGTATTATTTAGACCTTCGGTGGAAGAACTATATGTTCTTGGAATATCAAGTGGATGGCAATCTCTTTCATATTTATACAGACAGGAAATTAGTTAATATTTACGAGAATAGAACTTTTTATGACTTCGCCCGCACGACATGGTCAATTGACAGCATGGCTTCGCATTTCCGGCGGTATAACCCTTACCCGGGGCTTTCCATCGCATTCACGCGGCGGGACGCAACGGGCAGGGTGATGGACTGCGTGCCGGCAAGAAACAGGAGGCAGGAAGGAGAGCCGAGCCTCCCGCCTTTCCAATTAGGCAACGTGTATGCAGACACGTTGGAATCGCGGTTCCGGATGCCCTTCGCGGTGTTCTGGCAGCGGCAACGGACAGGCTTGCTGCTCTCGTGCGGGCTGCTGCTCCTGACGGGCGCCTACGGCATGCTGCTCTCTGCCAAGAAACGGCAGGAAAGGCTGCTGCTCGATGCGCTCGACGGGCAACTGGCTGCCGCCCATGACCTCAAAACGCCCATTTGCTCCAACCGCCGCCTGGAAGAGGAGGTTGCCGCCCGCCTCGCGGAAGGGGATACAGGGCAAGCCGCCGCCGGCTTGGAGTCCGCCCGGCGACTCTCGCAGCAGATGGCGGTTGAGGCGCAGGCGCTCAACGAACACACCGACCGGCAAGAAAGCGCATCCGGCACGACGGGACGCTTCGACCTCCGCGCCCTTCTGGAAAGCGTCGTCGCCCGGCATGCAGCCGCCTCGGGGCAACACATTGCCTTGGCATTCGAATGCAGCGACCCCTGCATCACTGGCAACGCCTTCCACATCCGCCACTGGGCGGAGAACCTGCTGGACAATGCCGTGCGCCACGGCGGCGGGGAGGGCGGCATCACCGTCCGCTGCCGGCAGGCAAGCCGGGGACGGATTGCCCTCAGCGTCAGCGACCGGGGGAAAGGCATCGGGCGGCACGAGCGGCGGCGGCTTTTCCGCCCCGGCTTCCAAGCCTCCCCTTCATCCGGGCACAGCGGCTGGGGCTTGCCCTATGTACGGCGGACGCTGCGCCTCTACGGCGGGCACATCCGCATCGTCCCGCGACAAGGCGGGGGCACCACCTGCACCGTCGTCTTCCATCCCGGCAAACTGCCCCGCCCGTCCAAACTGCCGCCATTCGCCTACCAGTGGTTCACGGGGCTTGCCGTCGTGGCCGGAGGCGTGTGGATGGCTGCGGGATTTGCCGCCGAACGCCAGGAATTCCTCCGGCGGGAAAGCCAAATCCTGGCAGAAGCCGTAGACGAAGCCAACGATGCCGGCTTCCGCTGGCGCGTGGACACCACCGGCTTCCGCAACGACTATGCGGCGCAGGCCGTCATCGTCCAACGGAATTTCCGGGAGACGGCCGTCCCCATGGGCGACTATACCAACCAATTCGACCTGTACACGCGATTGCTGTACGACCTGCGCGACGACCGCTGGCACACGGACTCGGTGGAGGCATGGTACCGCCGGCTCTCGGCAAACCGCAGCCCCCTGCGCCTCGTCCGCCGGGACAGCACAGGGCAAACCATTGACCGCAACAGTGCCAGACCGGGACGCATCGCCCTGCCGCTCCGCGACACGCTGCCGCTCGGCTACGTGGAAGGGCACCGCCTGGAGGCGCAATGGGCATTCCCGTGGGGCGCCGCCCTCGCGCGGCAGGCAGGCTGGATTGCCGCCAGCCTCGCAACGGCAGCGCTTGCGCTGTGGATAGGCTGCCTGCTCAGCCGCCACGACCGCCGGCAACGGGCATTCGCCCGCTTCCAACAAGGGAAAGCCCAAGGCATCCTGCACCGCGTGGCAGAAGGCTTGCAAGAGACCGGCAAGGCAGAGGAACGCATGGCAGCAGCCCTCGCCCGGGGCGAAACGCAAGGGCTGGCTGCGCAATTGCAAGAGAACACGGCACGCTATGACCGCCTGCTGCACCGCATCAATTACCTGCTCGACCAGATGACGGCATGGCAACGGCTGTAGGAAAACGCCGGATTTTTCATTACCTTTGCGGGCAAACAGAACTACAGAAAACACCATGGAAAAGAAACTGGACATCCTTTACGCCGAAGACCACCTTGAAACGGCAGCGCGGTTTGCCCGCGAGATGGAGGCATACGGCTTCCGGGTGCGGACGGTGCACAACGGGGAAGCCGCGCTCCGGGCTTTCGGCGAGGAGAAGCCCGACGCTGTAGTCTTGGATTACCGCATGCCGGGCATCAGCGGGCTGGAAGCCGCCGAAGCCATCCGCCGGACGGATGCCCAAGTGCCGATACTGATTCTCAGCTCGTACACGGAATATGCCGCAGCCACATTGAAAAACGGTTGCGCCGACTTTATCCGCAAGGATTCAAGCACGGAAGAGATATGCCTGCGCATCGAAAGGGCATGGCAGGCAAGCCAAGGCACACTCCCCGCAAGCGAACCGGCAGCGGCAGACGAAGTGTATTACCTCAATGAAAGCAGCTGGTACAACGCCTCGACTTTCACCCTTTACCTCGACGAAAAGCCTGTCCCGCTCTCCGGCATGCCGGGTCAGTTCCTTGCCAAACTCTGCCGGCAGCAAAACCATTTTGTCACCGCCGAGGAGCTTTGCCAAATCCTCTGGGGCGTCTACAACAAGGGCAAACAGAAGCAACTGCACGATTACGCCAGCCGCCTGCGCAAAATGCTGGAGGCTATCCCTGAAGTCGCCCTCCGCTCCGTCCCCGGCAAAGGCTTCCAGTTGCAGACCATCGACTATTGACCCCGCCGGGCAAAAGCAGCCAAACAGGCGTTCACCTGCCTGCCGCTTGTTTCAGGAACCGCGTGCAGACAGCATAGAGCAGGTCTATTCCTATGGGGAGGGCGCGTTCGTCGGGAGACATGCGGGGGTTGTGGAGCGGGGGCATTGCCGGCTGTTCCGGCGGACAAACGCCCAGAGTCCAGAAAGCGCCCGGCAATTTTTCCAAATAGATGGCAAAATCCTCGCCCAACGCCAGGCGGGGAGAATCCACGACTTCGGCTATGCCGTGAGCCGACTCGCGCACCAATGCTGCCAAACCGGCATCGTTCACCAAGGGCGGCAAGCCGTTCCAAGGCATGTCCGGGACAAAACGGCAACCGTACAAACCGCATATCGCAGGGGATTTCTCGTTTATCAAATCGAAAATGTGATGGCGAAGGGCATTGTTGTGCGTCCGGACAGTGCCCTTCACCTCCACCCGGTCGGGAATCACATTATTTGCCGTACCCCCGTGTATGGAGGTTATGGAAAGCACTGCCGGATCGAAAGGATCGCGGCATTTGGTGACAATGGTCTGGTAATATTGTATCAATGCCGTCGCTGCCAATATCGGGTCAGAGCCCAAATGGGGCATGGCGGCATGCGTGCCTTTGCCCTCTACGGCAAAATTGATGTTGTCCGAAGAGGCGAAAAAAGCGCCCGAACGGATGCCTACCTGCCCGACAGGCAAGCCAGGAAAGACGTGTTGCCCAAAAATGGCACGGGGAACAGGCGGCTCCAACAAATGGGGCAGCAAAAGGCGCGCCCCGCCGGGACGCTTCTCCTCGCTGGGCTGGAAGACGGCTTTCACCGTTCCCTGCCATTCCCCCTCAGTGGCTTTCAAACGCATGACAGCACCTAAAAGCATTGCCAGGTGCATGTCGTGGCCGCAGGCATGCATTTTCCCCTCCACCGCCGAAGCAAAGGGCAATCCCGTTTCTTCTTTCACGCGCAAGGCATCCATGTCTGCCCGCAAGGCAACGCAAGGCTCCCCGCTGCCTAAAGTAGCAATAATCCCCGTCCCGTACTGACGGTAGGGAATCTGCAACTCATCCAATATCCGGGCAATGTAAGCCTGCGTATCCCTTTCTTCCGTGGAGATTTCAGGGAAGCGGTGAAAATGACGGCGGCATTCCACTGCCCGCGCATATATCGTTTCTCTATTGCATTCCATAGGCTAAAAAGAGGTGGTACCCCAATACCTTTTTATCATACTCCCTCCCCCCTTCGGGGTACTCCCCCTATCTTAGGGGGAGAATTTAAAATATCTGGCATTCAAGCTCCTCCCCTGAGATAGGGGAGGTGGCTGCGAAGCAGACGGAGGAGTATGACAGGCATTTGGGCACCACCCTCATTTTAATGTTAAATATAAACTTTATTTCACTCTTTCTTCCACCCATTTCCGTGCATTGACAAATGCCTCAATCCAGGGGCTCACCTCGTCGTCCGGGCGGTTCTCGTCATAATACGCCCAATTCCAAGGCGTAATGGAACGTTCCAAGTGGGGCATCATAGCCAAATGGCGCCCGTCCTTGCTCACAATGCCTGCCGTGCCGTAAGCCGAGCCGTTCGGATTGGCAGGGTAAGCCTCGTAGCTGTACTTCAGGGCGATGGCATATTCGCTCTCTGCATACGGCAAATCAAATTTGCCTTCGCCGTGAGCCACCCACACGCCCAGCCGGCTGCCTTCCAAGGATTTCAACAGCACGGAATTGGTTTTCTGCACCGTCACGTTCACAAAGCCCGACTCGAATTTGTGCGAATCGTTGTGCAACATCCGCGGCATTTCCCGGTGCTCCGGATAAACCAAGCCCAGTTCCACCATCAACTGGCAGCCGTTGCAAATGCCCAAGCTCAGCGTATCTTCCCGCTTGTAGAAGTTCTCCAACGCCACACGCGCCTTCTCGTTGTACTTGAATGCGCCCGCCCAGCCTTTTGCCGACCCCAACACATCCGAATTGGAGAAGCCGCCGACAAAGACAATCATGTTCACGTCCTCCAGCGTCTCACGCCCCGTCACCAAGTCCGTCATGTGTACGTCCTTCACGTCGAAACCGGCAAGGTACAATGCCCACGCCGTCTCGCGCTCGCACTGGCAGCCCTTCTCGCGGATAATCGCAGCCCGGATGCCCGATTTTGCCTTGCGACCGGCATCCAAGCCGAGGTCTTTCAACTTTCCCGTAAAGCCTTTCGGGAATGTATATTTCAATTCATTGTGCTTGTAGCTCCTGTAACGCTCCAATGCCTTCTCCTCCCCACTCTGGCGGCGGTCTAACAAATAAGAAGTCTTAAACCACAAGTCACGCAGCGAAGCCACATCCAACGTCCACGCCTGTCCATCCTTCCGAATGCACAACTCGCCTGCCTTGCCCGGCTTGCCGATAAAGGCGTATGCCACGCCTGCCCCTTCAAGGACTGCAGCCACCTCTTTGGCTTCCGCATCCCGGATTTGCAACAGCACGCCCGGATTCTCGGCAAACAAGAGTTTCACGATATCCTTCTCCGCCAGATGGGACAAGTCCACTTCCATGCCTGCGCGGTTGTCAGCAAAACACATTTCCAACAATGCCGTGACCATACCGCCTGCCGAAATATCGTGCCCTGCAAGAATCTTTCCCTGCTCCACCAATGCCTGCACAGCACCGAACGCCTTGGCAAAATAGCCGGCATCCTTTACGTCCGGCACCTCCTGCCCTACCCGCCCCAGTACTTGCGCAAAACTTGAGCCGCCAAGTTTCAATTTATCAAATGAAAAGTCTATGTACACAATCTCCGATTCTGCCACCGGCTTCAGCACCGGAGCCACTGTCTTCCGGTAATCCGTCACCTCTCCCACCGTCGAAATAATCACTGTGCCCGGAGCCAATACCTTCCGATCGTCGTATTTCTGCGTCATGGACAGGGAATCCTTGCCGGTCGGAATGTTAATCCCCAACTCAATGGCAAAGTCGCTCGCCGCCTGCACCGCCTGGTACAACCGGGCATCCTCGCCCGCATTCCGGCAAGGCCACATCCAGTTTGCCGAGAGCGACACGCCCCGCAATCCCTGCTCGACGGGCGCCCACACCAGATTGGTCAACGCCTCCGCTATTGCCAGGCGCGAACCGGCAGGCGCATTCGCCAATGCCGCCACGGGCGCATGCCCGATGGAAGTTGCAATACCACGGTACCCACTGTAATCCAATGCCATGACTGCCACGTCGCTCAACGGCAAATGCAAGGGACCTACGCACTGCTGGCGCATCACCTTGCCCGTCACGGAACGGTCGACCTTATTGGTCAACCAGTCTTTACAAGCAACTGCTTCTATCTGCAATATCTGTTCCACATATTCCTCCAGGCGTTTCTCTTCATACGCCGGCTCGGCATATTTTTCGCGCAATGTCCGGTCTTCCATTACCGTCTTGGGCGGATTGCCGAACATGTCTTTCAATTCCAAGTCAATGGGTTTCTCGCCCGTCTTCGCATTCTCAAAGGTAAAGCGATGGTCTCCCGTCGTCTCCCCGATGACATACATCGGCGCACGCTCACGGTCTGCCACCCGTTGCAGGGTTGCCACGTCCTCTTCTTTCATGACCAAGCCCATGCGCTCCTGCGACTCATTCCCCACAATCTCCTTGGCGGACAGCGTGGGGTCGCCCACCGGCAACTTCTCAATATGCACCATGCCACCCGTCTCTTCCACCAATTCCGACAAACAATTCAAATGCCCGCCGGCGCCGTGGTCATGAATGGAAACAATCGGATTGCGCCTGCTCTCCGCCATGGTGCGGATGGCATTGTACACACGCTTCTGCATTTCCGGGTTCGACCGCTGCACGGCGTTCAACTCAATGGCACCCGCATATACGCCCGTATTCACGGATGAAACGGCTCCGCCGCCCATGCCGATGCGATAATTGTCGCCACCCAACAACACAACTTGTTCCCCCGGCTCAGGCGTACCCTTGATCGCCTGCTCCCGGTTGGCAAAACCTACACCGCCTGCTTGCATAATCACCTTGTCATATCCGTATGTCCTCCCGTCTTCCTCATGCTCAAACGTCAAGAGCGAACCGCAAATCAACGGCTGCCCGAACTTATTTCCAAAATCCGAAGCCCCGTTCGACGCCTTGATGAGAATGTCTTCCGGCGTCTGGTACAACCATTTCCTCGGGGCAATTTCCTGCTCCCACGCGCGGGATGCCTCCATGCGGGGATAAGAAGTCATGTACACCGCCGTCCCTGCCAAGGGCAAGGCAGCTTTTCCTCCGGCAATGCGGTCGCGGATTTCGCCGCCGCTTCCCGTAGCCGCCCCGTTGAACGGCTCTACGGTTGTCGGGAAATTGTGCGTCTCTGCTTTCAGCGAAATCACCGTATCAATATCCCTCATCTCATAGAAATCAGGCTTATCGCCCGTCTGCGGGGCAAACTGCACCACGCGAGGCCCCTCGATGAAGGCGCAATTGTCTTTATAAGCAGACACAATCCGGTTCGGATTTTCTGCCGAAGTCTTCTTGATTAACTTAAACAACGAAGAGTCTTGTTCTTTGCCGTCGATGATGAAAGTCCCGTTGAATATCTTGTGCCGGCAATGCTCGGAATTCACCTGCGAGAAGCCAAACACCTCGGAATCCGTCAGCTTCCGCCCCAATTTTTGCTCCAGCCCCTCCAAGTAAGCAATCTCCTCCCCGCTCAATGCCAGCCCCTCTTGCTCGTTGTATGCCCGGATGTCCTCGATGTACACCACCGGGTCAGGCTGCTTGTCTATTGTAAAAACATGCTGGTCTAAGCCCTTATAAAAAGCCTGCAACATAGGGTCATACGCTGCCCGCTCGTCCTCTGTGCGGGTAAACTCCTCGATGCGCACGATGCCGCCAATGCCCATGTTTTGCGTAATCTCCACGGCATTCGTGCTCCACGGCGTAATCATCTCCCGCCGCGGTCCGACAAAATACCCTGCCAACGCGCTGTCCGGCAACCGCCGCGCCCCACTGAACAACCATTCCAACTTGCTTCTGTCCAAAGCCTGCTCCGTAGTTTCATAATGCACGGCATACACCGTCCTGTCCTTCTCGTAGAAAACAATCATCATATTCTAAAAATACTATTAATTTCACGTGAATCATGCCACAAAGATAGCATTTTTAGTTTTAATTCTCCCTACAAGAAAATCAAACTTTATTCCCTATCCATTAACCGTTTCCCTTTTATCAGCAAAAGCGCAAGATTATTCCCTATGCTTTCATCCTCACCTTCTTCATATTCAGTTGTCGTAATAAAATAATCCTTATATGTGCCTCTGATAGACCTATCACCTTCCCAAGTCAGCAACTCACCTGTATAGATATTACCACACAAATCTACTATATGAATATTTCCTCGATTAATCATACAGACAAAATCACCCTCATCCGTCATAAAAAAATCACCAAAATACGAATACTTCCTTTCATGCTCAACGATGGATTTTTTCCCAATTTCAGAAAAAGAATACATGAAATTTTTAAACTGAAAATCAAACACCATCTTAACAGAATCATCCGTCAACTGATATATTTTATCTTCAAAAATAGGGATAAAATAAATGCCATTAGAGTTTTGAGCAAAATATTCCGGAAGGAAGAAACGTCCTTGTTCATCCGTTAAACCCGGACGTTTGAAATACTGTTCTGTAAACTTCCCGTTCAAATCAGTTACGACAACCTCTGCATTATCTTCTGTAAATCCCGGCATCGAAAAACAAAATGCCAAATGAGCAGAATCCTTTAATACAAACGGAATCGGACGGTAGTCTCCAAAATGCACTTCTTTATAAAAAGTACCATCCAAACCATAATACAACATTTTACGACCAACACGATCATTAATCAAAAGGGTGTCCCCTTTCAACGCCATCCCATCCGGAAAAACATACTCTCCCAGTCCTCTGCCTACTTTCATGATTTTACACTTAAAACTCCCCTTCCCATCAAAAATAAAAATACTCCTAGACTTACTATAATCAAGTACACAAATCAATGAATCAGTCATCAATAATTGATCATACTCCCCAATCAATGATTCTTCTGTAGTCTCTAAAGGAATCAAAACCTGCGTTGAATCATCTTTCACATACAAAGACCACTCATTTCCTTTATCTTCTATAATCACCTTTGCATACTCAGACACATCGCGATGACACGAACATAAAATAAATATAGAAAGAATAAATATTGCTATCTTCATAATTTCCAAACTAAATGACTTCTTTGTTTGCAGTTAAGTAAACAAAGAAGTCATAAAAAATCAAAGCTTATAACGATTACAAACCAAACATGGAGCCTCAGAACTATTATCACAAAAATAAGCTACGGTCATAACCTGCCGCCACGTTATACCAGCTTCTGCTTCTCCCTGCTTATCTTTAAAAAGTCCAAGGCTAATACCTGTTTTAATATCCACTTTTTCCCAGTAGGTATCTTTATCTTCATCTCGATTTCCTGTTGCCCAATATCCTCCATTAGGGCATTCTCCTCCTGCTCCTTCACCTTGCGCCAAGGCTTCCACATTAGCCATTAACATATTCCACTGATCAGAATGCCCCCAATTTAGGTAGAGACCAGCAAACAAAGACAATGAGGCAATACATCCTCCCAAAATAAATTTCATTTTTCTATCCATAACTCTGTATTTAATTAATATAATTTTCCTTTTCACATCGCCAAATTCAATTAGTTGATTCAGATATACTAAAACGATTCTATTTCATAATGTTTTAGTTTCAAATTAGACTTACTTTATCGCTTCAAAGGTAAACAAAAAAAATCTGTAATATAGGTTAGAATATCCGTAATTTATTCACCACTCACCAAAAATTTTTCTTTTACCTTTGTTGGCATAAAACCATAAAAAAGACAACATGAACAAAAGAATACTCACCCTGCCCCTCCTCGCGCTTGCCTGCCTCCCGGCTGCAGCGCAAGAGCAGGCAGCACCGACAAAAGCCGACACAACTGCCATCTCACGCCATTACGACATCGGGCAAGTCGTAGTCACCGGCACACGCAACGAGACCGACATCCGCCACCTCCCCCTCACCGTCTCCATTCTCGGACGGGAAGTCATCGAGCAAAGCCTGCAACCCTCACTGCTCCCCATCCTCACCGAACAAATCCCCGGGCTGTTCGTTACCTCACGCGGCATCATGGGCTACGGCGTGTCCGACGGGGCTGCCGGGGGCATCTCCCTGCGCGGGCTTAGCGGCAGCTCCGGGCGGCTCATGGTGCTCATCGACGGGCATCCCCAATACATGGGGCTCTTCGGGCATCCCATCGCCGACGCCGCCCAGTCCCTCCTGGCTGAGCGCGTAGAAGTGCTCCGCGGTCCTGCCTCCGTGCTTTACGGCTCCAACGCCATGGGCGGCGTGGTCAACATCGTCACCCGCCGCATGCACCAAGACGGCATCCGCACCGATGTCCGCGCGGGCTATGGCTCCTACAACACGCTTGAAACCGAAGCCACCAACCGCATCCGCATCCGCCGCTTTTCCTCCATCGCGTCGTTTTCCTACAATCGCACCGACGGGCACCGCCCCAACCTCGCCTTTGAGCAATTCGGCGGATATGCCAAGCTCGGCTACGACCTCACCAAAAACTGGAACGTCCGCGCCGATGCCAACGTCACCCACTTCAATGCCTCCCAACCCGGCTCACTCAGCGAACTGCTCGAAGACGCAGACCAGCGCGTCACCCGGGGCATGGCTTCCTTCGCCCTTGAAAACAATTATGCCAACACCTCCGGGGCGCTCAGTTTCTTTTACAACTGGGGTGACCACTGGATTAATGACGGCTACACCATCGACCCCGACGACGACAGCAATCCCCGCGACTACCGCTTCATCTCCCACGACCAGATGATGGGCATCTCCGCCTACCAGAGCGGGCGGCTCTTCCGGGGCAACCGCCTCACGGCAGGCATCGACTGGTACCGTTTCGGGGGTGAAAAATGGAACAAAGTCATAGAAGGCGAGCAGAAAGGCGAACGCACCGACTACGTGGAAAAGCACAACCACGAAATAGCCGCCTACGTCGATTTCCGCCAGAACTTCGGCACTTGGCTGACCATCGACGCAGGCATCCGCATCGACCACCATTCCCACGTAGGTACGGAATACATCCCCGCCTTCGGGCTTGCCTTCCACCTGCCCCGCGCCATGGAACTCAAAGCCTCTGCAGCCAAAGGATTCCGCTACCCGACCCTCCGCGAGATGTACATGTTCCCGCCCCAAAATCCCGACCTCCGTCCCGAATCCCTCTGGAACTACGAGCTGGCACTCTCCCAACCCCTCCACAACGGACGCTTCCGCTATGGTGTAAACCTCTTCCACATCCATGCCAAAAACCTGATTGTTACCGTTCCGCGCGAAGGAGCAACGCCCCTCAACCAAAACACAGGCACCATCCGCAATACCGGCGCAGAAGCCCAAATCGCCTGGCGCATCGGCTCCCATTGGAGCATCGATGCCAACTACAGCTTCCTCCACATGGAAACACCCGTCCTTGCCGCCCCGGAGCATAAACTGTATGCAGGCGCACTCTACACGCGTCCCCGCTGGTCAGTCTCCACCGGCATTCAATACCTCGGCAACCTCTACACCGCCGTCCCTTCCAACGGACGCGGCAGCACCGCCACGGAAGATGCAGTGCTCTGGAACCTCCACGCCCAATTCCACGCCACCCGCTGGCTTGACCTTTGGGCACGAGGCGAAAACCTCCTTGCCCAACGCTACGAAATCAACGCCGGATACCCCATGCCCCGCGCCACCGCCCTGGCAGGTATCCGCCTGAATTTCTAAACCAATCACCAGCAACCCAAAAACAAGGGGCTGCGCCTTTTCTCCCAGCGCAGCCCCTTTGCTATCATAAAATCATGCTATCCAATCTATTCATTTATTGCGGAAAGCGGCATCCATATTGGCTGCAGCGCGCCTGCCGTCCCCCATGGCAAGGATAACAGTAGCACCGCCCCGCACAATGTCTCCACCGGCATAGAACTCCGGCAAATTGGAACGCATTGTGTTGTCGTCCACAACAATCGTGCCTTTCGACGAAATGTCCAGACCGGCAACCGAGCGCGGCACAATCGGGTTCGGCGAAACGCCTACTGCCACTACCACCACGTCGGCATCCAACAGGTACTCACTGCCCGGCACAGGCACAGGACGGCGACGCCCGCTGGCATCCGGTTCGCCCAATTCCATCCGCTGCACGCGCACCTGTTTCACGTAACCACGCTCATCCTTAATGTATTCCACAGGATTCGTGAGAGTCAGAAATTCACATCCCTCCTCCTTCGCGTGCTTGACTTCCTCCACACGTGCCGGCATTTCCGCCTCGCTGCGGCGGTAAACAATCGTGGCACTCTCCGCACCCAGACGCCTTGCCGTACGCACAGAGTCCATGGCAGTATTGCCGCCACCGACTACCACGACATGCTTGCCACGGTAGACAGGCGTGTCCGCAAACTCATTGTCAGCTCCCATGAGGTTTACACGAGTCAGGTATTCATTAGACGAAAGCACGCCATTCGCATTCTCGCCGGGTATATTCATAAACTTCGGAGTACCGGCACCGGACGCAATGTAAAAGCCTTGGAACCCTTCGCGTTTCAGATGCTCAATGTCCTCCGTCATGCCAACTATAAAATTGGTCACGAACTTCACGCCCATTTTTCGCAAATTGTCAATCTCCACATCCACAATGCGGTTCGGCAGACGGAACTCCGGAATACCGTATTTCAGCACCCCGCCAATCTCATGCAACGCCTCGAACACCGTCACGTCATACCCGCGTTTCACCATATCGCCGGCAAAAGACAAACCCGACGGACCGGAACCAATCACGGCAATCTTGATGCCGTTCAGAGCAGCCACCTCAGGAATGGCAATCTGCCCGGACTCCCGTTCAAAATCGGCAGCGAAACGCTCCAGATAACCGATAGCCACCGGCTGCTTCTTCAGTTTCTGCAAATAGAAGCACTTCGACTCACATTGCTTCTCCTGCGGGCAAACCCGTCCGCAGACAGCCGGCAGCGCACTCGTCTTCTTCAGCACGGCAGCCGCTTCCAGGAAGTCACCCCGCTCAATATTCTTAATAAAACCGGGAATATCAATCCCCACCGGACAGCCCTCCATACAGGTCGGGTTCACGCAATCCTGGCAACGGCGTGCCTCGCGCATCGCCATCTCCTTCGTCAGCCCCAAGTTCACTTCCAGGCGCTGGCTCTTGATGCGTTCCTCCGGACGACGCTCCGGCATCACAACACGCTCAATCTCCGTCCGTTCCTTTGCCTTCATGGATTCGCGCAACGCCTTGCGCCAATCCGCATTACGGTTGCCCACCACATCCTCATGCAGATGCACGAACTCCTCCATCTTCTCCGCCTCATCCTTCTTGAAACCACCCAAACGTGAAATAATTTCATCGAAATCAATCTCATGGGCATCAAACTCCGGACCATCGACACAAGTGAATCGCGTCTTTCCTCCCACAGTCACACGGCAAGCTCCACACATCCCCGTTCCGTCCACCATCAAGGCATTCAGGCTCGCCACTGTCGGGATATTATACTGTCGGGTGAGTTTCTCACAAAATTTCATCATGATGGCAGGACCGATAGTCACACACAAATCCACCTGCTCGCGTTGGATAACTTTCTCCATGCCCACAGTCACCACGCCCTTCTCGCCATACGAACCGTCATCCGTCATGATAATCACCTCGTCCGAAGCGGCGCGGACTTCATCCTCCAATATAATCAAATCCTTCGTGCGGGCAGCCAACACGCTCACAACGCGGTTGCCAGCCTCCTTGAATGCCCGCACAATCGGCAACAGGGGCGCCACGCCCACACCGCCGCCGCACGCCAGCACCGTGCCCACCTTGCTGATTTCGGTAGGCTTGCCCAGCGGACCCACGAGGTCAGTGATGTAATCGCCCTCATTCAAGTCACAAAGTTTCGTCGACGACACGCCCATCTTCTGCACGACAAGCGTAATCGTCCCCTTTTCTTCATCCGCGTCGGAAATAGTCAACGGCATGCGTTCGCCCTTTTCACCGACGCGCACAATCACAAAATTACCCGGTTTACGCGAGCGCGCAATCAACGGTGCCTCCACGACAAGCTGCACCACACGCTCCGAGAAATACCTTTTCTTCAGAATTTTATTCATTGCATCTATAGTTTGCGGTTCTCAATAACGATTGCAAAATTACTTTCTATTTTCCATGAAACAATGGATTAAGGGAAAATTAAACAAAAAGCCGTATATTTGTGCTTTCCTTAAGAAAACAGCAACACGCGAAAAAACATTCATGCCATGAGCAACGACAGAAAAAAGAGAATCAACGTGGTCTACTCCACCAATCCCGACTTTGCCTACGAATACGCCGGCGAAGCAGAGCCTGAAACCCTTGCCCCCGAACACCAGAACCTCCGCGTCGTCACCGACACCAAACAACGCAAAGGCAAAACCGTCACCCTCGTCCAAGGCTTCGTCGGCACCTCCGACGACCTCGACGCCCTTGCCCGCCTGCTCAAAAACAAATGCGGCACGGGCGGTTCCGCCAAAGACGGCGAAATCCTCATCCAAGGCGACGTCCGTGAAAAAGTGCTCACCCTCCTCCGCACTGCCGGCTACCGCGCAAAATAACCACACCGCATGCCACCCCTTTCCCTCCAGCAATACAAGGGCAACTTCCGTCTGCCCTCATGCCATTATCGCCCCATTCCTCCCCTATTCCAATCCAAATCGCGGTCTGTTCCCGTATCACCTTCCATTCCCCTTTCATGATTCTTTCTTCCTCCGCCCATCCAGATCGGGCGAGGACTGGGGAATAACCACCAGTGAACCGGACGTGTCCCCTGAACAACCCCTGTCTTGCCCGTCCTCAGACCGCCATCAAGGCAGCATGCCGCCCCCCATCCCTCCCGCCCCATTCCCACCCCTCGCACCGGATGGGCTTGAGATGCGCCCCGTTACCTTCGGTACCCGTTGGGTATTCCCCCGGTACTCGTCGGGCTGCCGCCCCGGCAATACCCAAAAGACACACCATCATCTCCGACCCATTCCGGGCGCATCCTTAGCCAATCCCATGTAAAAAACGGAGGCATACTTGAAAAAGAGTGGCATCTATAACAAAAATGCAACAAAAAAAGTTTCCGATATATGCAATGAAAATGGATTGTTTTTAGTACTTTAGAGGCAAATTTTAAAGAGAAGAGGTATGAAAAGTTTTATTTTAGCATTGCTATTTTCACTTTTAGCCACGGCAGCGGACGTGGATTTCACCGGGCATTGGAATTATGAAAGTGAAAGTGCAAGTTTTAGTTTAAAGTTAGAACAAAAAGGAACTTCTGTAAGCGGCAACCATAGTTCTGTAATGCTTGGCGGACAACGAATTGATGCAGCCATGGATGACGACATTACCATCCAAGGAACGGTAGAAAACGGCGAATTAGTAGCTTCCGTCAAAAGCATGTACGGCGTTTCTACCGGGACAGCCCGAATTAGTTTTGTAGGGCAAGATTCCATTTACTTTGAATTTATCGAGCGACCTACAGATTGCTGGATTCCGGACAAAGTAGTATTGACAAAATTGAAATAACAAAGCAGGCAGGAGCAAGAAGACACAGTTTCCCTCTCTCTTGTTTCCCCCTATCCTCCCTACCCCTGTGCCGGAGGTGTTGCGCTGCTGTTGGGGAGCTGATAGCTTGCCCAACGAAGCAGCTGCACACAACGAGCGAAACAGCAGCGAAACAGGTAGCGGGAAAAGGTTCTTTATTGCTAATCCAACAAAGATTTTCGAAAGCGGGATTGGAGTTCTTCAAGCCGAGAGATAAGCATATCGAACGGAAGTTTGTCTCCATAAATCATAGATGCTTTCATCACCTCGTAGTCACGTTCCATCTTGTTACGGATTTCTCCTGTCGGGCAAAAAGCGATAGTTTCAGGAGAATTCAAATCGTAATTCACGCCACCTACATGATAAAAACGACGGCGATGTTCTATGATTTCCCTGTAAAGAGACATGTCAGCAAGAGCTGCCTTTGCATACGGCGTATCCATCATGCGTTCCAAGTCATAAAGATGACGGCTCATGCGGTCTGTGCGTGGATTTCTACGTTGGTACTCTTCATTAAGCAAAAATGCTTTTTCAAGAAATGTTCGGACAGGCGTTATTGTGGGGATATCAGCCATTGTTTCGTCATCAAGTTGCGGAAATGCTTCGCCTATAAGCGATGCTATGCGCTTGACTTCATACGGTTCTTTCATTGCAAGGCAGCTGATTTCTATTTTAATTACCGGTCTGACATATTGGTCTGTACTCAACGTAGGGGTATAATGCACTTCTATTACCGCCGGATCGCTATCATGGTCGATTAATATGCCGTCATCACGATGCGTCACAGGAAACGCCTTGCAACCTGTTAGTCCGTTTTCCATAAACTTCACAGTTAATTCCTCTACAAAATCACCTAAAATGTAATCACAATTAAGCATGCGAAGTTTTTTAATTTGATTATTTGTAGCAGCTTGTGCACATTCTTTATTCAGCTCATAAAGATAGAAATCCCGATATAAAGCAATATCTATATCTTCAGAAAACCGATCTATAATATTCCATCCTTTACTTAAACTTGTACCACCTTTGAAAAGCATATAAGGAGCCGGAGATAAAGAAAATAATACCTTGAGCACAGCAGTTACCCACCAATCTTTTTCAACAGCACTGTCTGTGATCCTTTTTTCTTCAGCAATTATATATGCAGACTGCTGCCTATCAGGCGCAAGTGCATCAATCCACCTACTCATGGCTATTCATTTTTTCCTTTATATTCTTTATTATTAATCTTATCCAAAGAGGAGCATGTGCTATGTCATTCTGCCAAGTGTTTTCTTCTGGGTAACATTTCAAGATTTTATACACGATGGCAAGTGTATTGTCTGTAATATTACTTTGTCCTATAGATTGTAATGCCAATACAAGTATAGGCATTATTTTTCCTCGGTAAGCAAAAGTGCTTGGAACACGATGTTTGAAAATAATCGTGCGTTTCCCTATTTTTAGTCTCCGTGGAGTTCCAGAAGTCAGATAAATGATATTCATCGGCACTTGAGTTGAAAAACCAAGATAATTTTCAGCCGTTGTACCATGAGGCAATAGTTTAGCATCATCGCGTTTGGCTATGGCTTCCGCAATCTCATAAGGGGTCGGCATAACCGGTCCTAAACTTGACATAACAGGCTTTACGTAAATCCCAAAAGCAATTCTTACTAATTTTCCACTCTTAGCAAGTTCAGCCAGGACATTAGAAGCATGACGTGTATCTATCGGCAGAAAACTATCTGGCAAAAAAATAGTGCCTTTCTTACTCCGATTGATTTTAGATATAATTGCCTGCTTTTGTTCCATAGTATTACATTTAGATGAAAATAAAGCGTTTATTTTCATTTTTACAACATGCAAATATAATCATTTATTCTCACATTACCAAATAATTATATTATCAATTTTTCTATTTCACATACAATATAGAAAGGTGATTCGCAATAAAAGAAATAGGAAATGTGTTTTAAGCATTTCCTATTTTCTATCATCAAGACAAGCCGCTGCATATTATCCCAATGACTTACAGCCATTTCACCAGGGCAAAGTCCTGGCGGTGAGGGAGCAGGTCGTTTTTGGGGTAGATGCGGATGGCGAGCATAAGGAGACCGGGGGCATCGGCGGTGACTTCGATGTGGTAGGTGGCAATGCTGCCTTCCTGGGAAACAGGGGCGAAGTCGTGTTTTTCGCGGATGACCATTTTGCCGTCTTTCTGCTCGGCGGCGACGAGTTCTACGCCTACTTCGTGCATGTCCAGCTCGCCGATTTCCAAACGGACGGTGCCGGCGTACTGTTTGCCTAAGGCTATCAATTGCTTGGCACGGTCAGGCAGTTCAAGGGAGACAAGCTCGATGTTGTCCCATTCGCGGGTGACTTTACTCTTCCAAGCGGTGATTTCCGATGCCAGTTTGTAGTTGTCGGCAATCAGGCGATGGTAGCGCTCAGACATGGGGATGTAGAATTTCCGCTCATAGTCCTCCAACATGCGGTTGGTCGTGAAGTTCGACGCCACTTTGGCAATGGTGTTCTTGATGTATTGCACCCATTCCGTGGAGTAACCGGCTGTGTCTTTCCGGTAAAAGAGGGGGGCAATTTCGTCGTCGATGATGTTGTAAATCATCTCGGAATCCAGTTCGTCCTGCATTGCCTGGTTCTCGAACGTGCGTTTCATGGGGAGCATCCAACCGGCATCGGGGCGGTAGCCTTCCACCCACCAGCCGTCCAAGACGCTGAAGTGCATGACGCCATTCATGGCAGCCTTCTCGCCGCTCGTGCCGGAAGCCTCCTGCGGGCGCGTGGGGGTGTTCATCCACACGTCGACGCCCTGCACGAGCTTCTTTGCCAAGTCCATGTCGTAATTGGGCAAGAAGACGATTTTGCCGATGAATTGCGGGAGCTTGGACACCTCGACAATGCGCTTAATCAAGTCCTGCCCTGCTTTATCGGCGGGATGGGCTTTGCCGGCAAAGATGAATTGCACAGGGTGTTCCGGGCTGTTGACAATCTCGCTGAGGCGGTCTAAGTTGCGGAAAAGGAGGTGTGCCCGTTTGTAAGTCGCAAAGCGGCGGGCAAAGCCGATGGTGAGCACATCATCGCGCAAGGTCTCCTGAATCTGCAACACTTGGCGCGGCGTGAAATAGGACACTGCCGTCGAATCCGTGAGGATGTTCTGCTTGATGTGGTCAATCAGGCGTTTCCTCAGACCGGCACGGATGGCAAGAATCACAGAATCCGGCACGTCGTATATCTTCTCGAAACATTTTTTGTCGTAGTGGTGATTGCGGAATTCCTCACCGAATGCCGTTTCTTCCAGCTGTTTCCACTCGGGAGCCGCCCACGTGGGATAGTGCACACCGTTGGTCACGTAGCTGATGTGCAGTTCTTCGGGCATATAACCCGGCCACATGCCTTTGAATATCTCCTTGCTCACTTCGCCATGAAGCCAGCTGACGCCATTCACTTCCTGCGAGAGGTTGGCAGCAAGGAAACTCATGGAGAACTTCTCGTTCGGGTCGGCGACATTGATTTTGCCCAAGCCCAAAAGTTGTTCCCAAGAAATCTTCAGGCGGTCGGCATAGTGGGAAATGTAGGTGCGCAACATGTTTTCGGAGAACGCATCATGCCCGGCAGGCACAGGGGTATGGGTCGTGAAAAGGGAGGATGCCCGCACGACTTCCAAGGCTTCGGGGAAGGTGAGGTGCTCCTCGGCGATGTATTCCTTCAAACGCTCCAGCCCGATGAACGCCGCATGCCCCTCATTGCAGTGGTAGGTGGCGGCATGTATGCCCAATTTCCGCAATGCCTGGATACCGCCGCAGCCCAAGACAAGCTCCTGTTTCAGACGGTTTTCCCAATCGCCGCCATAGAGGTGGTGGGTGATGCTGCGGTCTTCGGGCAAGTTGTCCTCGAAATCCGTATCCAAAAGATAGAGTTCAATCCTGCCGACATCTACGCGCCAGATGCGGGCGTAGACATTCCGTCCGGGGAAGGCGAGGGTGACGGTCAGCCAATGGTCTTCGTCGTCGCGCACGGGGGTGACGGCTATTTTCATGAAATCCTGTGCGTCGTACTCGGATTCCTGTTCGCCGTTGGCAGAAAGTTTCTGGGTAAAATAGCCGTAGCGGTAGAGCAAACCGACGGCAGTCACCTTGGTGCCTTTGTCGCTGGCTTCCTTCAAATAGTCGCCGGCAAGGATGCCAAGGCCGCCGGAATAGATTTTCAGGGAAGTGTGCAAGCCGTATTCCATGCTGAAATATGCCACACCGTCGCCGGACATGTGGTCTTTCAATGCCATGTAATTGCGGAACTCTGCGTAGACTTCCTCCAGCTTCCGGACAAAATCTTCGTCGTTCTCCAACTCCTGGTAACGGCTCAAAGGAATGGAATCGAGGAGGGCGATGGGATTATGCCCGCACTGCCTCCAGAGGTCGGTATCTATCATCCGGAAGAGCTCGCGCGCCTCGTCGTGCCAGCACCACCAGAGGTTTTGGCACAATTCCTCCAAAGCGCCCAGGCGTTCCGGTATGGAGCGGTGAATCATGACACTCACCCAACTCGGGTTGTTGACCGTCAACTGTTTTGCAATGTAGGAAACATTCTCGTCGGCAGGCACCTGCATATCTGCCAAGCGGGCATCCACCTGCTCCAAGGCATAGTTGTAAGCCTGCTTGTAATAAGCAACCAGGTTGTCCCAAAGGGCAATCCGCGACACGTCCTTGGCATTCTGGCGCCATAGGGCAACAGTTTGCTCGTCGTTGTTCGTGTAAGCCTTAACCCAGTCGGCAATGGAGGCGGCGACGTTCTTGTTGTCGTTGTCTCCCCGGCGGACAATCTCTATTCCGGGGTGCTCCATGTTGTAATGCTCCTTCACCCACAAGCCGAAACCCGCCAAGGTGGTCGTCAGGGTCGGCACTTTGAAAGCAAGGCTCTCCAACGGCGTATAACCCCACGGCTCGTAATAAGAGGGGAATACCGTGAGGTCCATGCCGACAAGCACGTCATAATAAGGCATGTTGAACACCCCGTCGTCGCCATTCAGGTAGCTGGGAACAAAGAAAATCTTCACCCGGTCGCTTTCCGAGTTCTGCAAATTCAGGGAGCGGATGCGGTTCATAACGGGGTCGTGCGCCTCGTCGGTGAGGTAATGCGTCAGGTAGGTATTGCCCACTTGCATGGCTTGGTTCGGCTGTTGCAGATTGTGCAACAGGTCAGCATTCGCATCGCCGTGCCCGGCAGGCACCAAAATGAACGCCAATATCTCTTTCTGCAAAGAGCTGTTGTTGTTCAAGCGTCCCATGGCATCGATAAAGACGTCTATACCTTTGTTTTTAAACTCATAGCGTCCGCTCGTACCAACAATGATGGCATTCTCGTCCACCGGGCGTCCCAGCAACGCCTGAGCCACTTGGAGCAACTTCTCGCGCCCAGCCAGCCGCTTGTCCTCCCACGCCTCTTCTTTGGGGGTAAAGACATTCTCAAAACCGTTCGGCGTGACCATGTCCACTTCCTTATTCAGGAAATGGGCGCATTCCGCAGCCGTGATGTCGCTGACCGTGGTGAAGCAATCGGCGTTCGTGGCTGCCACTTTTTCCAAAGATTGCTTGGAAATGACGTTGAAACGCCGAGCCAATTCCTCCGGAACGTAGTTCTTCATCTCGCTGTACAAAGGGAGATTGTTGCCTGCCACACAACGTCCGAGCACGGTGGCATGCGTCGTGAACACGCAACCGATTTGGGGCAGGGCGTCTTTCAGGTACAACAAACCCGCGCCCGTCATCCATTCGTGGAACTGCGCCACAACCTGTTGCCGCAGGGCGGAATGGAAACGCACGAAGCTCTCAATCACTTTTCCGGAAGCATATCCAAATAAAGCCGGCTCAATGTAGTCCCATTGACCGCTCAAAGAATCCAATTTGTATTTTTCCCAAAACGAGGCAAAGATTTTGTCCTTTTGGGTAATGAAGGTACTGAAATCCACCAATATCACAATGGGTTGCCCTGCAACATTCCAGCGTCCCACCTTGATGCGCAAGCCTTCTTGCGCGGCGTGTTGGCGCCAGGAACGGAAAAGCCGGGGTTCGTCAATGAACTCCGGATTCTGTTCTGTATACCGCCAAACATCCGGTCCTATGAGGATGTGGCTGTCTTTGTACTCTTTCACCATGTTCAACGCCTTGGTGGAAATCACCGTATGAATCCCCCCGACCTTGTTACACACTTCCCAGCTTACCTCAAAGAGGTAAGCCGGTTTCTTCAATTTACTGTTATCCATCTGTTTTATTCTTTAGTTGTCTTCTTGGTTCTTTTACTGGTTTTGCCTTTCTGTTTCTCATATTCGTTGTCCACCCGCAGAATAAAATCGCTCAACACATTCATGTAATTGATGAAAGCCTCGTAAGGCGTGGCGTATGGCGTGAAATAGCTGTGGATGTCGCCGTCCGCAAAGAGCTTGGTGCACATGTAATAAAAATGGTCGCTTGCCTGCAAGCAATTGTAATCATGTATCAATGCCTCGTCTTTTAGAGCATTCACTTTCTCGCGGGTCTTATACAATTCCTCGAATGCCTCATTCTGCAACTCGTTGCCTAACCAGGCGGTCAAGTCCCTTTCTTCGTCTGCCCAAGAGATGGGATAGGGCACATGCAACGGGGCTACCGGCTGGTGTTTCGCCGCAGCTTCCTTCGGGGTCAGGAATTCAAAATCGGAATTGGCAAACACTTGTCCCGGCAGAGCCGCCAGGAAATCAAAGATGCCCGTCCCGGCACTCTGGTGTTCGCCAAAAGTCTCATAGTCCATGAAGAGGTTCACGATCTCCCCGTCGGCAGCCGTCAGCCACGACACATACTTTTCAGCCGTCAAAGGCCATTGGTCCCAATTCTGGTCGCTGAAGCGAAAAGCTATGTCGTCGCTCAGGCGGAAATTCTTCAACAAAAGGCGTAATTTCGGATTGATGGAGTTGGTATAGAGGTAATTCGGGCTCTTCCATCCCAAAATGTGACGGGCGCCTTCGGTCAGCATGGTCGTGTAACCCATGTTTGCCACCATCTCGCCAATCTCATCCGAATAGACCAATTCCGTGTTGCGGAAAGTGACGGGCTTCATGCCAAACAAGTCCTTCATCACTTCCGAATGGCGTTTCACCTGGCGTTTAAACTCCGCTTCGTCCACAAGGCACGCGAGGGAATGGGAATAAGTCTCTGCCAGGAACTCCACACTTCCGGTAGCTGCCAGTTCCTTGAAACTGTCAATCACTTCCGGCGCATATTTTTGGAACTGCTCAATCGCCAAGCCTGTAATGGAAAAGGCTACCTTGAAATTCTTGCCATACTTCTTTATCAAGTCCAAAATCACGCGGTTTGCCGGCAAATAACAGCGATCCGCAATCTTCCGGGTATAGGTACGGTTGGCAAAATCATCGTAGTAATCATTGTTTTTGCCTATATCGAAAAAGTGGTATTTTCTCAAACGAACCGGTTGGTGTACCTGAAAATACAAGCATAAAGTTCTTTTCTCCATAATATATTGATTTTATTTGTTATCGTTTCAATTCTTCGTATATCTGTTTCAATTTGAATGCTGCATTTTCCCACTTCAAAGTATTCACTTCGTCCAATCCGTACTTGGAAGCAAATTGTGACAAAGCCGGATAAGCCAGCAAGGCATAAATGGCGTCCGCCAAGGCGTTCACATCCCAGAAATCCACTTTGATGGCATGCTTCAACACCTCTGCGACACCCGACTGCTTGGAAATAATCGTCGGAACGCCTGAACGCATCGCCTCCAAAGGAGATATGCCGAAAGGCTCGGAAACAGAGGGCATCACATATACGTCACTATATGCGAACATTTTCTGTACGTCCTGCCCCCGCAAAAACCCCGTGAAATGGAACTTGGTAGCAATCTTCAATTTTGCCACCCGGCGGATGGAACGGTCCATCAAGTCCCCGCTGCCTGCCATGACAAAACGCACGTTCGGATAGCGCTGCAACACTTTATTGGCGGCTTCAATGAAGTATTCCGGTCCTTTCTGGTAGGTGATGCGCCCCAGGAAAGTCACCACTTTCTCCTTGACGCCCCGCTCCACTTTCATGTCGGAATAGGACTGGAAATCCACGGCATTGTGTACCGTCACCACTTTTTCAGGCGGAATGCCATAACGGCGGACAACAATATCGCGCGTCCAATTGCTGACCGTGATGACCCGGTCTGCCTCCTCCATGCCCTGACGTTCCAAGTTGTAAACCAAAGTGTTGATATTTTCACCGCTTCGGTCAAATTCCGTGGCGTGCACATGCACGACCAATGGTTTCCCGGATACCCGTTTGGCTGCAATGCCGGCAGCATACGTCAGCCAGTCGTGGGCGTGAATGACATCAAACTGTTGCTGCCGTGCAATGGTCGCTGCCACCACGGCATAGCGCCCGACCTCTTCCATCAGGTTAGCGCCATACTTCCCGGAAAACTGGTATTTATTCTTGAATCCGATTTTATGCTCCTCCGTCCGTTCGTGGACATTCCGGTTCACTTCGCGCTCAAAACGTTCCGGATCCATGTAAGGAATCAAATTAGACCCCACTTCCATGAAGCGGATGTTCTTCCAATACTCCTCGATATCCCGGTAATCATACAATGCCTCCACGTCGCTTGCGTTGATGATTTTCGCCGCGCTCTGGTCTTCGTCCCCGCTCGCGCGCGGCATGACAAACAAGACTTGCACGCCTTGCTTGGCAAGCCCTTTGGTCAGTCCAAGGCAAGCGGTGCCCAAACCTCCTGCAATGTGAGGCGGAAACTCCCAGCCGAACATTAATACTCTTGTCTCCATAGTCTGCCTTTCATTTTAAGTTTTACTCTTTCGCCTTTTCATATTTCTTCACCATAGCCATGCTCCTCAACACTTCACCGACACTCCAAGCCTGGGATATCGAGCCGTTGGGCATGTATGGCGGGTTGCCGTCATAAACCTCGCCGATGGAACAAACGCCGTAGTAGGCGATGTCTTCCTCGAAGCCTGCCAGCAGTTCTTTGGCTGTCTTCACAAACTTCTTGCCATACAGGCGGAAATTTGCCTCAATGTAAGGACCTATCAGCCATGGCCAAACCGTCCCTTGGTGGTACTCCCTGTCACGGGTTGCCTGATTGCCCTCATAGCGTCCCTCGTACAACACGTTGCGCGGCGAGAGCGTCCGCAGACCTTTGGGCGTCAGCAACATCTGCTGCACAATGTCCAACACGCCCCGTTTCATCTCGTCCGTCAGCGGGCTATACTCCAAAGAACAGGCTATCACCTGGTTCGGGCGCACATAAAGGTTCTGTCCCTTCCCGTCCACATAGTCTGCCAGATAAGACATCTCCGCATACCAGAAGGTCTGTACAAAACTATCCTTCACTTTCCCGACAAGCTCCTGCCATTCCGTCACAAATTTGTCATCGCCTGCCATTTGTGCCAATTTCAAGGTATAGCAGATAGCATTATACCACAAAGCATTTATTTCCACCTGATAGCCCCCGCGGGGAGTCACGGGCACTCCGTCCACAATGGCGTCCATCCACGTCAGGGCTTTGCCGGGTTCGTCCGCCCAAATCAGCCCGTTGTCCGTCATTTTCACATACTCGTTCACCCCGTCGCGGTATGCTTTCAGCACTGCCTTCATTTTTGCGCCGTAGCTCTTCCAGACAGCGGCATCGTCATGAATCGCTGCCCCGTATTCCTGCAACGCCTTGAAGAACCACATCGGGGCATCCGCCGAATTGTAAGCAGCCCCTTTGTCCTTCCCGATGTTGGGGAACAAGCCGTTGTACAATTGCCGCGCCATGGTGTCCAGCACCTCCTTGCACGTCTTCGTGTCGTTGGCTGCCGCCAGGGTCACGCCCGGCAGGGCAATGAACGTATCCCTGCCCCAACGCCCGAACCACGGGTAACCTGCCACGATGTCCGTATCCTTTCCACGGCGGACAATGAACTGCGAAGCGGAATATTTCAAGCAATTCTCAAAACTGTTGCGCGGGGCGCGCTCTGCCACCAACTTCTCGAACTTCTTTTTCAAGCGGGCAGGTGCCGCCATTTCCGTGGAAGCCGAGAAGACAACACTCTCGCCTTTCTTAATCGGGAATTCGAAATAACCCGGCACAAACAAATCCTCACGGAAGTCGTAGCCCCTCTTTTCCTCCTCCATGTACTCGATGTTGTAATACCAATCCGGAGTTGCCACAAACTCGTTCTTCTTGCTGATTTGCATATTCAGCGAGGGGAAGCCGTTGTATAGCTTGGAGCGGATGCCGTTCTCAATCGGCAGGTATTTGGTGTTTGCCATCATATTGGCTTTCGACAAAGCGTGGATATTGCGGTAAGCCAGGAAAGGCTTCAGCCGCAACGTCGTGTCTGAATGCGCATCCAGCAGGGTGTAACGGAGGAGCACTTGCCCTTCGTTGTGTACCAACACTATTTCCTTTTTCAACAACACGCCGCCCACCCTGTAAGTCAAGGCAAATATCGGCTCATACTCAAAATCGACAATATACTTGTGCCCCCGCGGCTCGTAATTGCCCGGATACTTGTGAATCCCCAGATTGAAAGCCTGTCCGTGCTGCACTATCGTTTCGTCCAGCGCAGACAGCAACACATGATTCTCGTCATTGAACTCCTCAATCGGCACAATCAGCAGCCCGTGGTATTTCCGGGTATTGCAACAAATAATCGTCGAGGACATATAACCGCCTGCGCGGTTGGTCGCCAGCACCTCACGCTTCAGCGAATATTCCAAATTGACTAACTCGTCCTTATTAAACTTTAAATACGCCATAATATGTTCTTTTATCTCTATATGCTATTCAATTACTCTTTCCAAAACAAATGCCATCCGTGCCGGAATGTAGAGGCTCAGCAGATTCTTCCCCCCTTCAAACAGGGTGAAATGCTCCTGCCCGTCGTCTATCCTGCCGAAACCGCCAAAACAAAGGGCGTCGCTGTCCAGCACCGAAACGTATTTCCCCGCCTCCGCCTCAAACCGGTAATCTGAGAAGGACGCCGAAGGATTGAAGTTAAACACAAACAAATACCTGCCCCGCCGGAACATCAGCACCTGTTGTCCATTGTCCCTCACCACAGGCTCCGGCGCAGGTTCAAAGAACCCCTCCCCACCTGCCAAGGCAATCATCGCCTTGTCGAAGGCGTTCAGGAAACGGAAACGCAGGTTCGGGTCGTCCGCAAGGCTCCATTGCCGCCGCGCATGCTCATAACTCCAATTGTTCCCTTCGCGCGGGAAATCTATCCATTCCGGGTGCCCGAACTCATTGCCCATGAAGTTCAAATACCCGTCGCCCGCCGTCGCGACGGTCAACAGCCGTATCATTTTGTGCAGGGCAATCCCCCGGTCAATCACCAGGCTGTGGTCAAAGACGCTCATGGATGTATAGACTTCCTTGTCCACCAGGCGGAAAAAGAGCGTTTTGTCGCCCACCATCGCCTGGTCGTGGCTCTCGGCATAACTGATGGTGTGCTCCTCCCGGCGCTTGTTGGTCAGCTCGTAGAACATATCCCCCACATGCCAATCCTCATCCCGTTTCTCCTTCACCAACTTAATCCAATAATCGGGCACCCCCATGCTCATCCGGAAATCAAAACCCATGCCCCCTTTCTCTATCGGATATGCCAAGCCCGGCATTCCGCTCATATCCTCGGCAATGGTAATCATCGTCGGGTCTATCTCGTGGCAGAGTTTGTTCGCCAACGTCAGGTAAGTGATGGCGTCCTCATCCTGGTTGCCGTCGTAATAGAACTTGTATTCCGTGAAATCGCGCCCCACGCCGTGGTCCCAATACATCATGCTGGTCACGCCGTCGAAACGGAAACCGTCGAAACGGAACTCCTCCAACCAATACTTGCAATTGGACAACAAGAAAGCTATCACCTCCTCCTTGCCATAGTCAAAGCACCGCGAGTTCCACAACTTGTGCGTCCCGCGTTCCCCCGGATAAAAATACTGGCTGTAATCGCCGGCAAAATTGCCCAACCCTTCTGCCTCGTTCTTCACCGCATGGGAATGCACCAAGTCCATCACCACGCCAATACCGAAGCCATGCGCCTCGTCCACGAGCCGCTTCAAGTCCTCCGGCGTGCCGAAACGCGAACTGACGGCATAAAAACTCGACACCTGATAGCCGAACGAACCGTAATAAGGATGCTCCTGGATGCCCATCAACTGGATGGTGTTATACCCCAACTCGGCAATGCGGGGCAGGATATACGCCCGGAACTCATTGAACGTCGACACCCGGCGGTTCTCCATGCACATGCCCACATGCGCCTCGTAAATCAAAGGATGCTTGATGGCAGGGGCTTTCGGATATTTCCACTCATACCCTTTTTCCGGTTCCCACACCTGCGCCGTAAACAGCTTGGTCATGTCGTCCTGCACCACCCGCCGCACATAAGCCGGAATCCGTTCACCGGCTCCTCCCTCCCATTCTATCCACAACTTATAGAGCATCCCGTGCCACAACGCCTCCGCCGGCAACCGCAATTCCCACACGCCGCCCGCCAAAGGCTTCAGGCGGAATGCCTCACGCCGCTCCCATCCGTTCGTCTCCCCAATCAGGTAAATTGCCGTGGCATGGGGCGCCCATTCGCGGAACACCCAGCCCTCCTCCGTCCGATGCAAACCAAAATACAAATGATTGTTGAAAACGTCCGACAAACGCCTTTTCCGGTTGGTAAACTCCAATTCTCTTATCGCGCTTTTCTCCTGCCGGCGACGGATCGCCGGCAAAAAAGGCTCTAACAAAGGGTCTGATAATATGATATTCCTTTCCATCATAATCTTTCTATTTTATGAACCCTGTGCAAAATACTTTTCCTGCCTTTTCCCTGCTCTCTACCACCGTTCTCCCCGTCCGAAAAGAACAGGCAATTTTGCAATCGAAAGATAGATATATTTTTACTAAGTTGCAACATTCTGCCACATTTTAACAATTAAATTTTTGTTGCGCCCATTTTCCGAGCTATTTCCGCCCCAATGACGGTCTGTTCAGGAAACAATTCAGGTTCAACTTAGGTTCAATTCAGGTTCAACTCCGCTTTGAACGAGAAGAGAACAAGAATTAATCTGCCAGTAAAATTCAAATGCAACGGAATATCCCACTTTTCAATCCCTCGTTTTTTCTTAATTTTGTGCCGTAAAACCATTTTAGGAATGCCATGGAGAAAATATTGTTGAGCACCGCCTATTTTCCGCCCGTCTCGTATTTTGCCGCCATCCGGCAAGCGGACGAGGTGTATGTAGAGCAATTTGAAAACTTCGGGAAGCAGAGTTACCGCAACCGCTGCAACATCCTGACCGCAAACGGGGTCATCCCGCTCACCGTGCCCGTCGAGAAAGCCAACAGCAAGACTTTAATCAAAGACCTGCGCATTGTCTATTCCACCCCGTGGCAAAAGTTGCATTTCAAAGGGATTGAGTCTGCCTACAAAAACTCTCCTTATTATGAATACTACATCGACGACCTTCTCCCCTTTTTCCAAAAGCAGGAGACTTTCCTGTGGGACTTGAACCAAGCCGTGCTCTCTACGGTGCTGGAATTGCTGCGCATCCGAAAAGACATCCGCTTCACGGCGGATTACGTTCCTGCCGGCGAGGGGGATTGCGCCGACCTCCGCAATGCCATCCACCCCAAGCCTTCGCGCCGCACGCCGGGATACGAGTTTACTGCCAAGCCTTACCGGCAGACGTTCAGTGACCGTTTTCCCTTTGTTCCCGACCTCAGCATCTTGGACTTACTTTTCTGCTGCGGAACAGACGCCTGCGATAAATTGTAAGACTTCGGGGACTCAGGAGGTGATGATGCGCTTGATGACTTTCAAAGCGTGCGTATAACGCTTCAAATCCTCGTTGAAAATGCCTTGGTGGTCTATTTTGTCCACACGCACCTTGCCCGAAGCGTGAATAATGCGCCCATACTCCCACAGGATGCCGACATGGGTGATGTGCCCGGCGTCATCGCCGAAAAATGCCAAGTCGCCTTCCTGCGCCTCCTCCAAAAAAGAAATGTCCTCGCCCAAGAGCACCTGCTGCGAGGCGTCGCGCGGCAAGGCAATGCCTGCCAAGCGGTAGGCCATCTGCGCCAACCCGGAGCAGTCAATCCCGTAAGGGGTGCGCCCGCCCCATAAATAAGGCGTATTGAAATACATCAGCGCATTGCCTGCCACCAGGCTTTGCACGCTCTCGATGCTGACTTCTTTCATTTTGCTCAACAAGGAGTAGGTGTCTTCGCCCACTTGCATCGTCTCCTGCGCAATGTCGAAAAAGGGGAAAACGCTCCCCGGCACAACCAAGCGGTTGCCCCAATCCCCTGCCTTCCGCACGATGTTGAACAGGGCGGGAGAAAGCATCTGCTCCTCCGAAGAGTAGCGTGTGGCATATTCATCTGCAACGGGATGCACCATTTTGCGGTCTATCCAACCTTCATAACTGTCGTGCGCCAAACGGATGCGCACCCATTTTTCCGCTTCTTCCAGGATTTCATACAACTCGCCAAAAAGGACTTGCGAGACCATCTCGCTCCTTTCCGACTGTTCCCTCCGCATGGGGATAATGCTCAAATCTGCGATTCCGAAAGCCATAGTTCTTTATTTGCAGACAAAGATAGCAATACTTTCCGTCATAACAACATCAAAACGAGCAATTGGGCAGTCAGCACCCGTAAAAACATGACCAGCGGGTAGACTGTCGCATAGCTGACCGAAGGCAAGTCATTCCCTGCCACACCATTGGAATATGCCAAGGCTGGCGGGTCGGTGGTACTGCCGGCAAGCAAGCCCATGAGGGAAAAATAATTCAGTTTGTAGACGAAACGAGCCAACAGCCCCACAATCATCAAGGGCAAAAAGGTAATGATGAACCCGTAACCAATCCACGCAAAACCACCGTTCGTCACAGTATCCACAAAGCCGGCACCGGCATCCAAACCCACACAGGCGAGGAAAAGGGAGATGCCCACTTCGCGCAACATCAGGTTGGCACTCATCGTAGTATAGGTCACCAGTTTGTAATGGGGACCGAAACGGCTGATTAAAATCGCGACAATCAACGGACCTCCCGCCAAGCCCAGTTTGACCGGCTGCGGGATGCCGGGGAATACAATCGGGATGCTGCCCAAAAGGATACCGAGCGCAATGCCCAAAAAGATAGGCACCAGGTTAGGCTCGCGCAGGCGCCGCAGGGAATTGCCCAGCAATTTCTCCACGTTTGCCACGTTCTTGTCCGCACCCACCACAGTCAGGCGGTCGCCGATTTGCAACTCCAAACCGGGGCTTGCCACAAGGTCTACACCGGCACGGTTAACGCGGGTCACATTGACGCCATAGCCTCCACGGATATGCAACTGCCCCAAGGATTTGCCATTGATTTCCGAACGGGTAATCAGGATGCGCCGCGATATCAGGTTGGCATCCAGATGCAGCCACTCCGAACGCTCCATGTCGATTTTCTCGCCAATGAAAGCCACAATGGAATCTATGTCGTGCGCCGCCGCTATCACAAAGAGCTTATCGCCCGGCTGCAGGCGGGTATGCGTATAGGCAATCTCCAAACCTTCCTTTTCGTGCAGGATGCGGGAGATGACCATTTTCTTGTCTATCCATTTAACCACCTCGGCGACTTCCTTCCCGTAGAGGGCGGGATTCTTCACGAGAAGGGATACATGGGTGGCTTGTTCCATTTTCTCCTCCGATTGGTTTTGGACGGCTTCGTTCTCCTTGTCCAGCTTGATGCGGAAAATGTAGCGTATCAACATCATGGCAAGGATAATCCCTATGACGCCCAAAGGATAAGCCACGGCGTAGCCCATCGCGATTTCAGGGCCTTCGTTCCCGGTCATGTCATAATAAGCCTGCTGGGCAGCACCCAATCCCGGCGTGTTCGTGACCGCACCGGAGAGAATCCCGACCATCGTGGTGATGGGCAAACCCGTAATCTTGAAGATGACGTAGGTTGTCGCCACGCCCAGCAATACAATCAGCACGGCAAGCATGTTCAGCGTCATCCCGCCTTTCTTGAAAGAAGAAAAGAAGCCGGGACCTACCTGCAACCCCACCGAATAGACAAAGAGTATCAGCCCGAACTCTTTCAGGAAATGCAACGCCTCCGGGTCCATCCGCATATTAAAATGGCTGAGGATGATGCCTACAAAGAGAATCCACGTGATGCCCAACGAGATGCCGGCGATTTTGATTTTCCCCAGCAATATCCCGACGAATATCACGACGGCTAACAGCAATATCGAATGCCCGATGCCTGAACCAAACAATAATTCATGAAACCACTCCATATCTTTCTATTTATGCGTAAAGAGGGCGCAAAATTACAAAAAGAAACAGAATTAGGCGCAGTTTCCCGCCTAATTCTGGAATTTCTTGCTGGCACGAAGCATGTGGCGCATGACGCTCACCAACTCCTGCGACTCCTGCAACAGGTTCAAATAAACGAGCGACAACTTGATGCTCTCGTTCCCCTCCTGCATTTTTTCCAACTGGGCTTTGTGCAGGTGCGAGAACTGGTTCTTCAATGCCTCACCCCTCGTGAGCACATCGTCAGAGTCGGTGTAATCGCCCGTATTGATGATGGTCTGTGTCTGCTCCAACAGCGCGAGCAACGCATCACGCATGGGCAAGAACTCTTTGGCAGACTCAGCGGAGAGGGGGTTGAAATTGTTGTCCACATGTTCCTTGCAAGGCTCGCAGATGCGTTTCAAGCAATACATCATTTGCTCGCAGCTGTTGCTCTCCAAATGGAACCAAGTGTTTTTCTCGATGGCAAGGTCTCGATTGATACGGCGCATGCCAAGCGTCTCTTTGCGTCTTATCTTTTTCAGAATGTCTTTCTCGTCATTCACCGCCGACACGGCTTTGCGCAGGCTCTTCAAATCCTCCTGGATGAAACCGTCAGTCATTTGGAGATAAGTGCGGTCGGCAAAGTCAAGCACCTTCACCAAATTCTCCCTCACATGCTGGCGGAGCAATTGCCACACCTCAGCCTTGTCGCGTGAAGTAATCAGCCGCTGGAACAAATCGTCTTTCCGCTCCAACATCATTTTCTTGCGGTAACGGGCATTGCTCTTCACCAACATGATGCCTGCCACCACAATCATGGCAATCATGGCAATGACACCGCCGTAATACATAATCAGCGTCACAAAGAAGCAGATGATGAACGCCGCACCCGCCGTGATGAACCAGCCGCCAATCACCGAGAGCACGCCCGTCACACGGAACACCGCACTCTCGCGCCCCCAAGCCCGGTCGGCAAGCGAAGAGCCCATTGCCACCATAAACGCCACATAAGTCGTAGAGAGGGGCAACTTCAAGGAAGTGCCAAGGGCTATCAGCAGCCCGCCCAATACCAGATTGACGGAGGCACGCACCAAGTCGAACGCTGCGCCCCGTTCGATAATCATCTCGTCCTTGTTGAAGCGGGAGTCAATCCATTTTTTCATCTTCGCCGGCATGATTTTGGACATACCGGTGTTCACGTTGGTAAAGAAACGCACCAGGCTCCGTGCAATCGCCGAGGAACCGAACATTTCCTCCCCCTCTTCCTGCCGTGACAAATCCACGGAAGTCTTAATCACATTATGCGCCTTCTTGGAAGTCATCAAGGCAATCACCATGACCACGCCCGACAACAAGAGGAAAATGAAAGGCGTCTGCGCCGGTCCGTTCAGGGAGCCCATCAAAAAGCTGTTAGGGTCACCGTTGCCGTTCGCCATGTAATCCGTATAACTGGAGAAGCCTGCCAACGGCACACCGACGAAGTTCACCAAATCGTTCCCCGCAAATGCCATCGCCAAGGCAAAGGTGCCCAACAGGACAATCACCCGGAATACGTTCACCTTCAACCAATGCAGCACTTGCATCAATATCGTGAAAAACACAAAACAAGTCAATACCAGCATGCCGGTGTTCTCCTGCACCCAGGCTTTCTCCGCTGCCGTCATGAAAGAAGCGTCCTTCACTCCCTGTATCAACATGAAATAAATGATGGACGTCACCGCAATGCCCCCGAAGATGCCAATCGACCATTTCAGTTTCGACTTGTAGCCGAACGTAAACACCAGTCGCGAAATGTACTGCACCAGCACGCCAAACGTGAACGCCACCGCCACCGACAGGAATATCGCCAATATCACCGTCAGCGCCTTCTCCGTGTTCAGCAGCTCGGCGAAAGTCAAGCCGTCCGGTCCTGTCGCAATCTTGACCAACGCCAGGGCAAACGTGCCTCCCAACAGCTCAAACACCATGGAGACCGTCGTGGACGTCGGCATCCCCAAAGTGTTGAAGATATCCAACAGGACGACATCCGTCACCATCACGGCAAGGAAGATGCACATCAACTCATTGAAATAAAACGCCTCCGGTTGGAAAATCCCGTGCCGGGCAATGTCCATCATCCCATTGCTCATGGTCGCGCCGCAAAAGATGCCGATTGCCGCAATAATGATAATCGTGCGGAAAGACGCCGCCTTTGCTCCAATGGCTGAATTCAAAAAGTTCACGGCATCGTTGCTGACGCCTACCACCAAATCGAAAATCGCTAACAGAAAAAGAAAAACGATAATTCCTAAATAAATTGTCTCCATACTTCTATTTTGTTTCTAATTTTAAAACTTTCCATTACTGCTATCCTCCTGCTACCGGTTGCACTTTCACTTTGTCCACCCGCAACTCCTTCAGCACGCCATACGTCAGCGGAACCGCCAACAGAAAAGACAACACGTCCGCCACTGCCTGGCACATTTCCACGCCCATCAACCCCAAAAAACGGGGCAACAGGAAAATCAACGGGATGAAAAACAACCCCTGCCGCACCGAAGCCAGCAAAGTCGCCCGCCCCGTGCGCCGTATCGTCTGCAACATCATGTTGCTCACAATTATCCATGCCCCCAGTGGCAACGTCACCAACTGCCACCGCAAAGCCGCCGAACCAACGGCAATCACCTCGGGGTCGCCCTTGCGGAAAACCGCCACTACCTCCGGCGCAAAACAAACCCCTGCCACTGCCGCAGCCAAAAGGAACACGGCGCCCACCTTCACACAAAACCAAAAACCTGCCCTTACCCTCCGGTAAAGCCCTGCCCCGTAATTGAATCCGCACACCGGCTGGAAACCCTGCCCGAAGCCTATCAAGAAAGCATTGATAAACATGCTGATGCGTGTCACAATCGACATCCCTGCAATCGCCGCGTCGCCATACCTGCCGGCTGCCACATTCAAAAATATCGTAGACGTGCAAGCCAAGCCCTGGCGGCAAAGCGAAGGGCTTCCCCCCTTCACGATTTCCTTCAGGTAAGCGGGCGTCGGCGTGAAATTCTTATAATGGATGCGGATATTCCCCCCCTTGTGCGTCATGTAAAGCAACAGCGAGAAACTGCACAATTGGCTGAGGACAGTCGCCAACGCCGCCCCCGAAATCCCCATGCCGAACGTAAAAATAAAGAGCGGATCCAACGCCACGTTGGTAACCGCTCCTGCAACTATTCCGACCATTGCGTAAACCGCGTTCCCCTGAAAACGAATCTGGTTATTCAACACCAAAGAAGCCGTCATGAAAGGCGCCCCCAACAAAATAATGCCCAAATACCGTTCCGTGTAAGGCAGAATCGTCGGCGTAGACCCCAGCAGCCTGGACAACGGCGTCAAAAACAGCCACCCCACTACAGCCAGCACCACCCCTGCCAACAACGCGCAAAAGAAACCCGTCGAAGCCATCCGCTCCGCATCGCCGAACTCCCGTGCCCCCAACTTGCGCGAAATATAATTGCCCGAACCGTGCCCGAAGAAAAAGCCGATAGCCTGGATAACCGCCATCACCGAAAACACAATCCCCACAGCGGCAGTCGACTGGGTATTAATCTTGCCTACAAAATAAGTATCCGCCATATTATAGAAAGAAGACACCAACATACTGACGATTGTTGGGACTGCCAGCGATGCAACCAATCCGGGAATCGGCGCCGTCGTCATTTGTTTAAAGTGATCTTTCTCCATAACATTAATCTCTTGTTTGCGCTTCGCAAAAACATTTGCAAAGATAAAGAATTTTTTCGTTGCATTCGCTATGAAAATTCAAATACAACGGCTAACTTTGTTTGAAGAAATTTAAAAACACACAGTATGAAACGATTAATGCTTATCTTATTATTCATTCCGGGGCTTTTGCATGCACAAATTGACCCCAAATATGCCGAAGGGACAGTCCCTGTCGTAGACGGCAAAGTCGTATTTACCAAAAACATCCCCGCTCCCGGGCAGGGCAAGGACGCCATCTACAACGCCCTCCTCCAATGGGCAAACCAGCGCTTCCTCCCCGACGAGGAATTCCAAAGCCGCGTCCTCTTCTCCGATGCGCAAGCCGGACAAATCGCATGCCTCGGGCAACAATACCTTGTCTTCACCGACAAAGCCCTTGCCCTCGACCGGGCTACCGTCAACTACCAGCTCGCCATCAACTGCCAGGACGGGCAAGCCCAGCTGAAAATCTCTGCCATCCGCTACCTATATAATATAGGCGACAACAGAGAAGTCATAGCAGCCGAAGACCAAATCACCGACGAATACTCCTTCAACAAAAAGAAAGACAAACTCATCAAAGCCACCGGCAAATTCCGAATCGCCACCATCGACCTCGTGAACGCGACCTTTGACGAAGCCACGGCAGCCCTGGGCACAACCACAGCCACGGCAACCACGGCTACCCCCGTTGCGCCCGTACAACAACCTGCCCCTGCCCCCTCCGCGCAAACCGCCGCCATCCCGGCAAGCGGCGCCAGCGCCCTCGAAGGCTACAAACAAATCACGCCCGACAAAATACCGGGCAACATATACAAAATGCTCTCCGAAGACTGGATGCTCATCACCGCAGGCAACGCCGGCGGCTTCAACATGATGACCGCCAGCTGGGGCGGGCTGGGGCACCTCTATAACAAACCCGTGGCATTCTGCTTCATCAACCCCACCCGCTACACCATCGGTTTCATGGAGGCGAACGACACCTACACCCTCACCTTCTATACCGAAACCTACCGCGACGCCCTCAACTACTGCGGCTCACACAGCGGGCGCGACGGCAACAAAGTGCAAGCCTCAGGGCTCACCCCCGTCACCACCCCTTCCGGAAGCCAAGCCTTCTCCGAAGCGTGGATGATCATCGAATGCCGCAAAATGGTCGAACAGCAATTCACCCCCGAAGCCATCCTCGACCCTGCCGCCAAAGCACAATGGGGCAAAGAACCCCACAAAATGTTCATTGGCGAAATCATCAACATTTGGGTAAAATAACTCTTTACTATCATCATTCCAAAGCAGCCCCCAAACCAAGCACACACAGCCGGCTGGCGGGGGCTCTTCCTATTATAAAACACTAAAAACAACATCAGATGAACACAACAGAAACCCCCGTCCTCCTCCTCACCGGCTACCTCGGCAGCGGCAAAACCACCCTCGTCAACCACATCCTCGCCAACCGGCAAGGCATCCGCTTCGCCGTCATCGTCAACGACATCGGCGAAGTCAACATCGACGCCTCCCTCATCCAGAAAGAAGGCATCGTCGGCAAAAAAGACGACAGCCTCGTCGCCCTCCAGAACGGATGCATCTGCTGCACCCTCAAAATGGACCTCGTAGACCAAATCACCGGGCTCCTCAAAATGCAACGCTTCGACTACATCGTCATCGAAGCCAGCGGCATCTGCGAGCCCGAACCCATCGCCCAGACCCTCTGCTCCATCCCACGGATGGGCAAAGCCTACACCCAATACGGCACCTGCCGCCTTGACTGCATCGCCACCGTCGTCGACGCCCTCCGCCTGCAAAGCGAATTTGCCTGCGGCGACCGCCTCGCACGGCACGACATCGGCGAAGAGGACATCGAAAACCTCATCGCACAGCAAATCGAATTCTGCAACATCATCCTCCTCAACAAAGCCTCCGAAGTCCGACCCGAAGAGCGGGGGCGCATCCGGAAAATCCTCCGCACCCTCCAGCCCGGCGCCGAAATCATCGAATGCGAC
>CALUKF010000013.1 GCA_944321145.1 uncultured Odoribacter sp. | reverse complement strand
CATCATCGGATGGCTCTTCACCGATTCACCGGAGGTCATCGAGATGGTTTCCACGCTGGTAGTCATCCTGGTTGCTTACCAATTTGGCGATTCCCTCCAAATCACCTATGCCAATTCCCTCCGGGGCATTGGCGACGTCACTTCCATGGCGGTGATTTCCTTCATCGGCTACATTGTCATTGCCATGCCGGTCTGCTACCTCTGCGGCTTCGTCCTCAACTGGGGCATCCAGGGCGTGTGGATTGGCTACCCCGTCGGACTGACCCTTACGGGCGCTTTGCTCTGCCTGCGCTACTACCGGGACTTGCGGCATAAAATGCGCCCCGGTAATTTATGCCAATAATTGACGGATGTCCGCAATGCCTTTCTCGCGGTCGGCAAAATGCACCGTGCGGAATCCCCACTCCCCGGCAGCGCGGATGTTGCGCTCCAAGTCGTCGATGAAAAGCGTCTCCGCAGGTGCCAGATGGTAACGTTCTGATATCAGGCGGAAAATGGCAATGTCCGGTTTGATAAGTCCTTCCAATGCCGAAATGACCTGACCTTCAAAGAACGAAAAGACGCGGCGGTCTTTCAAATAGTCGTAATACTCTTCCGACATGTTCGACAGACAAAACAGGCGGTATCCCCGCCCCGCCAATTCTTCAATCAGCTGGCAGGTGGCAGGCAGGTTGTCCAAGGAATGTTTAATGAATTCCATGAAATCCCAACATTCGGCATAATGCCTGTCGGCGAAAGTTGCCATTTCCTTCACCAATTGCGTTTGGTTCAGCCGTCCGCGGTCAAATTCTGTCCAATACTGCTCGAAAAAGCCGCGTTCGAAAAGTGCCACCGGCAACGCCTTGTCCCCGGGATAAATCCTCATCAGCCTTTCCGGACTCCAGTCCACGACAACACCTCCCAAATCGAATATCACATTCTTAATCATACGGTTCCACGTTTTTAAAATGATTCATTCCGCCGCCATCCGGCGGCATGCAAATGTACGCAAAATCCTATATTTTACCAGCTTTCCCCCGCCTCCGAAAATTATTTTGAAAAAAATGCCCGATTGTTTTGGAGGTAATCGAAAAATCCCTACCTTTGCACCCGAGTTCTTCGCTCAGGTGGCGGAATTGGTAGACGCGCTGGACTCAAAATCCAGTGTCCCTTAAAGACGTGCGGGTTCGATTCCCGCCCTGAGTACAGGTTTGATTGTCAATCACAGCATGAAAGTGGTTGACAATTTTTGTTTTTAAGCACGTTAAATTCTAGAATATATCGGTTATGGACAATGAAATAATAAGCCTTTTGCAAGAATGCGATGCGCTGAAAGCCCGCCTTGCAGCAATGCGCCCTCTTCCTGCCGAGGCACTCGAAAAGATTGAGAATGCCTTCGATATGGAATATACCTACGAAAGCAACCGCATCGAAGGCAACACGCTTACGTTGCAAGAAACTGCGCTTGTGGTTAATGAGGGGATAACCATTGCGGGGAAATCCATGCGTGAGCATCTGGAAGCCATTAACCATGCCGAAGCAATCGATTATATTCGGGAATTTGCCCAAAGCAACGTGGAAATCAGCGAACGCACCATCAAGGAGATTCATGCTATCATCCTGCACGGCATCAACCGGGAAAATGCCGGGCGTTACCGCTCCGTCCCTGTGCGAATCGTTGGCAGCGCCCACATACCGCCCCAGCCTTATCTGATAGACAAGCAGATGGAAGACTTCATGATTCACTTCCAGGAAATGGAAAACCAAGGCATCCATCCCGTCTTGATTGCAGCCTACCTGCATGAAACCTTGGTCAGCATACACCCGTTCATCGACGGCAACGGGCGCACGTCCCGCCTGTTGATGAATTTATACCTCTTGCGACATGGGTACACCATTGTCAATCTCAAAGGCTCTAATGAAACCCGTCGGGAATATTACGATGCCTTGGAGTCATCACGCACGAATCCCACATCATTTCAAAAGTTAGTCATAGAGGCGGAAATAACTTCATTAAAAAGGTATTTGTCCGTACTCGGCGCACCGGATTTCCAATAAAAATTTCAACAGAGTAAACCCATTGATTTGCTCTGCTGAAACCATTAAACGGGAAATACCTACTTGCCTTATTGCCAACTCCCGCTCCCTTTAAAGCCTGTTGGGAGGACATTGGCGTGAAACTTGATTTGATGCGCCTTTCTTGCTCTAATTCCAAACGAAGGAAGAAGGGAGAATAATCGGAGGAGAATGGGGGATGTTACCTGAACAGACCGGGAATTGGGTTGTAATAGACTATGAATAAACGCAATGGATGATGGAATGGAAATACCGTCTGGGGCAAAGCATTCCCGCCGGAATGATAAGCCGGGCAGCGGTATGTCCTTTACCGCTGCACTTTGTATTTGATGAACGAACCGTTGTCGGCACCGGCGTAGAGGAAGAAGCCGTCGCGCCCCGTGAAGACGATGGAGAAAGGCGAGTCTCCTGCCACGGGGAAGCCTTCGGAAAGCTCGCCTTGGGCTGTGAGCAGGAGCATTTGCCGTTCACTGCCGGCGGTCAAACCAATCCGGTAATCTGCACCGGAAAAACGATAGACGTAGGGGTAGCCCAGGTCTGAAAATTCAAAGGTCTTCTCCCAAAGCAAGTTACCTTTCAAATCGTATACAGACAGGCGGTTGCCGGAGGAAACGAGGCATTCGTCCGCGCCGTCGCGGTTGATGTCCGCCACGTTCATGCAGGAAAGGTCAGAAGCCCCCTCCAGCTTGACAGTTTCCACCCTGCCGTTAAGCGCAACAAGGTAGAGGGTGCCTGCTTTGCCGGGGAGCAGAAGGCGGGGCGCGCCGTCCTTACGTACCATCATAATGTCTGTCGCGGTCGGCAAGTCGAATATCGTATTGACGGATACGCGCTCTTTGCCGCGCCGGTCAAGGATGTAAAGACGATAGCGGTCGGCAAAGACAAGGTAGTCTTTCCCCTCCACGCGGAAATGGCGCACGGGGGTTACCAGCGGTTTGTCGGTACGGGCAGGCATCCAGCCTTGTACGATTTTGGCATTCAAGTCGTAGAGATAGACCCGTTGGTCGTCTGCCGGCACAAATATGCGGTAATCTTTGTTGTCGTCGTAATCATAGAGGGTAATGCCCTGCGTGCATTTCGACCGGAGCGTCAGCGGGAAGTTGCCGGCGGCATTGCCATTGCGGTCAATCAGGTAGATTTTGGAGGGCGTGGAGAAAAGGTATTGCAATTTCCCGTTTTTATATAAATCCACTTGATAGACTTCACTGTTGATGGGTTCGCCCAAAGGGTAAGTCCAGAGCACCCTGCCTGCATCGTTGATAAGGTAAACGTGGCACGCACTGTCCTGCACGAACATTTCTTGCTCGCCGGTCACGTGGTTGGCCACGGCTACCGGCTTCATGGTCACCGGCGCTTCCAGGCGGGTGCGCCAAAGGACATGCGGGCGGGCAGTCCGCCGCACGGGCAGGGAACTGAGGTAAACCGTCTGGTAAAGCATCTGTTCCTCATTCGACCATTGGAAGGCAAAAGAGGGCAGGAGGGAGAGGGTTTTGGCATGTTTTGCGACGAATTGCCGTGTCGTTTCCTGCATCAGGTAGCGGCGCGAAGTGAGGAATTCATCGGTACAGGCGAAATATGCCAAGTTGCATTTCCCTGCCAATTTGCCCCGCAAATCCGCATACCATTCACTTTCCCGCAGGACGCTGCCATGCACGTAGTCTTCGAGGAAGGTTTCTACGGCATCCCGCGATGTAGCGAATACCAAGTAGTTGCCTTCCACAAAAGCATAACGGCTCTCCAGCCCCCCGAAGATTTCACCCCAACAAATTTGCGGGAAATCCGATGCGGGAAATTCGTAATATGTAAATGTCTTTTCATTATCAAGGGCATAATGCTGCGTGTAGTCCGTGAGCGACTTGCCGGAGTGGGTGGCATAATCCGCCAGCAGTTTGTCCAGCCATCCTTTGCCCAGGCTTCCTGACTTCAAGGCTGCCACGACAAGCCCTTCGCGTCTGTCGTTGTTTGCCGGCAAGCCAGCCAAGGCAAATTCTCCCAAAAGCAATTCGCGCAGCTCCGGCTCAAAGTCCTTGCCAAACATTTTGGCATATTGCCGTTTGCGGGCATTCACTTTGTCCTTACGCCCGATGCTGTAGCGGTAGTCTTCAAGGGCAGAGAAATAATCGGACAGGCGGTTGAGATGCAGCAGCCCCACAGAGACAAGGTTGCCGGGCAGCACTTTGTCTACAGAGATTTCGCCGGGCTCTTGTTCCGCCAAGGTGCGGAAATAGGATTTATCCAGCCCGTCGTAGTGCATAAAGCCGTTCAGGGAAATGCCGTCCTCGGCAAAATCCCCGTCCAAAGTGCCCCACTTGAAAAAGGGACGCACGTCTGTATTGGGAAACCATTTCTCCATTTGGAAATACAGCGGCAGTAACTCTGTGAACATTTCCGTGTTCATCAAAATGTTCACCTCTGCCCCTGTCGAGAAGTATTTGCTGACATCACGGAAACGTCCGGAAGATTCCTGCCCCGTGGCTTCCAGGTCGAATTGCTTCAATCCATCCTCAATATACAGGTCAGAATCGGAGACCAATACAATGCTGCCGCAAATGGTGAAATACACCCGTTCCTTCCCTTTGTTGAGTTCGTAAATCCGATAACGGTCGTACTTCCGCATTTTTTCTTCGCCACCGGCAAAGGTGCGGTTCAGGTAGGAAACCATCTCGCCCCGCGACCAAACTTCTGCCTGGTCGATGACATACAGGAATGTCACGTCGCTTTTCCCCTCAACCCTTGCAGCCAATACATAAGGATAGGCAGCTGCCGATGCGCCGGAGCGCAAAGAGTCCACCACTTCCGCCAAGAATTTGCCTTGGAAATTCACCTGCTCCTTTTCCCAAGCCTCTATTACCTTGGCAGGTCCTTGCGGGTGGGCATGCACCGTTACAATGAACGCTGAATTGTAAGGAATAAACAAACTCTTGTCTTCTGTCTGCATTTCATTCCTCGCGTTCAAGAACCAAATGCCCAAACCGATAACAGCGATAAGCGCCAGCGCGCCAATTGACAACCCAATAGCCTTTTTCATAATCTGTCCCCCGAATTTCAAAATGAAACATCGTTCTATGGGCAAAATTACGAAAAAGGCAGAAAATTACAAATAGCTTGCTGCGCTTAACCGCTTGTTTTTTTCAAATCTTCCTATTCCTCCAGCCTGCCAGCTGCGCGCAAGTATTCCGTTTCGTAGATTTTGTACTGCGTTTGCGCTTCGATGAGGTTGCTGGAGGCTTCCTGCCATTGGGACTGGGCGTTCAACAAATCGGTGAGCGGCGACATGGAAGCGGCATAGCGGTTGCGCATGACCCGCAGGTTTTCTTCGGCTTGCCGGAAGGCGATGGTGGCAACGTCTATCAGGCGGTAGCCGTCCTGCACATTACGGATTGCCTGCTGTAATTCGAGGTCGAGGAGGCGGCTGTTTTTCTGCAAGTCCAGCCGGGCATTCTCCAAATCGTAGCGTGCCCGTTGTACTTTTTTGTGCCCCTCGCCCCAATGGAAAAGGGGGATTTTCACGGCAAGCATGGCGATGCCTATGCCGTCTTGAAATTTTTGCGTGTAGGGCATCATCGTTCCATTGCCCATGTCTGCCATGCCCTTCAGTTTGATGTTGCCATAATAAGTGTAGCCTGCGCTGAGTCCCACGATGGGCAGGAGGTCTGCCCGTGTCATACGCATCTGTTTTTCGCCTGCCTCGACTTGTTTCTGGAGTAGGCGTAATTCGGGACGGGCAGAGAGGTCGGCAGAGAGTTGCCCGGGGGCAGCGCAATCAATCAGCGTGTCGGTCGGGACTATCTCCGTGTCCGAAGGCACGCCAATGAGGTAGCACAGCGACATGCGGCAGAGGTCGGCACCGTTGCGGGCGCGTTGCAGTTGGTACTCGACATTGCTCCGTTGGGCTTCAATGCGCAGGAGGTCGTTGTCCGTAGCTATACCGGCACGGAGCGCCGTCGCGGTCTGGCGGTAGAGCGTGTCCATTTGCTGCTTGTATTGTTCCGCCATGTCTACTTTGCGCAGCACGGCGATGTAGCTCCAATAAGCATTGTCAGCATCGGCAATCACGTCCATGCGTGCAAGGCGTTGCTGCTCGGCTGCACTCTCTTCGCCGATACGTGCCAAGCGGTGCCCTGTCGTAATCTTCCCGCCGGTGTAGATGGGTTGCGTGAGCATAATGCCTGCCATGTACATACCGCGCATCCGGAGTTCGGAACCCATCATATCAATATCCGGGAAAACATAAGCCCCGGTGGCAGAACCTTCAAAATCGGGCAGGTAAGCCGTGGTGGCTATTTTGCGGTCGAGCCGGGCTTGTTCGAGCGCATTGCCGGCTTTTTGCAAGTCTTCGCTGTGGGCAAGGGCTTGTTCCCGGCAATCTTGTTGCGAGAGGGTTATGGGGTGTTGCGCCACAACGTTTTGCCCGAGGAATAGCGCCAGGCTGCATAGAATTAAGATTCGGTTCATGACAATTTCTTTCGTTTAATGTTATACATTTCAGTTGTTTTCTTTACCCGGAACAGGGCTGTATAAAAAAGCGGCAACAGAATCAAAGTAATGATGGTGCCAACGGTCAGACCGCCCATGATGGTAATCGCCATGGAGCCGTACATCGGGTCGCCGACAAGGGGAATCATGCCGACGATGGTCGTCAGAGATGCCATCAATACCGGGCGCACACGGGAAACAGTGGCTTCTACTACGGCAAAGTAGGAAGACATCTTTTCCTCGTTTTGGAGGCGGGCGATTTCATCCACCAGCACAATGGCATTCTTCACCATCATGCCGACCAGCCCCATCATGCCGATAATTGCCATGAAGGTGAACGGCTGATTCGTTGCCAGCAGCGCGGGCGTAATCCCACACAAAGCAAAGGGCAGGCATATCAGAATCAATGCCACTTTGCGCCAACTGTTGAAAAGCAACAGCAGGATGCCCAGAATCAGGAATACTGTCAGCGGCACATATTTCATCAGGTTGGCAATCGCATCGCTCTGCAATTCGCCTTCGCCCACCCAACGCATGGTGTAGCCCGCCGGCAACGGAATGGCTTCAATCTCATCCTTTATCTCTGCAACCACCCTTGCCGGCGTAGCTTCATCCAATTCGGGGTTGGGGTCGCATTCGGCTTCAATCACCCTCCTGCCGTTCAGCCGCTGCACGCACTCCTCTTCCCAGTCAAGACGTATGTCGCGCGTGACGTTGCTCAGAGGCACCGTGCGGAACATCCTGTCTTGCAACTCGTCAGTGCTCATGCCGCCGGCAAGGACGGTCTGCAAGTCTTCATCGTCCATTTTGACGTTCATCATGCTCCAGACGGGTATGTCGCCGAGGTCGGTAATGGTGGAACCGTCCGTATTCTGCACTTGGAGATTGATGGTGACCATCCTCTCTTGGTCATGAATCACGCCAATAGGCATGCCGTCCGTCGCTGCCAACAGGGCATTGCCCACGTCTGACCGGGTAATGCCGGCACGCAACCCATCCTCTTCCACGTATTCCGCCACGAAGGCTTTGCTCGTGGGCTTCCAGTTGTTTTGCACGGAATAAGCGTCCACATAGGGGCAACGCCGCATGATGGCTTCCGCTTGTGCGCTCAGCTCCCGAAGGACAGCAGGGTCTGCCCCTGCAAATTCGACCTCGACCGTGTGCGTTGTAGAGATGGAGAAATTGTATTTGCGGATGCGGATATAGGCGTCCGGATAACGCTCCCGCAGCAGTTGTCGCACGCGGGGAATTTCTCTCATCACCGTTTTGTAATCTTTACAATCCACCATCAATTCGCCATAGCAATCCCCACCCGAAGCCATAGGACGCACCAGGCAATAGCGCGCCGGCGTGGCGCCCATGCTGGCAGCCACACGGTCGATGGCAGGTTCTTCTTCAAGCAACGCGGTCATTTCCAACAGGTCTTGGCGCACCTTGTCGGGCGAGGTCTGAGCCGGATAATAGCATTCCACGACAAATTGCTTGTAATCGAAGTCGGGGAAGAAGAGGTTTTTCACTTTGGTCAAGCCGAATACACACAGTGCCAGCACGCAAAATGCAGTCACAATGGTCGTCCGCTTGTGGTCAATGAGGAACGAAATCGACTTGCGTACAAAGCGGTGTACGGGAGAGTTCATCACTCCGCCCTCGCCGGTTTTGCTTTTCATGCCTTCGCGTGACGGCAACCAACTCTTGGCACAGATGGGTACTTGAATAAGTGCCAGTACCCAACTGGCAAGCAGGCTTACACAGAGCACCAGGAACAGGTCGCCCGCATATTCGCCTGCCGAGTCCGGAGAGAGATAGATGGCAAGGAATGTCGCAGCAGCAATCACCGTCGCGCCCAACAAGGGAAACGCCGTGTTGCGCCCAATGCGGAACAGGTAAGTCTTTGGACCCAAGCCCCGTTTCTTGTCCACCAGAATGCCATCCATAATCACCACGGCATTGTCCACCAGCATGCCCATTGCCACGATAAACGCCCCAAGCGAAATGCGCTGCAAGGTCGTCCCGCACACCAACAGGATGGGGAAGGACACCGCCACTGTGAGCACCAGCCCGAAGCCAATGATCACCCCGCTTCGGAAGCCCATGGTGAATATCAATACCAAAATCACAATGGCAACCGATTCCAACAGGTTCCACATAAAGGAAGAAATGGCATCGCTCACTTTCTCAGGTTGGAAGAAAATCTTTTCCATTTGCATGCCTGCGGGAACTGTTTCCATGACCTCTGCCAGCCGTGCGTCCACCGCTTTGCCGACATCGGGCACAATGGCATCGTCCTCCATGGCAATGCAAATCGAAAGGGCAGGTTTGCCGCTCACGAAGAAGCCGTTCCGTTGCGGCTCGCTAAATCCGCGCTCCACGCGGGCAATGTCTCCCAGCCGGATTTGCTTCCCGTTAATGGTCGAAATCAGCATATCGCGGATATCCTCTTCGTTGCGGATGTCCGAATCCACACGCAACTGTATCTTTTCATTCTCGCTGGAATACTCCCCCGCATTGACAGGTTTCCCTACAGATTGCAGGGAAGTCATGAGTTGGATGGGAATCAACCCGTTTCGCGCAAGCTGTTCTTTCGGCAGGATGATGTTGATGACCTCGTCGCGGTTGCCGGAAATGCTGATGCGCTTCACGCCTTTCACGTCCAAAAGTTCGCGACGGATGTACTTGGCATAGCGGTACATTTCCGGATAGTCGTACCCCTCAGCCGTCAAAGCATAGAAAATGCCGTACACGTCCATCATGTCGTCCAGCACGATGGGAGCATAACAGCCCGACGGAAGCCGTGAGGCAACGTCGTTTACTTTCCGGCGCAACTGGTCGAAATATTGCTCCAAATCCTCGACAAGCACCGTCATCTGAAACTCCACCGTGATGGTTGCCGAGCCGTTCTGGCACTCGCTTTTGACTTTCTTGACATTGGGCAATGCCCGCAATTCGTCTTCCAACAGCTGGGCGACCTCCAGTTCCACCTGATGGGCGCTGGCACCCGGATAGGGAACCACCACCACGGCTTGTTTGACCGGCACAGCCGGGTCTTCCAATTTCGGCATGGCAATGAATGCCAGCACGCCGGCAAGGATGATGCCGACCGTCAACGACCAGAATAAGGTCGGACGTTTCATGAAAAATTCCACCACTTTCATCACAACAGCCCTCCCACGTTCGTTTGGCTCGGTGCGGCAATCACGCGCACTTTGTCCCCTTCCTGCAAATAGTTCACACCGGCACGCACCACCTGTTCATTCTCCCGCACGCCGGAAACGACAGCCCGTTCCTCTGCGTCAGTATGGAGGAGCGTCACTTGTCTTTTGCTGACCGTCGTGTCGGCATTCACGACCCAAACGTAGGTGTTTTCCCCCTGCCGGCAAAGGGTGGACAAAGGAAGCGTCATCCCTTCGCGGGCAGAATCAGCCAAATGCACGGCAATCTCCACATTCATGCCGGCAGTCAGCCGGGCATCGGTTTGCCCGATAAAGCCCAGACGCATGCGGTAGAGTTGGCTGCCGTCTGCCTTGGGCGTGATGCCCAGAAGCCGCAGCGGGTGTTTGCCGGCGTATGCCGACGTGCATTCAAAGCCGGTGAACCGGTCGCGTTGCAGGTAGAGTGAAGCGGGAATGTCTGCCGTGACTTCCATGTGCGACACGTCCAACAGCTCGAACACCGCCCTGCCGGCATCCACCATCTCTGCGGGCGAAAAGTTGACTGCCTCGATGTAGCCGTCTGCCGGAGCATAGAGTTTCGTGTACGCCAGCTTGTTCTGATTGGCTTGCAACTGTATCGCCAGCTGTTGCAGCCCGGCTGTTGCCTTTTCGTAGTCGTTCGCCGACACGCTGCGTTCCTCGAAAAGCTGCTTCGTTCGCGCTACTTCGTCCTTCAACTGTTCGTACTGGATTTGCAGGGCGTCTACTGCCAGGCGGTAGTCCACCGTGTCCAATTCGGCAAGCAATTCGCCTTCGTGCACGTAATCCCCTTCTTCGACGAGTATCCGGGTCAGTTGTCCGGCAGTCTTGAAGCCCAAATTAATATGGTGCGCTTCCTCCACCCGTCCGGTATATTGCTTGGTTGTTTCCGTGCCCGATTCCATTGGCACAACGGTATATACGCTCCTGACGAGCGTTTTTTCCTGCCGCCCGCCCGAACAGGCGCCCAGCACACAGGCGGCAATCATCAGATAAATAGTTCTCATGGTCTCTGCGTTTTTAATTTTCTGCCGCAAATTTCCCGCTTTTATCCGGAATCTAATTCATCTAATGGGAGGTCGTATTGTTCAAAAAGACGGATAAACATCCGTTTTTAATAAAAAGCAATGCAAATAATATTCAAATCGGTATATTTGTGCCCGGAAAATTATTTTACGACATGAAAGAGCACGAACAAAACAATGCCTTGGAGTTGACCATGCTCCCGCTCGACGAACAAGCCCGCGTCTTCAACGACGAGTTTCTCCTGGCTGATAATTTCGGGATGGATGACAAGTCTTTGGATTTATCCTCAGACGATAGCTTAGCCCCTCTTTTAGCCTCGCCCTATCCATTCAAGATGCGTTTTACCATCATCCTCTTCTGTTTGGAAGGCACGATGCGACTGCGCTATAATCTGTCGGAATGCCTCTTGCAGAAAGACAACCTCCTGCTTGTCTTATCCGGCTCCATCGGGCAATGCCTGGAAGTGTCGCCCGATTTCAAGGTTGCCATCATTGCCTTTTCAGAGAAAAGTTTTGTCCCGGAACCTCACGCCAATTGGGCAACGTTTACCCGGGAAAATCTTTCCTATCAATTGCCGTTGGAAGCCTCCCCCGGCGAAATGGAGGAGTTCCTATGGCTCTACCGCATGTTGCGCCGCAAAATCGAACAACCGGATTTCATGTACAAGCGCGAGGTCATTGTGAGCGGCATGCAATTAGTGATTTACAACATCTGCCAACTGATGCTCCCTTACATCAGCCGTTCCGAGCAATCCCGCGCCGGCAATCGTAAAAAACAGATTTACGAGGACTTTATGCAACTGCTTGCGGAGCATTACACCACTGAGCGCAGCATCGGATTCTACGCCGGCAAGCTCTGCCTCTCACCCAAATACCTCTCCCAAGTCGTCTACTCCGTCAGCGGGCGCCATGCTGCCGACTGGATTCGCGATTACGTCATCCTCGAAGCCAAAGCCCTCCTCAAGAGCGGACGCTACAACATCCAGCAAGTGAGCGACCTGCTCAATTTCCCCAACCAATCTTTCTTCGGGGTCTATTTTAAAAAGGAAGTCGGCTGCTCTCCCCGCGCCTATCAAGACTCGGAATAGGGACAAAAAAACACGTATTCTGCGGCAACGCTGCAGAATACGTGAAATATATCCGACTCATCCGTATACCCTTACTTGATATTCAAGTCCTTCATCATCCCCTCAATCTTCTGCATAGCCTCCTCTTGTGCGCGATGGAAATCGGCAGGGCTGTGCATTTCCGCGCGCGCCTCGAAATAGAACTTGATTTTAGGCTCCGTACCCGACGGGCGCACCGAAATCTTGCAGCCGTCCTCCAGGAAGAACTGCAGCACGTCGCTCGTCGTCGGGAAATCCATGTCCTTCGTTTCGCCCGTGGCAAGATTCATCTCTTTCAACACCGCATAATCCTTCTTCACCACAATCCGGCTGCCATTGATTCGCTCCGGCGTCTGGTGGCGGAACTGGTTCATCATCTCCTTGATTTCCTCCGCTCCGGTCAAGCCCTTGCGCACAATGTAAACCATCTTCTCCTGCGAGAAGCCGTATTCGGCGTAAATATCCTTCAGGATGTCAAACAGTCCCTTGCCCTGGTCTTTTCCCCAAGCAGCGATTTCCGCCATCAGCGAAGTGGACGACACGGCATCCTTGTCGCGGGTAAACGAGCCGGGCATAAAACCGAACGACTCTTCTCCTGCACCAATATAACCCTCCGCCCCATGCTTGCGAATCATGTCGGCAATCCACTTGAAGCCCGTATAAACGTCGTAACAGGGAATTCCGTTCTTTTCAGCGATGTCTTTAATCAATTCACTGGTAACAATGGTCTTGCCGGTATATTCATTCCCCCGGAGCAAGCCCAGCTCCCGGCGGCGTTTGATAATATACCAAGTGAAAATAATATTGGTCTGGTTGCCATTCAGCAGCGTCCATTCCCCGCGGTCGTCCTTCACGGCAACGCCGAGGCGGTCGCCGTCCGGGTCGCAAGCCATTGCCAGGTCGGCGTCAATGGCGCGTGCCTTGTCCAATGCCAATTTGAAAGCGGCAGGCTCTTCCGGGTTGGCAGAAGCCACCGTCGGGAAATCCCCGTCCGTCACCATCTGTTCCGGCACCGTTGTAACATTCGTGAATCCCCAATTGCGCAGCGAATCCGGCACCAGCTTATAAGTCGTCCCGTGCAGCGGGGTAAACACAATCTTCAGGTCATGCTGCCGTTGGATAACCTCCGGCGAAAGGCTCAGCGTCTTCACCCGGTCTAAATACTTCCGATCAAAATCCTCTCCCAGCGTCTTGATGCGCTCCGGCACCGCTGCAAAACGGATGTCTTCCACCCGCACCCGCTTCACCTCGTCAATGACATTCTTGTCATGCGGTGGCACAAGCTGTGAGCCGTCGTCCCAATACGCCTTGTAGCCGTTATACTCTTTCGGGTTATGCGACGCCGTGATAATCACCCCGCCCTTGCACCCCAACTCGCGGATGGCAAACGACATCTCCGGCGTCGGGCGCAGCGAATCAAACAAATAAGCCGTAATCCCGTTCGCCGAGAAAATGGCAGCCGTCGTCTCCGCATACTCGCGAGAATGGTGGCGGCAGTCATGCCCGATGCACACAGCTTTCTCTCCCTCCGGGAACATCCGGTTGATATAATTGGCAAACCCTTGGGTCGCCGCCCCCACCGTATAGCGGTTCATGCGGTTCGTCCCCACGCCCATAATGCCTCTCAAACCTCCCGTCCCAAACTCCAAATCATTATAAAACGCATCCACCAACTCCGTACTGTCTGCCGCATCCATCATGCGCCGTGCCTCCTCCCGGGTCTCCCGGTCGTATGCCTCGCCCAGCCAAGTCTCTGCCTTCGCCCGGGCTATCTGAATAATTTCCTTGTTTTCCATAAATCCTTCCGTTTAATATTGCTTCCACAAAGATATAAAAAAAAGCCTCGCATATGCGAGGCTTTCCGTCGTATTTATGACCTTTTTTCTTTAATCTTGGCTTTCTTGCCGGTGAGGTTGCGGAAATAGTAGATTCTTGACCGACGAACCTTGCCGACTTTGTTGATTTCGATTGCCTTGATGTACGGTGAATTCATCGGGAAAATCCTCTCCACCCCGACGTTGCCGGACATCTTCCGGACAGTGAAGCTCTTCGTTGAGCCTGTGCCTTTAATCTGGATAACGACACCGCGGAACACTTGGACACGTTCCTTGTTACCCTCAATGATTCTGTAATGTACGCTGATGGTGTCTCCTGTATGGAACTCTGGAAGTTCCACCGGATTCTCGGCTGCGAATGCCTGCTCTGCTACTTTAATTAAGTCCATATCTCTAACTATTTTATGATTCGTTTTCGAACACAGTATTACGATGGAGTCTTTCACGCAAGAGACTGTGTACGTTTTGAGGGCACAAATGTAAGAAGAAATATTTTTCCCTGCAAGCCCATCTCCCACATTTTCATAAACAAAATTCAAATTGCAGTGCCGGGCTTTTTTGTGCTTGTGGAGAGGGGAATGGAGGAAGGGGCGGCACGGGTGCAAGAGCTGTGCAAAACAGGGTCAGAAGCTATATTTAAGTTACACTTAACTTACAGTTGAGCTACATTTCATTTAGAGATAAACCTATTCTCAACCTATTATAAACCTATTATCATCCTATTCCAATATAAAAAGAATAGGTTAACTATTGCTTTTTATAAAAATAAGGTGTAACTTGCACCTAAATTAAATGTAACGGAAGTGTAACATAAATACGGGTTTTGCTCTTGCCTTGGACGGGTGCCGGACAGGGGCGGAGCCGTTAAAAAAGAGGAGGTATTATGGGAGTTATTGATCCATCGTCCCCGTTGTTCGGGGCATCGGGAAAGTTTGGCAACATGGTGGTTTATACGGTGAACGGAAAGACGTATTTCCGCATGGCGCCGAAACGCGGGAAGCGCACGCCGTCGGAGGCGGTGCAAATGCAGTTTAACCGGCTGACGGGCGCGCAGACGCTTTATAAGTCGCTGAAGAAGACGTTTCTGAAGGAGGTATTCCAAATGGAAGCCCGGCGGCTTGGGATGCGTTCGGGGTACAATTTGTTTACGAGCCGCAATATGCCGGCGTTCGGGGCGGGAGAGTATGTGGATTATTCGCTGCTCACGCTGAGCGTGGGCGGGCTGCAGTTGCCGTTTGAATTGCGGATGGAGGCGGACGGGGAGAACACGGTGACTTTTGTCTGGACGGACAATTCCGGGCAAGGGTCGGCGCAGGCGGATGACTTGCTGCGGGTGGCGTATATCAGCGAGGAGGAGCCTTATACGGTGTGCCTTCTGGAGGAGAATGTGAGCACGCGGGCGGACGGCGGCGTGACGGTCGCCCTGCCGGAGGAGTTCAAAGGGCAGGTGCAGTTGTACCTGTTTTTCCAAAGCGCAGACGGGAAGCGTTTTTCTGAGAGCAAGCATTTCACGGTTAACCTTTAAAAATAAAAGATATGGCGATTTTTGAATCTACGGCGTTCGGCAAGTTGAGCAAGTCATTCGGCAATCTGACGACTTACGAAGTGAGGGGCAAGCAGGTGGTGCGCGGCAAATCGAAGATGAGGCGCGACGCGCAGAGTCCCGCGCAGCTGGAGCAACGGGCGCGGATGAAGGCGATGAGGCAATTGGCAAGCCGCCTGGCGGCAGTGATACGCGAGGGCTTCCCGGGAGAGACGGGGACGGAGAAGCAGAATTGTTTTATCCAGCAGAACATCGACCTTGTGCAGGTGGATGGGGATTACCGCACACGCATTGACCTCACGCAGTTGCAGTTTTCGTCGGGGGAGACGGCGGCTCCCGACGTGACGGCGGTCATTGACCGGCAGGCGGGCACGTTGGCATTCACCCAGACGGCACAACCTTTGCGCCCTTCGATGCCGGAGGACGACCGCGTGTTCGGCGCGTTGGTGATGGTGGGCAAGGAGCCGCGCTGCCGCGCGTATCCGCTGTTACTTCGCGGGGAATCGGGGACGACGGAGGTGACCCTCCCGACGGACATCAAGGACGAGAGACTGATAGCCTATGCTTTCACCATGGGCGCAACCGGCAAAAAAGCCGGTGCGACGGTGTGTTGTGCTGCGGAATGACGCATTAGGGAACTCGGCGGGGCAGGCGGACAGCACGGGCGATTTCGCGACGGAGGGCTTGCCTGCGGGGCATTTGCTTCAGGGAGCGGCGAATGGGAGCATCGTAGAGCAGGAAAAGCAGTAGCAAAAGGAGACAGGCGTAGAGCACCCAACCATAGATTTGTTTGACGCTTATTGCCATTATCCGGGAGATGAAGCTTTCCATGTATGCGCCCAGGTCAAAGGGGGCGCGGGGAAACGCCACGCTGTCGAGGTGCACCCCGTAGCGCGAAAGGTTGTCGGCGACATAATAGGACAAGCCATGCGAGTAGAGGGCAGCACCCATTACGCCGCCGACAACCATGTGGAGCATGTTGAAAACGCTCAATGCCTGGAAGAAATGTTGAAAGGTCATGATTTCCTCTAAGCAGGTCATGAAGGTGATGCTCAACACGGCATAGGCAAATCCCCGGCAAGCGACAGGTAGGGCGAAGCGGGAAAAAGGCATGTCAGGCGACAGAGTGAAATACATGGATGCCAAATAGACGCCCAGCATGAGAATGCCTGCCGTTATCAAGCGCAGGTAAGGTAGCCGCCGGACGTGCATCCACCAATAGGCAAATAGGCAGCCTGCCCACACGCCGAGGAGCGACCAGCCGTCGAGGCGGGCAACGGTAGTCGTTCCATAGTGCATGACTTCCTCGTAGAACACTTCTTCCAAGACATGCTCCGTGGCGAGGAAGGCTTCCACGCAGGTAATCAATAGCAAAATGGGCACGAGGCGGCGGTATGTCCACATCCGTGGTTCAAAAAAAGGATGGCGGATGGTGTACATGCGCCAGAGGCAGAGACCCAAGGTGAACAGGATGGCAACGCCCAAGCGGCGAAGGGCGGGGCTGTTCCACCAGTCATAGTATTCCCCATAATTAAAAAGGAAGGCGACTTCCAGCAGGAGCAATACCCAAAGCAGGGCACCAAGCCAGTCGATGCCGTAAAGCGGAAACTTCTTGACGATGCGGAAATGGCGCGTGCAGAGCGTAAGCACGAGAAGATCGAGCATCATCAACCCGGCAATGAAGAAGTGCATGTACGTCCAATGGTAATGGTACATCAGCCGGATGGAGAGCCAATCCGAAACCTGCATGCTGCCGAGGATGATGATGTGCAGGACGGGAAAGAAGACCGTGAAGTCCCGCTTGGGGGTCATCCAAAGCTGGATATTGGACATGCACTCGAAAGTGCCCTGTATTTTGCATATCCCGCTGACGAAACAAACCGTCCAAAGAAGGGGTAGGGAATGGACGCGCGGCGTGAGCAAGTTGCAGGCGAGCACGCCCGTTGCCGCTGCGCAAAGGAGCGTCTTGTTGGTAAAGCGGAACTTCATGCGGAAAAGCAGAGGAAAGTAAATCGCCATGCCTGCCAGGTTGGCATAAAGGCACATCAGCAAATCCTCACGCATGAGGGCAGTTTCGCCCATCATTTGGCTGAGCGTGCCGAGGTATAGCCCGCCGGAGAGTTGGAAAGTCACAGCGATGCAGACGTAAATCCAAGGCTGTAACCTCCGGGGTACAAAGGCGCGGAACATGGGCATTGCAAAGGGAACAGTGGAATGTGGCGCCTTCATATTTAGTACTTGATTTTGCATTCAACATTGAAACCTGCCCGGAGACGTTGCAAATCTTCGGGGGCATTGCCTTGCAATGTGATGCGGACGGGCACGCGCTGTTCCACTTTGACAAAGTTGCCGGTGGCGTTGTCTTGCGGAATCAGGGAGAATGCCGCGCCGGTGGCATCAGAAATGGATTCTACCATACCGTAGTAAGTAACGCCCGGCACCGCATCCGCCGTGACGATAACTTCTGCGCCTTCGCGGATGCGGGGAAGTTGCGTTTCGCGGTAGTTGGCAATAATCCAAAGGTCACCGCTGTCCACAAGGTCTACCATTGCCTGCCCGGGCTGGACGAGTTGCCCTTCGTGGATGTCCTTTGCGCCGGTTACACCGTCGCATGGGGCAAGGATTGCCGTGTAGGAAAGGTTCAGGCGGGCAAGGTCGAGGGCGGCTTCTGCCACACGGACTGTCGCGCGGCTTTGCGCCAAACGATGGGATTGCTCGTCTTTTGCAAGGGCGGCAGTGCCTTTGGCGCGGGAGAGCTGGGCGTAGCGGGCTTCCGCAGACTCGCAGGCTGTGCGCACCCGGTCGTACTCCTGACGGGTGACGGCATCTTGCTCCAAGAGTTTTGTATAACGCGATTGCTCGCGGCGGGCATTCTCCAGCTGCACACGGGCTTCCTCGATGGCGGCATCGTTCACGCCGAGGTTATTCCAGGCAGCCGCCTTGCCGGAGGCGGCGGCTTCTTCCACGGCACGGGCATTGGCAAGGTCGGCTTCCGCTTGGGCAAGGCGCAGGCGGAACTCCGCATCCTCAATCAGGAGAAGGGTGTCGCCCCGGCGCACGGGACTGTACTCCTCGAAGCGGATTTCACGGATGAATCCTTGCACGCGGGTGTTCACAGGGGTGATGTGCTGCCGTACTTGCGCGTTATCGGTGTATTCCACCCCGGGGTGGATGAAACGGGAGCACACGTAGACAAGCCCTATCAACAACAGGCAAATGACGAGGGCATTATAGATGGTTTTCTTGATTTTTCTGGTAATCATGGTTTTTATTTATTTTGCAGTTTGACATTTATAACGTATGGGCGACATACTTCATCTTGTAATAAAGGAAGAGGATTTGGATGCGGGCATTGACTGCCTTTAACTCGGCATCCAGCTTCACATTGCCGGCATCAATGAGGTCGGTAAGCAGTGCGAGACCGTTGGCATAGCGGTTGCTGACGACCCGGTAGTTTTCGTTGGCAAGTTCCACACTTTTTTCCTGTGCTTGAAGCTCGGAGCATGCGGTGAGCCAATTCAGGTAATTTTCCTGCACGGCACGGTCGGTTTCCTCTTTTGTCCATTCGTAGACGACTTGGGCACGGCTGACATCGAGTTTTGCACTGCGGAGCTTGCGGTTATTTTTGTAGAGGGAAGAAAGGTTGTAAGACAAGCCCACGGAGAGGTGCCAATAGTTGAAATTGTTGTCGAGGGGAGGCACTTCGATGGTGACAGGACCGTCCAAATGGTCGGCAGCCACGATGGCGATTTGGGGCAAACGTGCAGACCGTTCGCGGCGCACCTGCTGTTCGTTCCGGAGAATGCGGATGCGGGCTTGCTGCAAGTCGAGGTTGTGGACAGCAGCTTCCGCCTGCCATTCCTCTCCGGCATAAGCCGGGAAGCTGCGGGAGGGCGCCGCGGTGTCGGGCAGAATCTCTGTGCCTGCCGGCAGGTGGAGGGTGGTTGCCAGCCGGTAATTGGCGATTGCGCGTGCATTTTCCGCTTGGGTGAGTTGCAGGCGTTGCGTTTCGCGCTGGAGTTCATAGCGGGTGATGTCGTTTTTCAAGGCAGCCCCCTCGCGGTTGCGGGCTTCCATGTGGGCAATCAGTTGTTCGGTCAGGCTGATGTTTTGCTGCAAAACGCGGATTTGGTTGTGGAGCCTGTACAAATCCAAATAGCAGCCGACAAGGAGGAAACGCACGTCCTGCCGGCTACGCTCGCGGTCGAGTTCTGCCGAACGACTATCCAAAGCCGCCATCTCAATGCCGCTGTCCACTGCGCCGCCGGCATAAATGACTTGGCGGGCTTCGAGGGCGAAATTGTTGCTAAAATGCGGCATGGGTGCTTGCACTCCGTTGCTGAAATCCCTGTCCCACAGCCTGCCATTGCCCAGGTAGCCGGCAGAGAGGGAGGCAGAGATTTCCGGCAGTCGTTGTGCCTTTGCGGCGGCAAGGGCTTCGTCCGCGATTTGCTTGCCGATGTCATGGATTTGTATGCTCCGGCTGTTTTCGTCTGCCAAGCGGAACAGTTCTTCCAAGCTCATGACTTGGGGTTGGGCATAGATGCCCTGGCTGCATAGCACTGCAAGGCACAGTCCTATGAGCCTTTTGGTTTTGCTCATAAATCAAGTGTATTTTAAATGGTTATTGAATAAAATTGCAAGAAAGGAGATGGGGATGACCTGCTTAAATCAAGGCGGCGGCGCCCCACGCATGGAAGTCGTGGATTTTATTTCCGTAAAGGTATGGGGTAGTTGTGTACTTCATTATTTTCATCGTTACCTTCTTTCAAATTCGGATGCAAAGGTAAGGAAAGATGGGATAAGTTGTGACGCCATATGTAAGGTTATTTATGTTTATTTAGAGCATTATAAAAAGGAAGGGGCGCGTCCGACGGATGGCGCCCCGGTGTTTTCGGAGAGTATGAGTGCTAATGCGCTTTAAAATTCGTATTCGAAGACTTTGTTTATTTCCTTGTCTTGTGTTTGCAAGGTGAGTATGAAGCGATACACGCCTTTTTCTTCCGGTTCCTTTTTGAAGGTCAGGACGAAATCCTCAGTCATCAATTGGGTGTTGTCGTAGTTGATGTTTTGAAGATCCTCTTTTAATAATTTGGCACCTTCGTCGAGGGTGTAGCCGAATAATTCCAAGTCTTGTTCATCATCTTCGCCCTCTTTTTGATATTCGCTTCGGATGTAATCGCAGAAGGAAATGTATTGGCATTCGATTAAATCGGAAATATCGCTGTCTGCCGGATGCGTTGCATCAAAGGGCTTGATGGTTTCCACTTTTATTTTGCGCAAGCCATCGCTAAGTGCTCTACGTGGTCGATCAAGCGTATTCCTGTTATAGGATAAGTCGTTGTATTTTTCTGACAACTTCTTATAGGCATCCCCGGAAGTAATCACATTGCCTCTCAAAGTAAATTTCACCCCGGAATCCACCTTCTCCGTCCAGAAGTATTCCGGTTCCAGATAAGCTGTAATAAAGGTCTTGCGGTAAATGAGTCCAGATATGGGTTCTTTCTCCTCGCAGCTGAAAAGGCTGAAAAACAGGGCAAGCATTGCGATGTATATTGTTGTTTTCATGTCGTTAATCATTTAGAGGTCGTATGTTTTTTTTAAGTTTCAGATTTGATTTAGTGCCGTAAAAGTACACAAGCCGTTTTATTTATGCAATACCTGCGCGTGGTGATTTTTCGACAAGCCATTTGCAAAGAGACAGGCGTGGGAAGATTCGTTTTTTTCGAGGATTTTTTGTAGCTTTGCCTATCGTGAAGATTTTGCAAAGGAGGTATTGATATGATTAATGTTATCCGTAAAATCAATTCGTTGTATCCGATTTCCGAGGAAACTGCCCAGGCGTTGAGGGAGCGGGTGGAGTTGTGCCGCTTCCCGAAGAAGTATCAGTTAATACGGGAAGGGGTGTGCTGCAAGGCGGCGTATTTTATCGAGAAGGGGCTGACGCGCTCTTTTTGGCTGGTGGGGGACGAGGAGGTGACGACTTCTTTCTCGTATGAGGGCGGCATTGTGTTCAGCATGGACGAGTTGTATTACGGCAAGCCGAGCGAGGAATTTGTGGAGACGCTGGAGGAGGTAGTTGCCTATAAGATTGCGCTGAACGATTTGCGGCAGTTGTTTGAAACCAATATCGAACTGGCGAATTGGGGCAGAATCATCCACCAGAATGAGTATAGGCGGCTGCACCGTTCACACAAAGCCTGCCTTACGCTTTCTGCGAAAGCACGTTATGAGGAGTTTCAAGAGCAATTCCCCGAAGTTTGCCGGAAGGCGCAATTGGGCTATATCGCTTCGTATTTGGGCATTACGCCTTCGACGCTCAGCCGTATCCGGGCGCAAAAATAATGGCGGGAAGAGGCTTTTTTTGATGTAGGACAAATTTTTAGTGCGGCGGATTCTGTAACTTTGCCGGCTGAATGAGAAGGTTAAAATACAGGAAATAGTTGTTATGCAGAAGAATTTTTCCGCGGCGTTTACGGATAGCAAGCCGCATTATGAATTGTTGGACGGGTTGCGGGGCGTTGCAGCCCTGATGGTCATGTGGTTTCATGTGTTTGAGGCTTTTGCCACCAGCCCTATTGACCAAAAGGTGAATCACGGTTATATGGCTGTGGATTTTTTCTTTATCCTTTCGGGGTTTGTGATAGGGTATGCCTACGACGACCGTTGGGGGAAACGGATGACGGTGAAGGATTTCTTTAAACGGCGGCTGATCCGGCTGCACCCGATGGTGATTGTCGGGGCGGTGCTGGGCGTCGTTGCCTTTTGCATCCAAGGGTGCGTGAAGTGGGATGGCACGGCGGTGCCCCTGGCGTTTGTGGGAATCGCTTTGTTGCTGAATCTCTTTTTGTTGCCGGTGGTGCCAGGCACTTCTGCGGATGTGCGCGGGAACAATGAGATGTATCCGCTGAACGGTCCCAGCTGGTCGCTATTTTTTGAGTATATCGGAAACCTCTTGTACGGGTTGTTTATCCACCGGCTGGGGACGAAGGTCTTGGCGGTCTTGGTGGGGGCTGCTGGCATCGGTTTGGCGGCGTTTGCCATTGGCAACCTGTCGGGCTTCGGGCATATCGGCGTGGGGTGGAGCATGATAGACCATAATTTGATAGGCGGCTTTTTGCGGATGTTCTTCTCGATGTCGGCGGGTTTGCTGATGTCGCGCCTGTTCAAGCCGATGAAAATCCGGGGGGCTTTCTGGATATGCAGTGCGGCAGTCGTGGTTTTGCTGGCGATGCCGCATGTAGGGGGCGCGGAAGGGTTGTGGCTGAACGGGATTTACGATTCGCTGTGCATCTTGTTGCTGTTTCCTTTGCTGGTTTATATGGCGGCATCGGGGAAGACGACCGACCGGGTGACATCCCGGGTGTGCAAATTCTTGGGGGATATTTCTTACCCGTTGTATATTGTACATTACCCGTTTATGTACCTCTACTATGCGTGGGTGTGGAAGAACGGGCTGACGTTCCAGGAGACAATTCCTGCAGTCGCAGCCTTGTTTGTGGGAAGCATTTTGGTGGCGTATCTCTTTTTGAAGATTTACGACGAGCCGGTAAGGCGGTGGCTGAGCGGGAGGTTTGTCTCGGGTGGCAAGGGAAAACGGTCATGAAGAATGGGGAGCGGCACGCCGCTCCCCATTCTTGTTTATTGTTTTTTGGTGTTTCGTTGATGTTTATTTTTTGATGTTCGGGAGTTCCAATCCGTAGCCTTTGACCACGTCTTCGCGTTTCAACCAGATGCCGAGGATGAATGCCAAGACCCCGAAAGAGGCGAAGATAATCATCGGTACTGTGTAGTCGTATGCCGGAAGCGCTTCGCCTGCAGCCATGGCGGTTTCGCGGGCTTCGGCAATGCCGGGGTTCGTGGAGTTCAGCACGTTGCCGATGATTTTCGGTACGAAGCAAAGCCCGATGTTCTGAATCCAGAAGATGAGGGCGTAGGCACTGCCTAAGATTTTGGGTTCAATGACTTTCGGCACGCTTGGCCACAAGGCTGCCGGTACCAGGGAGAAGGATACGCCTAATACTACTGTGATGAGGAAGGCGAATCCTTTGGACGGGAATGCCGGAAGCAGGAAGGCATAGGACAGGTGGCAGACAATCATAATCAGGGCACCGTACATCAACATGGATGCGCCTTTGCCTTTGTAGTCAATGTAGGAACCTAACAACGGGGTCAGAATCATTGCCAAGATGGGGAACCAGCGGAAGATATTGGCTGCTTCCTCAGACGGAATGGCAAGGGCTGATTCCAGGAAGTTCGTGGCGTAGCGTTGGAACGGGAAGATTGCCGAGTAGTACAATACGCAGAGCAGGGCAATTAACCAGAACATTTTGCTGCCGAAAATGTATTTGATATCGCTGAATTTGAATTGGTCTTCTGCAGATGCGGCGTTTTTGTCGATGCCCAATTGTTTGTCGAGTTTCTTGTCCATGAACGTGAAGACAATGAAGTTAATCAAGCCGATGAGCAACAGGGCGGTGCAGAAAGCGATGGGGGCTACGACAGACCCGTCGAACTTGTTGGCAAGCAGCGGGGAGAGTGAGAGCACGGCGAATACGCCAAGGCGGGCGATTGCCATTTCAAGTCCCATGGCGAGCGCCATTTCTTTGCCTTCGAACCAGCGGGCAATGGCGCGGGAAACGGTGATGCCTGCCATCTCGCATCCGCAGCCAAAAACCATAAAGCCCAAGCAGGCGAGTTTGGCATTGCCGGGGAGGTCTGTCCACCAAGAGCTGAGCCAGAGGTCAAGCCCTGAGCCTTGGAATGCATCGCTTACGGCGATGTATTTGATGACAGCACCTGCTACCATCAAAGAGGCGGACAGGGTTCCTGTAAAACGGACGCCGAATTTGTCCAGGATGATTCCGGCAAGGATGAGGAAACCGCAGACGTTAAGGAAATACTCGGAGGCTGCGTATGTTCCGAATACATCCGGAGTCCAACTGCGTTTGGACTCGATTAAGGTTTGCAACGGCGACATGACGTCGACGAACATGTAGGCGAAAAACATCATCAAAGCGATGAGTATCAAAGCAGTCCACCGGGCTGCCTTGGAGTCGCGCAGGGTTAGTTGAATCTTTTCTGTCATACTTTTTTATTTTAATGTTATCTATTTGTTCACAATGCCCCCAAAATTAGAAGAAATAAATAAGAATGCGGAATCGTTGGAGGCTCTTTTTTTGTCTTGCTGAAGATTTAACTTCTGTTTGTATATTCTTGCCTGTTTTTGAAGAGGGATGTCGGTGTTAAACTATATTAAATATGTAGAGAAAGGGAAATATTTGTCGGGTGGTGTGGAAATATGGAGTATATTTGTCTAAATGGATGTTTTTATGAAGAGGTATTTATTGTTGGTTTTGATATTCAGTAGTTTTGTGGGTGCAGGCGTTTCTGCCCAGTCACTTGGCAATTTGTTTCAGCCGCTCACGTGGGAGCAGGCGAGCCTTGTTGCGGCGCGGGAAGATAAATTGGTGTTGGTGGAGGTGGGGGATGCCGGCGAGGTGACGGAACAGGCTTTGCAGGGATTGCGGGAGGTGGCAGAGGAATTGGGGTGGGGTGTCGTGGCAATCCGTATGGATATGCAGACGCCTCAAGGCAAGGCTTTTGAGCCGCGCCTGTTGCATGCTCCTTATCCGTGTTTTGCGTTTTTTATGCCTTACGGGGATTTGGTGGGTGTGGTGGCGGCAGAGGCGGTGAGGAAAGAGCCGGCACTTTTGAAAGAGGCGTTGGCAGAGGCGGAAAAGAAGGCTGATATCAAGCGACGGAACAGCCGTTCGGTGCGTTTTTCTGCCGGAAGCCTGGCGGAAGCTGTGGCTGTTGCGCAGGCAAATGGGAAGCACGTGTTTGTTTTTGTCGCGAATGACAGCAGGCAGGCGTCTTTGTTGATGGAGCGGGATGTGTTTACTTTGGACAGGGTGGCAGACGTGTTTAATCGTGATTTTGTCAATGTCCGCATGGTGATAGGGGAGGAGGAGATTGATAATTATGGGATTGCCGGGGAGGATGCGCCTGTGTGCCTTTTTTTGAATGCGGCGGGCAAATGCCTTTACCGGGCAACGGGATTCCAGGATGCGGATGCGTTGCTGGCGTGTGCCGGGCAGGCTTTGGAGAAGGCAAAGGGGATTCCTTTTCGCGTCCTGATGGAGGAGGAAGCGCAATTGCAGGCGACCCGGGAGGGCAAGTTTATTTTTATGGATTGCTATACGGACAACCGGGTGCACCAGGAATTGGCGGAACGCGTGTTTACAGACCCGGATGTAACTGATTTTTTTACTGCTCATTTTGTGAATCTTGCGCGGGAGGGGGAGGCGACCGGTTTGGTTTTTACCGATGCTTCGGGCAAGGAAGTTCACCGCCTGTGTTCGGTGGCGGATGCTGCGGACTTGTTGCGTGAAGCCCGGAAAGTAGTGGATGGCAATGCTTTGGAGAGCATGAAGAACCGTTTCCGGCAAGGCGAGCGTGGGGATGAGTTTGTAGTTGCTTATTTGGCAGCCCTTGCCCGTGCCGGAGAGGAGGAGGAAGCCTCGCGGGCATTGATGGCGTATTTGGAGCCTCTTGCGCCGGAATGCCTGAATGAGAGGAGGTATTGGGAACTCTTTGCGCAATATGGCAAAACGGCTTCTCCGGTGCTTTTGGATTATTTGTTGTCGCATCGGGAGGAGTTGGGAGAACGGTATGGCGAGGCTGCTGTTTGGGATAAGATTGCGACCTTGTGGATAGCCGGTGCGTCTGTCTTTGTGCGGGACGGGCAGTTTGATGAGGAGGGTTTTAAGGTGTATGCCAAGCGTTTGCGCCGGGAAAAGGTGGAAGGTTGGCGTTCTATTGCCCGCAATGCCCGGATGCAACTTGCAGAGCAGACGGAGGATTGGAAAACTTTTATCACTTTGGCTGCGGAGAAGTGGACGGAGGAAGAGGTGACGGATGCAGAACTCTACCGTTGGGCGTTGGAAATCAATGCCCGCTGCACGGACGGGAATGTCCGTTACAAGATGGCACAGCAGTTGGCAAGCCGGGTGGCTGCCATTAACCGGAAGGAAAGGCTGACGGGGAAAGCAGATTTGACCTCTTATCGGGGCTTTTTTGAAAAAGTGATAGATGATTTGTTGAAAGGGCTATAAATTGCCGGTGGTTCAGAGCGATTGCAGTTTCTTTTCCAATGCGTACATTTCATCCCGCAGGCGGGCAGCTTCGAGGAAATCCAACTCCTTGGCAGCTTTTTGCATGGCGGTTTTGGTTTGGCGGATAAGTTGTTGCAATTGCGGTTTGGTCAGGTATTCCGCCGAGGGCATGGCGACTAAATGAGTGTCCTCTTCTTCGATGTATTGTTTGTCAGTGTTGAACGAGAAGGCACTGTCATTTGATTTCTGAATTTGTTTGGGGGTGATGTGATGCTTCTCGTTGTATTTTAATTGCTTTTCGCGGCGGTAATTTGTTTCGTCGATGGTCTCCTGCATGGAACGGGTGATTTGGTCGGCATACATGATGACTTTGCCGTGGATGTTGCGGGCAGCCCTCCCGACGATTTGGGTCAGGGAACGGGTGGAACGCAAGAAGCCTTCCTTGTCGGCATCGAGAATGGCAACCAACGAAACTTCCGGCAAGTCAAGTCCCTCGCGCAGAAGGTTCACGCCGACAATGACGTCGATGACGCCTTGACGGAGGTTTTCCAAGATTTTAATACGCTCCAAGGTGTCTACGTCAGAATGGATGTATTGGCACAAGATGCCAATGCGTTCCAAATATTTGGTCAGTTCCTCTGCCATTTTTTTAGTCAGTGTGGTGACCAGTGTACGCTCTTTGACCGCAATGCGTTTCTGGATTTCGCCGACTAAATGGTCGATTTGGTTCTGGGAAGGCACGATTTCGATGACCGGGTCGGGGATGCCTGTCGGGCGGATGAGTTGCTCCACGACAATGCCTTCGCTTTTGTTCAATTCGTAATCGGCGGGGGTGGCACTGATGTAAATGGTTTGAGGGGTCTTTTCTTCAAACTCCTCGAAGGTAAGGGGGCGGTTGTCGAAGGCTGCCGGAAGCCGGAAACCGTATTCCACCAAGCTGGACTTGCGGGCATGGTCGCCTCCGTACATGGCACGGATTTGCGGGATGGTGACATGCGATTCGTCGATGACCATGAGGAAATCTTCCGGGAAATAGTCCAACAGGCAGAAGGGACGCACCCCGGCTGCGCGCCCGTCAAAATAGCGGGAATAGTTTTCGATGCCGGAACAATACCCCAATTCGCAAATCATTTCCACGTCATACTTGACCCGCTCTTCCAAACGTTTGGCTTCAAGGTGCTTGCCGGCATCTTTGAAAAAGGCGATTTGGTCAGCCAAATCTTGCTTTATTTCTTCGACAGCCCGGGCGACGGTGCCTTTGTCTGTCACGAAGAGGTTGGCGGGATAGATGTCCACTGCGTCCAGGCGTTCAATGGGTTTGGACGTAATCGGATTGAAAGAGACAATGCGGTCGATGGTATCGTCCCAAAACTCAATGCGGTAAGCGATGCCTTCGTAAGTCTCGATGGCTGGGAAAATGTCGACGATTTCACCTTTGGCACGGAAGCAACCGCTCTTGAATTCCACGTCGTTGTTGCTGTAAAGCGCGTCTACCAAGCGGCGCAACAAGGTGTTGCGGTTGAGGGTCATGCCTGCTTTCAGGTGGGTCACGTTGGCACCGAAAGCCCTTGGGTCTGCCATACCGTACAGGCAGGAAACGGAGGAAACCACGATGACGTCCCGTCTCCCGGAAAGCAAGGAGGCTGTGGTGCGCAGACGCAATTTGTCAATTTCATCATTGATTTCCAGCTCTTTTTCGATGTAGGTATCTGTGGTCGGCAGGTAGGCTTCCGGCTGGTAATAGTCATAGTAGGAGACAAAATACTCTACGGCATTTTCCGGGAAGAAGGCTTTGAACTCTTTGAACAGCTGGGCTGCCAGGGTTTTATTATGGCTCAGCACCAAGGTCGGGCGTTGCACTTGGGCAATGACATTGGCAACTGTGAATGTTTTTCCCGACCCGGTGACGCCCAACAAGACTTGGGAAGCCCTGCCTTCGTTGACGCCCTGCACCAATTGGCTGATGGCTTCCGGTTGGTCGCCGGTAGGTTTGAATTCCGAAGTCAGGTGAAATTGCATGTTTTTGCCTCCAAATCTTGTGAAGCGGCAGTGCCGCGAAGTTACAATTTGCTCATGAATTTGACCGGGTTGATGACAAAACGGTCGTGGATGGCATGCCCCACGGCACCTTTATCGTCCCAAACCTCAATCTCAAAACGGATGCGCCGCCCGTCGATTTCTGTGACAGTGGCTTTGCAATACACCTTCTGTCCGACAGCCGTAGCTTTTACGTGTTGGACATCAATGGCGATGCCGACCGTGTCGGTATCGGGTTCCAAGCCGCCTTCGAGGCTGCGGATTGCGGTATTTTCCATGAGGGCAACCATTGCCGGTGTGGCGAATACTTCCAATTTGCCGGAGCCGTAAGCAGCGGCAGTGTCGCGGTCGGTGACCGTGATTTCTTGTGTAAATGTGGTTTTTCCTGCTTCTATCATAATCATGTTTTAAAATTCAGAGGTAAAGTGGAACAATAAATGTTTGTAATTCTCTTGCGCCATTTGCAGCATGTACTGCGAGTCTGCCAGAAAGACATCCCTGCCTTCCTTGTCTTTTGCCATGTATTGCGCTTTGTGCTTTTTGAAATCTTCCAATTCGTTGTCGTCTAAGGATTCTATCCAACAGGCTTTATATAGGTTGATGGGTTCCCAGCGGCAAGCGGCACCGTACTCATGCAGCAGGCGGTACTCGATGACTTCAAACTGCAAGGCACCTACCGTTCCGATGATTTTCCGGTTGTTGAACTGGTTGACGAAAAGCTGTGCTACGCCTTCGTCCATCAACTGGTCAATGCCTTTTGCCAATTGTTTGGACTTCATCGGGTCTGCGTTTTCGATGTATTTGAATAATTCGGGCGAGAAGCTGGGGATGCCTTTAAAGTGCAGTTTCTCGCCTTCTGTCAGCGTGTCGCCGATTTTGAAATTGCCCGTGTCGTGCAAACCGACAATATCGCCGGGATAGGCTTCGTCAATGACAGATTTCTTGGATGCCATAAAAGCCGTCGGGGTCGAAAACTTCATCATTTTCCCGCTCCGGACATGCAGGTAGTTGGTATTCCGTTTGAAAATGCCTGAACAGATTTTCACAAAGGCAATGCGGTCTCGGTGGTTGGGGTCCATGTTGGCATGAATCTTAAAGACAAAGCCGGTGAACTTCTCTTCCTCCGGGCGCACCAAGCGTTCTTCCGTTTCGCGGGGGAGGGGAGAAGGGGCTATTTCTATGAAGCAATCCAAGAGTTCGCGGATGCCGAAGTTGTTTAATGCGGAACCGAAAAAGACCGGTGCCACGTGGGCTTCCAGATATTCCTCGCGGTTCAGCCCGGGATAGACTTCCCGCACCAGTTCCAAGTCTTCCCGTAGCTTGGCAGCTGCCCGTTCGCCGATGTGTCGGTCTAATTCTTCGGAGTCTGTGTCCTTGATTTCGATGCCTTCGGTAATGTTCTGGATGCTGGGGCTGTAGAGGCAGAGGTTTTGCCGGTGCAGATTGTATATGCCCTTGAATTGGTCGCCGCTGCCGATAGGCCAGCTTAAGGGATTGACTTTGATTTGCAATTCTCTTTCCACATCGTCCAGAATGTCGAAGGGGTCGTTGGCAGGACGGTCTAACTTGTTGATGAACACGATGACCGGCGTTTTGCGCATCCGGCACACTTGCATCAGCTTGCGCGTCTGGCTCTCTACGCCTTTGGCAGCGTCGATGACAATAATTACGCTGTCGCAAGCCGTGAGCGTGCGGAAAGTGTCTTCTGCGAAATCCTGGTGCCCGGGAGTATCGAGGATGTTGATTTTGATGCCGTTGTACTCAAAGCCCATGACAGAAGTTGCCACGGAGATACCTCTTTGCCGCTCGATTTCCATGAAATCCGAGGTAGCTGTTTTCTTGATTTTATTCGACTTTACAGCCCCCGCCACATGGATGGCACCTCCAAAAAGCAACAGTTTTTCCGTTAATGTAGTCTTTCCCGCATCCGGATGGCTGATGATTCCGAATGTGCGGCGACGCAAAATTTCTTCCCTATATCCCATTGTTTTCTATTTTTGAACGCACAAAAGTACGATATTAATTGAATAAAAAAAATAGGCATCGGAGGAGAACGTAAGCAAAAAATGCCTACTTTCGTAGGGTAAAACAATATATGCTAAATTGGAGATACTTTATGAAGATAGTTTACACCACTTCGAACATCAAGGGGGCAATATTGCGGGCAATACTTGCCATCTTATTCGGCGTTGTTCTCATCGTTTGGCCGGAACAAGCCTTGTCCTATATTATTATGTTGATTGGCGTTGCATTTTTAGCCACGGGCATTGTAGCCTTTGTGTTGGCAAGCAAGCGTCGCGGCGAAGCAAACCAAGGCATTTTGCCTTTTACGGGAATTGGCAGCATGGTATTGGGCATCATACTGATATGTATCCCGCTGACTTTTGCTGCCGTATTGGTTTTTATGCTGGGTTTGATATTGGTGATTGCTGCCATCAGCCAGTTTTTCACGTTGTCCATAGCCAGGCAGATGGGACCGGTATCCCTATTGTCCTATCTCTTCCCCACATTGATTTTGGTGGCGGGCATTGTGATTTTGTTTAATCCTTTTGAGACGGTGGAAGGCATTTCCAAAGGCGCCTCCATCCTGTTTGGCGTCATGGTGATTTTCTATGGCATTACCAGCCTTTGGAATCACTACCTTTTGTATAAATACCGTGCCTCCACGACCCACGAAAATTCCTTCGACCGCATCGACCGCCACCACGATGTCGAGGATGCGGATTACGAGGAAGTGAAGGAATGAGCAAGCGCCTCCCGGTTATTGGAACTGCACCGGCATAAAATATTCCGGGCGGTGGAAATCAGGCTGGGGTGTGTGAATCGGTGCCCAGCTAAGGTAGTGGGGAGTAGACAGATTGTCGCCGCATTTGTAGAGGTTCATGCGGACATTCATGCCTTGCCATGTTTCTAAATGATGGGCGAAGAGGGCATTTGCCGGAATGGCTGCAATCAATTCCCAAGGTGCATCCAATGTTTTTTCGGCAAAAGGAGCATTGCCCAGCGAGGCGTAACGCTTGATGGTTGCAATGTTTTCCGGACGGCTGTGCACGGCGCCGTTTCTCCCGGGGCGGTAACCCAGCAAGAGTGTCCCGATGCACGAGAACTCGAAATTGTAGTAATAGCCGGAGTCGTCCACTGCGATGAAGAATTCGACACACGAATCTTTGTATACGTCCCCGTTGTCTGCCGTTGCCAACGCCATAGCAACTTTTTCCCGGACAGAGAAACGCACGAACAATTCCCGTCCATTGTGTGCCATCTGGAAATGCACGTCAGGGCGGTAAGGGTAGTCCTTCTCCCAGTTCAGGCATCCAATGGCTTGCGCGGGGAGGTTTTCTAAGAGTTTTGCACCTTCAGGCAAGTGTTGTGAATCAAGGTCGGAAATTAAGGGGACGATAAGCATGGCTATTAAGATAATGGGTTAAAAATAAGGTCTATAAGGTGAGGTGTTTCCTCTTTCCTTATAGACCAAGCGCAATTTGTGATGATTTATTTCGTTCTGATTTTGTATCCGGCAGTTCCGTAATAAAGGATAAGGAGGAAGCACGGCAATGCCAGCCAATAAGCGGCTTGTGCGCCCACGCTGCCTTGCAGGAATCCGAAAATGGTCGGAATCACTGCGCCTCCGGCGATAGCCATCGTCAGGAGCGCGCTGCCCGATTTGGTAAACTTGCCCAAGTCTGCCATAGCCAGCGGCCACAATGCCGGCCACATCAGGGAGCAGCCCAACGACATCAGGAAAATAGCCCAAATGGAAATCTCGGCAGGCAGCAACACAATAGCCAGTGAACCGATAACGGCAATCCAGGCGCAAATCCGCATGGCTTTTGCCTGGTCAAGATATTTCGGAATCAAAATGATACCGCAAATATATCCCACCACCATGCCGATGCTGGGAATCCACGCATACAAGTCCGGGTCTGCAAGTCCCAATGCCTTGGCATAGTCCACAGCCGTACTGAGGGACAGGGTTTCCACGCCGACATAAATGAAGAGCGTCAGCGCACCCAAAACCAAGTGCGGGAATTGCCAGATAGATGTTTTGTTGGCAGCGTATGGGCAGTCGGCAGCCGACTCTTCGCTTTCGCCGGCAGCGGTAACTTCTGGCAGGGGAGCCAAAAGGGAGAGAATGCCCAAAAACAGAAATACCCCGATAATGATATAGAACGGAGTGTAAAGGTCTTCAATGCCCACATTTGCCGGGTCAGCCACAATCAGCGAGAAGAAAAGCGGAGCAACCGGCCATGCCAATTTGTTGCAAATACCCATGATGGAAATGCGCTTGGCAGCTGATTCCAGCGGTCCTAAAATAGTCACGTACGGATTGACGCAAGCCTGCAAATAGGCATTGGCTGCGCCGCTGACAAAAGACGCAATCAAGAAAAGGGGAAAACTTTCCTGTTTTGCCGACAATACGAACAGCACGAAAGCCGCAGCAAATATCAGGAACGACAATGCCATCGTCCGTTTATACCCGATGGCGGCAATGGTTTTCGATGCCGGATAACCGAAAATCAGGAACGGCACGAAAGTCGCTGCCAGCAACAGATAGGCTACCCCTGAAGGCAATGATAACGAATCTTTTAAAACGGGAATCAGAAATGAGTTGATTCCTAACGCGAATCCGAGGGAAAAAAACATCATCCCTACGAAAGCCAATGGAATGGCATAGTTCTTTTGTTTTTGTGTCATAGTATAATAAATTTGATGTTTTGTGCTCGTCTTTTGACGGGGTAAATATAAGATAAAATTTTTAGAAACCGGAACAATTTGCCGCAAAAATTGTTCCCCACCGTTTATCCCTCCCATTGTACCCTTCCGCTCACCCCTATTCAACCCAGTCGTTTCGTCCCTCTTTCCTTGGATGACTGGCGTATCACTCTCGCACCAACGGCAAGTGAATGACGCTTGCAAGCGTTAGTCAGGCGTTACGGAAATGAGAGTGGTACGGAAGTGAGTGAGCGAATCCCCGGCGTTGTCCTTACTTTCGAGTAGATTTTGTGGTATTTTTTTGCCAACTTTTTTAATGCGCGCTCAAAAAGTGGATAAGCAATGATTTTACAATTCATAAAGCAATTCTTCTGCGGGTCTTCCGTTCAATTTTCCTGCACGAATTTGTTTTACATTTTCGCACATTTCATTTATATCGGCAATCAATTCTTCTTTAGTCAGCGGACGATATTCTTCTGCTTGCTCAGCAAGCATGGACGAAGCATGTTGTTTATCTGTTTTTTGCCGATATGATACCTGTTTTTTTATGTAATTCAGCACTTTCTTCATGAGAATCTCATCATCAGCGATGTAACTCAATTCTCGAAAAAATTCTGCATTTAAACTCATCGTGTTCATATTGCATCCTCCCATATATTATTCCTAATGCAAAGATAAATAATGTTTTGAAAACATGAAATAGAAACAAAGATTTTGTTGTAGCATGTTTGCTGTTAGCGTATCTTTATGCCTGATTCAATGGTTTTTGATAGATTGTTTCCTTTTTATAAGGCGTTATTATAGCATTCAATAGTTTTTTACCCTCTACTCATCCCATAAGCTGCCTGCACCTTGCATACTCCTGTGCTGAGCCGCTGCTCCCGACTGGCTTTCCAGCGAAGGCATAAGGAGGTTGTGTTAAAATTATTTACTAATTAGCATTGAATATTAATGAGAAAAGGGGGTGGGATAAACACGAATAGAGGAGAAAGACGGCAGTCAGATATGATATAATGGTAATATCCAAGTGCTATCCGGGTAGTACTTAGGTGGAATCCGGGTATTTTTTCCAACCTTGCTGTTACCTTTCTGCGGAGTTTCTGCGACGCCCGCCGCAGAAACTCCGCAGAAAGGCGGGGGAAGATGAAAGGGAAATACCCGGATTGTACGGAGGTTGTACTTAGGTGGTATTTAGATGGTGGCGGGATTGATTTAAATAATTGCCAAGCAACAATAATTGCGGAGCCGCTTAATTGGAATGGGCGGCTCCGCAAGGGTGATGGCAAAATCACTTGAGTAGATGGTTAATTGTGTAGCGCATGGCTTCTGCGTCATGCGTGCTGAAAAGCACGTTGCCTTCCGGAGATATGAGGAGGAGGCGGGGGATTGTGGTGATGTTATAGTTTTGACTGGCGGCAGCCATGGCTTCGTCGTTGCCTGCCCAAGCTTGTTGCCAAGGCATGTTTTCTTCTTCCATGGCTTGTTTCCACTCGGCTTGTGTTCCGTCCATTGAAATGCTGAGGACATTCAGTTGCTGGCGGTTGTAGCGTTTATAGGTTTCCAGGACGGTCGGTATTGCTGCCCGGCATGGGGCGCACCAGGATGCCCAAAAGTCGATAAGGGTGTAACTCCCGGTTTGGATCAAGTCAGACAGTTTCACTGTTTTGCCAGCCGGTAATGTGAGTTCCAAGTCATGGTAGGGGATGCCGTTATATACTTTTTTGGCTATCTTTACATAATGCACCAAACGGGCTTGCCGGATGGTGTCTGGGGATGCTGCTCCTAATCGGGCTAATTCCTCCACTTCGGCTTGTGTACGAATAAAATTTGTATTCAGCAACTTTTCTGCAAGATAGAGCGACAGCGGAGATGTCGGGTGCTGGCGGATGAATGCCATGCGCACGGAGTCCATTTGCCGTTCTGCGCTTGCTTTAATCGGATAAAAATAGTCGTATTTTTTTACATACTCTTCTCGTGGGCATTGTTGCATGTTGTACTTGAAAAAGTATATGGAGAGGCTATCGCCGGGCATTTTGGCTTTCTGTTCATAAGGGTACAATGCTTGCCTGTAGGCGATGTATTCTGCTTGTAATGCGCCGCCTGTGATTTTGACATCGGGGTTCTCGATTTCAGAATACGTGGGGGAAATGAAGGCGAGGCTGTCAAAATGCGGGGCTTCCATTTGCATCTCCGAGTTGTCCAGGAATAGGTAAGTTCCCTTGTTGAGTGCGATTTGGGAGACTGCTCCGTAGCTCTTGTTGTTGATGGTCAAGTCGCAATACACAGGCGAGGGGGTGTAGCCGCGTAACTCGAATTGTCCGTTTTGCACCGTGTCTTGTGCCAAAATTTGCGGCATGTCTCCTTCCAGGCTTCTCAGTGTGACTGTCATGCCGTCTTGCAATCCGGGGAAATTGCCCCGAATGGCATAGCCTTCGGGGGTGCTGCAGGCGTTGCATGAGAGCAACGCCGCAGCGCATAAATAAAGTAATCTTTTCATGGTTGTGCTTGTTTTATTATTGGGCATCGCGCACATAGCGGACGCTCATGTATCTGTTATTTGTTGAATTGGAATAGGCGTGTTCCTCTGTAAGCGTCAGATTGCGCTCTACACCGGAATTGATAGTTCCTATCCGGCGGTAGTAGGCAACCCTTCCTTCAGCAGAGGTTTCCTCCAGCGTGCTGCTCCAATAGTAGCCGAACACGTGCAGGTAGCGGAATGTTAGGCTGACCATGCTGCTTGCTTGCAAACTGATGCAGCCGCTCAGAAGCATGTGCATCCCGCTGCCGCTTTCGTCCTGTTGCAGCAATTCGCCTGCCGGAGTGCCCCGCCAGCCGATTTGCCCGGTGGTGGCGGCATCCATGCCCATGGCTTGTTCCAGTTTCTGCCAATCTTCGTCTGTCGGGAGACGCCATCCTTCCGGGGCAAGGTTAACGGCATCATCGTATGAGTAGAGATTGCCGTAAGTCTCCACATTGGCAATGGCTTCTTCGGTTGCGGCAAACAAAGCAAAACCCCATTCGTCTGTGATTTCGTAATAAGGCGTGCCCCCTTTGTAATTGGCAGCCATCCAGTCCAAACCATTGTAACGCACCCAAGGGTATTCGGTGCCGTCGGTGTCGGTGAACGTGCCCGTTGCTTCCGGTTTTATCTGGGGGAGGACGCTCCCGTCATCTTTTTCGCATCCCATGTTTAACATGCACAATGCGCAACATGCCATATAAATGACTCTTTTCATATCGTTTCTTCATTTAAAATTTAAAACCTAATTCTTTAATGACTCCTTTTAGCACATCGTATTTTTCGAGAATGACCGGGTAGGCGGCATACATGGCTTTGAAGTTCTCTTCCGTATCATAGAATATCGCCTGCAAATAAGTGCTTAAGTCTAAGCTAGAAGCTGGGAACATCATCATTAACGAATAAGCGTCTCCAATAAATCCTAAAGAGTTGATGTAGGCAACTTCTTCCGGGGTGGGCATGAAGTTTATCCCCAAATCTGAAAAATACAACCCGTAGTATTCCATGCTGTAAGCGTAAAAATCTTCCAGTGCAGCCGTTTCGTATTCCAATTTGCTGTAAACCAAAGCGTAAAAGATGTCGTTGCACATGGTTTGGACTTCGCTTTCCGGGATGCCAAGCATGCTGCCGGCATTGATGGCAAGGCAACGTTCTCCTTCATAAAGGGAACTTGGCGACAATATGCCCCAATCCTGCACTTGGAGGTTTCGGATTAAGAGCATAGAGTAGGGGAGCAGGTTTTCTCCCAGATGCGGGAGAATGTATTCCTCGACAATGGCTGCCGCCTCGCGTTGTTCTTCGATGTCCGTGATGTAGTCATACGTCATTTCTGTCAAATCTTGATTGGTCATGGAATACCTGATGTCAAGGAGTTCCGTGGTGTAATAGGGCGTGCCGTCCGAGTAATATCCGCTCAGTTCGTGGTACAAAGTGTCGTTAAACAAGAGATGCACCCCATGTTGTTCGTAAAAGTCCCTGCGGAGGACGGATTCTGCGTCTGTGGCATTTGCCGGGACGGCGAAATAATTCATTCCCGGCTCGCTGGGGGTCAGTTCGTCTTCCTTGCTGCAAGCGGCAAGGCTCAGTACGCATAATATCAAAATATAGTAACTCTTTTTCATGGCATTGTGTTTTTATTCTTCAAATTCTTCCGATGAGACGGGCAGGCGGTCTGGTCGGTTATTGGTATTCAAACTGCTTTGGAAATCCAGCACTTCTCGGGGGAAAGCCAAGGTATAGGCTTCATCATTTGGCGGAAGCTCGAAAACACGCCTCCGGGAAGGTTCCCAAGTCATGTCAGAAAATTCTGTATAGGGGTGGGTGATGGTTTTTGTCCATGGGTAGGCTTCGCAAGCCATGTAGCGGCGCAGGTCAAACCAACGGTGCCCCTCCAGGCATAATTCGCGCTGGCGTTCTTCCCGGATGAGGTCAATCAAGTCATTGCTGCTTGCCGTGATGGTTGGAGCTGTATTGAAGCGTTTCGCCTGCAATTCTCCCAGCATTTGCCGGGCGGTTGCTTCGTCGTTGTCAAAGGCTGCAGCCTCGGCTAAGTTCAAGTAAGCCTCTGAGGTGCGGAACAGGAAGTTGTCCGACACCGTGCAAGGAGAACCATAGTGAGCTTGTCCCCAATAGATTTTCTTGTATGTATAGCCATATCCCGGCGTTTCACAGATGTAAAGCCTTTTGCGCAAGTCGTCTGGGGCAAAAGCATTGGCAAGGTCTTCCGATACGTAAAATGGATAATTCTCCGGGGTATCGTCAGTGCCGTACATGTAATTGGACAGCAAATGCCCGCCCATGGAAAAGAGCACTTCGCCGTTGTCTGCCGTGAACACATTGTCTGTGCCGTCAAAAGTGCGCAAGTCCGTTAGGTAATTGTTGCGGTCAAGCACAAGTTGCGCGTATTTTTTTGCATTGGGATAGTCCTGCATGTAGAGGTATGCGCGGCTCATTAGCAAATAAGTAGCGTTGATGTCAGCCCGGTAGACGCTCTTGCGTGGGGTTTCAAGCAAGCAGGATTCCGCCCTTTCCAGGTCGCGGATAATTTGTTCGTATACGGCAGCCACGCTGCTGCATGTGTACTCCTTGTCCTCGATGTAGGAGGTCAGTTTCAACGGAATGCCTGTGGTTGTTGCCGCTTCCGAAGGAGTGTACGGTTTTGCGTACAGGTTGACCAATTGGAAATAGTAGAGTGCCCGCAAAAAGTAGGCTTCTCCCTCAATGCGTATTTTGTCTGCCGCTTCTTCGTCTGTCATTGCATCTACTTCCTTCAGCTCGTCAATGACCATGTTGACCACGTTGATATATCCGTAGATTTTTGTCCAATCCGTGCCTTCCGCGCCGATGCTGGTGCCTAAGGGATTGATGCCTACGTCCCGTTGCCAGGTGAAATAGCCGAACATGGATTCCATGGCTCCTTGCGTGTCGCCGTAGTTGGAGGCATCGTTCTGGCGCAATTCATCCGACATGAAGTGGACGAATATGTTCAGCGGAGTGCCTTCTGCATAAGGCACATAGTTTAGTTGATAATAATAAGCCTTCTGATGATAAGCCGCGCCTAATAGAAGTTCGTCCAAGTCGCTGACCGTTTCCACCCTTGCCAGCCCTTGCGAGTATTCTTTTAAGAACGTGTTGCAGGAGCAGAGGGAGAAGACCAAGATTCCAATAATCAGTATATTTTTCATAAGACCTTAATTTTTAAAATGAAACACTCAATCCCAAAGAATACGTGGGGCGGTCGGACAATTGGATTTCGCTGAAGCCGCCTTGTGTCGGTGTTTGCCCGTTCAGTTTGCTGGAACAGATGGTGAACAGATTCGTTCCGGAAAGCGTGATGGCTACCCGTGACAAACTGGTGCGTTCCAGTAACTTTTGATCGAATTCATACGTGAGGCTCAGGCTGGAGCATTTCAGGTAATTGGCACTCACTACCCGGATGTCCGAATAGTCGTACATTTCCCATGCACTGGTGGCAAATGTTTCAATGTCCTCAAACATGCCAGCGGAATAATGCCCCATGTAATTCCAATAGCTGTTGGAGCTATAGGAAAGCAGGGCTGGAATGTTGGTGTGCTTTTCATCTCCGGGTTCTTTCCAGCGGTTCAAGAAATCGCGGTGCACGTTGTTTTCCGGCGAAAGGCTCTTGTCAAACATGCGGAACAAGCGGGTTTTGGCTCCCAAGCTGTAGGGGAAAGCGGCATTTAATCGCCAGTTCTTGTAGCGCAAGGAAGTCGTCAAGCTCCCGGACATGTAAGGTTCCCGGCGTCCTGAGGGTTTCAGCACCTTGGTGATAGTGTGGTATTTGTCCAAACCGTATAATTCGTATTTCTGGTCTTCGTAATCGTTGAACATCGGACCTCCGTCCACGGGATTCAACCCGAGGAATTCATAGGAGTAGAATGTATTGACTGCCTTTCCCTCCACAAGGGCTGTCCCGTTCAGAAACTCAGTGTATTCGTAAGTCTGGGAGCTGGGATCGCTGTTGACCTTGTTGTAGTCTCTGGAGAAAGAGGTTGAGAGCACCCAGTTCCAGTCATTGTTCCGGATGGGGATGGCTGTGAGGCTCACGCTGTACCCTTGGTTTTCAATGTCTCCACCATTGATGGTGTAAGAATTCACGCCGTTCATGGTTGCCACTTTTTTGGTCATGAAGGCATTTTTCGTATGTTTGTAGTAATATTCTGTTTCCATCTGGATGCGGTTGTCAAGCAAGGCGAAGGTCAATCCCGCATTCAGCGAGGAAGTCTTTTCCCATTTTAGGTTGGGATTGGGGTAAGTGCTGACCTCAGCCTCCATTTCATTATAGTAGGAATCCATGGGCAGTTTGTTGATTAACAACACGGGCGATTCGCTGTCCAGCATGTTCCCTTGGTATCCGAACGAGAACTTGAACGTGAAGTAATTTAGCCAATCCCGTTTGAAAAACTCATGGTCGGCAATGTTGTAGTTGGCAGAGAGCGACCAAATGGGCAAGAATTTGTCATTGCTTTGGTCGCCGAAGCGGTTGGAACCGTCCACGCGGGCATTGGCACTCACGGTGAACAGGTTGCGGTAGCTGTAAGCTACTGTGGCATAGCCCGACAGGATGTTGGTTAATTCATCCGATAGCACGGGCACGTTGCGTGACAGCCAGTCTCCGTAATCCGGATACTCCTCGATATTGATGTTTGCCATGAATTGCTTTCCCCGGTCGGGATAATACCCTCGGTCACTGCGCGTGTAGCCGACGTACTTGGTGGAATTCATCTCAAAACCTGCGCTCGCGTTGATGTTGTGCTGCTCATGTGTGCCGAAGTATTTGTTGGCATTCGCTTGGAAACGGAAAGTATAAGTGTTGCTACGGGTCTCGTTGTGGCTTAATTCTCCGCCGTAAGGCATGAGGGAATTAGAAGGAACAGCTTCCCCGTATTCCGCCCCGCGAAGCTCTGCCGCGTGGAAGGTCTTCTCGCCCCAATAGCCTTCAATTTCTGCATTGCTGTTTGTATACGAGAGGATAGCATTGGCGTTCAGCCAAGGGGTGAAATTGAACCGCAAGTTGGCTGTTACAGTCAGCCCGGAAGTATGTTGGTCTTGGTAGCTGTTTTCCAGTTCATTCAGGATGTTGAACTTTCTGGTGACATTGCTGCTGCCGGTGATTAATCTGTTGTAATAGAAATAATCATGCTCGTCGTCATAAGCCGGGATTGCACGGCTGGTGTTGTAGGCATAGTCGATAGGGGCAAGCCCGTCTTGGTAATACCTCCGTTCGCTGACGTTTCCTTGCAGTTGGAACGAGGCGTACAGCCAGTCGGTCAACGAGCTTTCTAAGTTCAAGACAGCCGTGTAGCGTTGGTTGTGGTTGTCTTTGATGACATCGTTGTCCCGCGTGAAACCGATGGATGCATAATAGCGGGTTTCTTCAGAGCCGCCGGAGATGCTCACGGTATGTTGGTGGGAAAAGGAATCGCCGGTAAGCAATTTGAACCAGTCTGTGTTTTCGGTCTCCAGTTTTGCCACTTCTGCATTAAATTGATCGTCATTGATTTCGTGGCTGTAAAGTTGGTGCAGCAAGCCTTCGTACCCCACGTAATTGATGGCTCCCTCAAATACATAATGTTGTTCATTGAGTTCCCGTGAGAACTGAACGCGCTCTTTTGAGTTCATCAAATTGATGTTCCGGTCAGTATACCGCGGCCGTTGGCGGAAGGTCGTGGTCATGTTGTAAGTGATGAGGGGAGGTCCCACGCGCCCTTTCTTGGTGGTGATGACAATCACCCCGTTGGCAGCCTTCACTCCGTAGAGGGCAGTCGCGGCGGCATCCTTCAGGATGTCGATGCGTTCAATGTCTTGGGGGTTCAAGCCGGCAATGGCATTCCCGATGCGGTTGATGTAATCCGGGTCGTTCAACTCTTCTGCGCTGATGGGCACGGGGTCTTGCACGATGATGCCGTCTACGACCCACAGCGGTTCCCGGTTGCCGACCAACGTGGAAGTGCCCCGGATGCGGATCTTGGGCACAACGCCTACTTCGCCGGAGTTGGACATCAGCACCATGCCCGGCACCCGTCCTTCCAGCATTTGGTCAAGCGAGGCGGCTCCCTGCACCATGATGTCGTCCATTTTCAAGACGGTATTGGATACCGTTGATTTCTTTTTGTCAATGACCTGGTAGCCTGTGATGACCACTTCATCCATCTGTTCGGAGTCCATGTCCAGGACAATGTGCATGTCTTTGCCCTCCTGTCCTTTCACCGTGGCGGTTCGCATGCCCACGTATGAAACCACCAATTCCCCGGCATTGTCGGCAGGCACTGCCAAGGTGAAGCGTCCTTCCGTGTCAGTGACCACGCCAATGGTGGTTCCTTTGACGATGACCGTTGCCCACGGCAGCGGGTTGCCCTGCCTGTCCGTCACGTGCCCGTTCAGTTGTTTCAAGTTTTGTGGTTCCGGGCTTGTCCCTTTGCGCCGGATTACGATGGATCCCAGCTCATACCGGTGCTCAAACCCCGTCCCCTCCAGCAACATCTTCAGTGCCTCGTCCACCGTCACGTTTTCCACTTGCACCGTCACGGGATTGATCTCCTGCAATTGCGTCAGATTGTACACGAAATCCAGCCCCGTCTGCCGGTTAATTTCCTTGAGGACATCCTGCACTTGCGCGTCCTTGAAATTGAGCGTCACTTTTTGCTCCTGCCCCAAAACGATTCCGGGCAAGAGGAGCATGCATGCGAACACTGCACAGCGGCATAGCCTGCGCTTAACATCTTTTAAGCGCAACTGCCAATTGAAACAATCACTTTCTGGTCTTTTTCTCATACCTTTGTCCTTAAATGGTTAAACATATTGGATACTTTACGTATCCTTGATTGTGCCGGAAGTTGCTGCGAACAACTTCCGGCGTTTTTCTTTTTGCTTTTATTTGGCTTTCGGCGTGAAGATGAGGTCAATCACGTCTGCGTCCTTGAACAATTTCTGTGCGAATTGCTGGATGTCCTTTGCCGTAATGTGCTCCAGGATGTCCTCGTAATTCTTCGGGTCTGCCGTGTTGATGCCCATGATGTAATAGGTGTAGAGCACGTTCATCCAATAGCTGTTGTGGTTCTTGGATTGCTCGCGGCTCTTCTCCATGTTGGAGATTACCTTGTTCATCTCCTCTTCCGTCGGGGCTTCCTCTTGCAGTTTTTCTGTTTCGGCGAATATCAGGGACTTCAAGTGTTCTGCCCGTTCCGGGTCGCAGTCAAACAGCATTGTCATATTGTATTCGCTGTACGGGGTTTGGAAAGAGTCTCCCTTTACGCTTACGCCGTAGGTGCCGCCCTCTTTTTCCCGGATGTTCTCCGTGTACCGCAAGTCCAGTATGCCTTGCAGGACGCTGAGGCAAATGTTATTGTACGGGCTGTATTCCATTTCTTTTATGAACTTGGTGTACACGGTCGCCTTCGGCTCTTGCAAGTCCAGCTCGATAACCCTTTGGGTCAATCCTTTGGGGCTTCGCACGCCGTGGTCTTTCCACATTTCCTTGCGGTGCTCGGAGGGGATGCTGCCGATGTATTTCTCCACCAACGGCTTGATGGTCTCCTCGTCGATGTTGCCCACGATGAAGAACGTGAAGTCGCTCGCGTCCTTGATGCGGTCGAGGTAAGCCGCTTTGACTCTCTCGAAAGTAATCATGTCCAAGTACTTTTCGTTGAAGAGCAGGCTTCTGGGATGGTAGTTGCACAGGATCATTTGCAGGGAGTCCATCATCACCTTCTGCGGCTGGTTCAGCATCATCGGCAGCATGGAACGGCTGCGGCTCAGGATGGACTCGAAGAGTTCTTGGTCAAACCGCGGCTTTTCGAAGCGCAGGTACACCATCTGCAGCATCGTTTCCACGTCTTGGGGTGTGGAGCTTCCCTTCACCGCCTCATACATCTCGCTGATCTCAACGCTGGTGCTGGCAATTTTGCCTGTCAGCATCTTGCCTAACGCGATGGCGTCGAAATCTCCCAGCCCGAAATTGTTGATATACGACGTGGCATTGCTGGCGGCAGGCACCATCTCGGTGTCATACAGCGAGCATCCGCCTTTGCTGTAGGAGTTCAGCCGCACTTCTTCTTTTTCGTAGTCCGCCTTGCGGAATACCACTTTCGCCCCGTTGTCCAACGTCCACTCCACGGCGTCAAACTCTGGCAGCTGCTTCTCTGCCACCATCTTTCCGCCCTTCAGCTCCCCGCTGATGAGCGAAGCGTTGCTTGCCTTGTCTTCATACGGCGCGATGTCCGCCTGCTTCACCTTGTCGATGATGGCAAGGTACTCCTCTTCTGTCAGGTGCCGTGCGCCTTCCGACGGACCGGTGACCATGATGACCATGTTTTTCCCGTTGTTCCATTCCTTGACCTTCGCATTGATGTCTTCCACAGTGATGGTTGGGATGAGTTGTTTCACGTAATGGTAATAGTACTCGTTGTCAATTATCGGCTCTTGCTCCAGAAAATTGGCTTGCATTTGTTGGATGTATTGTTCGTTGTCCGTCCTGTCCTTTTCCTTGTAGGCAGACTCTAAGGCGACCAGCAAATTGGTTTTTGCGCGTTCCAGTTCGCTGTCCAAGAACCCGTGGCGCACCGCCCGCTCGTTTTCTGTCAAGAGGGCTTCCAAGGCTTCGCCTTCTTCGTTGGGCTTGGCTGTGGTCGAGAGATTGTAACTGGAATACCCTCTTACGAACCCGCCGTACCCGATGCTCCCGTTCATGTAAGGGGGATTGGCTTGGTTGGTCACCTCTGACAGCCGGGAGTTGATCATGCTGTTGAAGAAGCCGACGATGAGGTTTTCTTTCAGGTAGGCGTGGGTGTTTTTCTTTGCTGCAGGAACTCCCTCTTTGATGAGGGCGATTTCTATGCTGGAGCTGGTCGCTTCCGGGTCGGTCGCCAGCCCGTAATAAATTTCGTCGTGTGCCGGGATTTCAAAGAAGGGGCGCGGTTCCGGGTTCTTGATGGCAGGCACGCTGGAGAGGATGCGTTTCACACGCTCTTCCATGTCCTTCACGTCGAAGTCGCCCACGATCGCCACGGCTTCCAAGTCCGTGCGGTACCATTTGTGGTAGAAGTCGCGAATCGTTTTCGGCTTGAAGTTTTGGATGACCTCCAGGTCGCCGATGACATCCCGTTCCGCATACTTTGACCCCTTGAACAGGATGGGGAACATTTGTTGTTGCAGCCGGAAGTTGGAAGTGCGCCTCGTCCGCCATTCCTCGGAAATCACGCCGCGCTCGGCATCAATCTCTTCCTCGGAGAGGGTCAGGTAATACGACCAGTCGTGCAGGATCAGGAGGCAGGTGTCAAGCAGTGCCGGGTTCTCCGTCGGCACGCGGCTCAGGTTGTAAACCGTCTCGTTCTGCGTCGTGTAGGCGTTCACGTCGCGTCCGAAAGCCACTCCATGCCGCTCCATTGTGGAGATGATGCCCTTGCCGGGGAAATTCTTCGTGCCTTGGAATGCCATGTGTTCCAGAAAGTGCGCCAGCCCGTCCTGGTCATCCTCCTCCAGCAGCGCGCCTGCGTTACGGATGATGTAGAAGCTCGCCTGGCCTTTCGGCTCTTCGTTGTGCCTCAAATAATAAGTGATGCCGTTCGGCAACTTGCCCACTACCGTGTTCGGGTCTTTGGGGAGCGGGTCTTCCAATTTCGCTTGGGCGAATAGCGCCTGGCTTGCCATGAGGCAGCACAGGAGCGTGAGTAGAGAGATTTTTTTCATGTCTCTTTTTGTTTTTTGGTAATTTGGTTAAACATATCGGATACCTTCACGTATCCCCGATTCCGCCGGGAGTTGCTGCGAACAACTCCCGGTGATTTTATTTTACAATCACTGTATTCCCTTTGATTTCAAACTCTACTGTCGCTGTCTGCTCTATCACGCGGAGGATGTCCTCCACTTCTGTGAAGCGGGTCAGCACGCCATTGAACAGCTGGTTCTTCACGCTTTCGTTGGCATAGAATACGTTCAAATTATACCACCGCGCCAGCCGCTCCATGATACGCTCGATGTTTTCTTCCTCGAACACGAATTTCCCGTCTTTCCATGCGGTGTAGGTGTACGTATCCACTTCCTGTACGACAATTCCATTCCCCTCGCGTTCTGCCATCTGCCCCGGATGTAACTGCACTTCTTCGCTGCCCTCTGTGGTCTTCACGCCCACTTTTCCTTCCACCAGCACAGTCCGCACGCTCTCTCCTTCGTATGCCGTCACGTTGAATTCCGTCCCGTATACCCGCACGTCCATTCCTCCCGCTTCGACGATGAAAGGCTTTTCTGCGTTGGGCATTACGTCAAAATAGGCTTCCCCGCGCAGGTATACTTTTCGCTCCTTGCCCCTGAAATGCGCCGGATAGCGCAGTTCCGTTTCTGAGTTTAGGTGTACCACCGTGCTGTCCGCCAGAACCAGTGTGTACTCCCCGCCGCGTGGTATCCGCAGCAGGTGTAGGGTAGTTTCTGCCTTCTCCGGCGTTTCGTCCGCTGTACGGTAGTTCAGCGTGTAATCCCGGTTTTGCATTCCGCCTGCCAGAGCTACTGCCTTTTCGCCTAATGCCACTTGTTCGCCTTGAGGCAGTACCAGGATAGCCCCAGCCTTGCCTGGCAGCGTTTGCGCCATCGTCTGTATTTCCGTCCTTTGGCTGCCGCGCTCCAATGCCCACCATGCCAGGACGCCCGCTGCTACCGGTAATAGGAACATTGCCGCTACTCGCGTCCATTGGCGTACTCTCAGCCGTTTCTCGCGGCGCACGGTGCGTTCTAAAATCTGCTGCCACGCTTGTTCTTCTTCTTCCGGTGTTTTTGCAAATCGCCGGATGTTTTCTTCCAACTGCTGCCGCGACATCATCCGCCGAAACATTGCTTCCCGCTCCGGCTTGCTTTCCCGCCAGGCTTGCAGCTCCCGTTCCTCCGCCTCGTCCGTAAGCCCTTGGGCATGGCGCACTGCCAAATCTTTTATCCGTTCGTATTCTTGTGACTGCATATTTTCCTGTTTATCGTTTCCCATAAAGCACGCGAAACCCCGTTTGGTGTAATACCCAAATGCACTTTTTTTGAAACTTTTTTATATCTTCTTGATAATCAACATCCGGAAAGGAGGATAAAAAGCGACAGCACCCGCTTCAGCCGCTCTTTCATGTAATGGTTGGCATTGTTCTTGTGTTTCTTTACGGTATTGACGGTGATATGCAGTTCTTCAGCGATTTCCTCATGGCTCATCCCGTTCAGGCTCATACGGTACACGGTTTTGCAAGCCGGCGGCAGTTCCTCGAATACCTCTTTGAGTGCCGTGTATACCTCTGCCTCTAACATCCGGTCTAAAAATGATTCGCTTTCTTCGCCTGCCTGCATGACTTGCTCCGCGTATGCCTCCCGCACTTTCCGGTGGCGTTTCAGGTTAAGGCAATCGTTCCGTGCCGCCTGGTAGAGATAGGCTTTCACTGAAGTTTCTTCCCGGAAGTCTGCCCGCTTTTCCCACAGCGCGACGAATGCGTCCTGCACGATGTCCTCAATTTCGGCATCATCGTCCACATATTTCGACGCAAAATACCGCAGCCCCGCAGCATACCGGTCATACAGCACCCGGAATGCCCGTTCGTCTCCTTGCGCGAATCGCTTGATAATATCCTCGTCGCCTTTCTCCATGTTGTTTGTTATTCATTTCTGACTGCAAAAATAAAACTATAAACCCAAAAACAAAACTTGTTTCTTCCAAATAAATGATTTATATTTGTCTATCAAATTCAAAGTTATGGATATAGAGAAAAGAGAACTGCTATTTGCAGAAATTGGCAAGTTTTTCCTTGATATCGCTAAACTAATATTCGGTGGTACCATATTGGCGGGCATTATGGAAATCGGGGTGGATAAATACCTTCTGTTCATGATAGGAGGAGCGCTTACGGTTATTTTTGCGATGGCAGGATTATTGCTAATGATATTGTCAAAAACTAAAAGGTGAAATTATGGAACTACTTATCTTTTTGTCGGTATTTGCATTGATTGCGATTATTACTACGATTGTTGCTTACGCCTATGAGCGCAAAGCTCGTCGTTCTTCAGAGCATTAACCTTGGCTGGCTGGAAAGGAGAAGGGCTTGGCGACGCATCGCCAAGCCCTTCTCTTCTATCCATGCTATCCTAATTTTTATTTCGCTTTCGGGGTGAAGATGACGTCAATCACGTCGGCACCCTTGAACAGTTTCTGTGCGAACTTCTGGATGTCCTTTGCCGTAATCTTGCTCAGGATGTCCTCGTAATTTTTCGGGTCTGCCGTGTTGATGCCGGTCACATAGTAGCTGTAGAGGGCGTTCATCCAATACTTGTTGTGGTTCTTGGATTGCTCCCGGCTCTTCTCCATGTTAGAGATGACTTTGTTCATTTCCTCTTCCGTCGGAGCTTCTTTTTGCAGTTTCTCCGTTTCGGCATAAATCAAGGTTTTCAAGTGTTCAGCGCGTGCCGGGTCGCAGTCGAACTGCATCGTCATGCTATACTCGCTGTACGGGATGCGTGAAGAACCTGCACTTACGCCCACGCCATACGTGCCGCCCTCTTTCTCGCGGATGTTTTCCGTGTACCGCAAGTCGAGCACGCCCTGCAGGATGCTGTTGCAGATGCTGTTGTACATGCTGTACGGCATCTCCTTCGAGAAGTTGGTAATGACTGTTGCTTTCGGGTCTTGCAGGTCAAGTTCGATGACGCGCTCTGTCAAGCCCTTCGGTCCACGCACGCCGTTGTCCTTCCAAGTCTCCTCGCGCTCCTCGTCTTTGATGCTGCCGATGTATTTTTCTACGAGAGGCTTAATGGTCTCTTCGTCGATGTTACCCACGATGAAGAACGTGAAGTCGCTTGCATCCTTGATACGGTCGCGGTAAACCTGCTCAATTTGCTCGAAGGAAATCTTGTTCAGGTATTCCTCGTTGAACAGCATGCTCCGCTCGTTATAGTTGCTCATAATCCTCTGCAAAGAGTCCTGCATAATCTTTTGTGGCTGGTTTGCCATCATCGGCATCATGGCTTTGTTGCGGCTGATGATAGACTCGAAGATGTCCCGGTCGAAGCGCGGTTTCTCGAAGCGCAAGTACACCATTTGCAACATCGTCTCCACATCCTGAGGCGTAGAGCTTCCACTCACGCTCTCGCTCAGCCCGCCAATGCTCACGCCCGTGTTTGCCATCTTGCCTGTCAGCATCTTGCCCAGCGTGATGGCGTCGAAGTCGCCCAATCCGAAGTTGCCGACAAAAGAAGCTGCATTGTTTGCAGATGCCAGCATGTCCAAGCCATACAGTGACGTACCGCCTGCGCTGTAAGACGTCAGGCTCACGTCGTCCTTTTCGTAGTCGGCGTGGCGGAATACCACTTTCGCGCCGTTATCCAACGTCCATTCCACAGCGTCGAACTCCGGCAACTGCTTCGTCTCCACAATCTTTCCGCCCTTCAAGTCCTCGCTGATGAGCGAAGCCTCGCTGGCGCTGTCCACATACGGCGCGATGTCTGCCTTCTTCACCTTCTCCATGATGGCAAGGCATTCCTCTTCTGTCAGGTGCGTCACGCCTTCAGACGGACCGGTGATGACGATGCTCATGTTCTTCCCGTCGTTCCATTCCTTTACCTGTGCGTTGATTTCCTCCACGGTGATGCTTGGAATCAACTGCTTCATGTAGTTGTAATAATAGTCCACGTCGATAATCGGCTCTTGCTCCAGGAAGTTTGCCTGCATCTCGCCGATGTAGCTTTCGTTGTGCGTCTTGTCCTTTTCTTTATAAGAAGACTCTAGGCTTACCAGCATGTTCGTCTTCAGGCGTTCCAATTCGCTGTCCAGGAATCCGTAGCGAACGGCACGTTCGTTCTCCGTGAGAATGGTTTCCAGCGCGATGGCTTCCTCGTTCGGCTTAGCCGTTGTGCTGATGCTGTATGCATCATAGCCCCTTGAGAAACCGCCGAAACCGATGCTTCCGCCCATGTATGGGGGATTTGCCTGCTGCATGATTTCAGCCAGACGGACTTTGATCATCCCGTTGAAGAAGCTGGCAATCAGTCCTTCTTTCAAGTAAGCATGCGTAGCTTTTATGGCTGCGGGCGTGCCCTCCTTCACCATCATGATGCTGATGCCGGAGCTGGTAGCTTCCGGGTCGGTTGCTAGGCAGTAGCGGATTTCCTCGTGTGCCGGGATTTCATAGAAGGGGCGCGGTGCCGGGTTCTCGATGGCAGGCACGCTGGAGAGGATTTTCTTCACGCGCTCCTCCATGTCCTTCACGTCGAAGTCGCCCACGATGGCAACGGCTTCGAGGTCGGTGCGGTACCATTTGTGATAGAAGTCGCGGATGGTCTCCGGCTTGAAATTCTGGATGATATCCAATTCGCCAATCACGTCGCGCTCTGCATACTTCGAACCTTTGAATACCACCGGCATCATTTGTGCCTGCATTCGGAAGTTAGCGTCGCGCCGCTGGCGCCATTCCTCGGAAATCACGCCGCGCTCGGCGTCAATCTCTTCCTCGGAGAGGGTCAGGTAATACGACCAGTCGTGCAGAATCATCAGGCAGGTGTCGAGCACTGTCGGGTCTTCCGTCGGCACGGAACTCAGGTTGTACACCGTCTCGTTCTGGGTCGTGTAGGCATTCACGTCGCGCCCGAAAGCCACGCCGTGGCGTTCCATGGTCGAGATGATGCCCTTGCCGGGGAAGTTCTTTGTGCCCTGGAATGCCATGTGCTCCAGGAAGTGTGCCAAGCCGTCCTGGTTGTCCTCTTCCAACAATGCGCCGGCATTGCGGATGATGTAGAAACTTGCCTGTCCTTTCGGCTCTTCGTTATGCCTTAAATAATAAGTGATGCCGTTCGGCAATTTGCCCACCACTGTATTCGGGTCTTGTGGGAGCGGGTCTTCCAACTTCGCCTGGGCGAAGAGCGCCTGGCTTGCCATGAGGCAGCTCAGGAGCATGAGTAATGAGATTTTCTTCATACTATTTCGTTTTTAATGTCTTTGAAGCAAAAGTAGGCGATTATCTTTAAATCCGTAACTAAAATGTGCTGTTTAACTCGATTTTAATAGACCTCCGCTTGAATCCCTTTGCCCTTGGACAATCGTTTGAGAGTTTTTTAACATCCGCCGCCCTTTTCTTCATGGGGAGGAGGGTTTTGCGGTAGGAGGGGAGGGCGGGTGTTTTTGGGCGGCGTTGGCGAATCGGGGGCGAAAAGATTAGGCGGGAATCGTTTTTTGTTGTATTTTTGGGGGCTAAATTATGTGTCATGGCGAAGAAGATAGCAAAGAAGTGGCAACGCTTAAGGTATAAGTATAAGTTGGCAATTGTCAACGAGGATACGCTGGCGGAGGTGATGAGGTTCCGGCTGTCGCGGTTCCATGTGCTGTTGGCATTGAGCGCGGGGACGGTGGTGCTGGTGGGACTGACGACGCTGCTGATTGCCTATACGGGGCTGCGGGAGTTTATTCCAGGCTATCCGGACGGGCAGATGCGGCGGATGATTACGGCGAACGCATTGCGTGTGGACTCGCTGGAGGCGGAGGTGTTGAAGCGCGACCGGTATATGGAGATGCTGCGGGTGGTGTTGAGCGGGCAGGACACGTCGGCGTTGTCGGCGCGGGAGATGCAGGAGGGGGAAGGGAAGTACGATTCGCTGGAGTTTGCGCTGAGCGAGAGCGAGGAAGTTTTCCGGAACACGATGGAGGAGCGGGAACGCTTCAACCTGGGATTTACGCTGCGGCACGTGGCGGACGAGGACTTGCTGCACTTCTTCCCGCCGGTGGAGGGGCTGGTGACGCAGGGGTTCAACGAGCGGGTGCGGCACTATGGGACGGACATCGTGGCGAAGGCGGAGGCGCGGGTAGCCGCGGCAATGGACGGGGTGGTGGTGTTCACGGATTGGACGGTGAAAACGGGATATGTCATTGCGGTGCAGCACGGGCGGGATTTGCTGACGGTGTATAAGCACAATTCGACGCTGCTGAAGCGGCAGGGGGATTACGTGCGGGGCGGCGAGGCGATTGCGATTGTGGGGAACACGGGGGAGGAGACGACGGGGCCGCATTTGCATTTCGAATTGTGGCGGGCGGGAACGCCTTTGAACGCGGAGGATTTTATACAATTCAATTAGAATGAGAAAGAATATAGCAATATTAGGTTCGACGGGGTCGATAGGGACCCAGACTTTGCAGGTGGCGGCGGCGCACCGGGAGGAATTGGAGGTGAGGGCGCTGGTGGCACACCGGAATTGGGAATTGCTGGCGGCGCAGGCGCGGGAGTTTGAGCCGGACTGTGTGGTGATTGCCGACGAGGCTTTTTATGCGCCGCTCCGGGAGGCATTGGAGGGGACGGACGTGAAGGTGTATGCGGGGACGGAGGCTGTGAAGCAGGTGGCGGCGCAGCGGTCGGTGGACGTGGTGGTGGCGGCGATGGTGGGATTTAGCGGGCTGGAGCCGACGGTGGCAGCCATCCGGGCAGGGAAAACGGTCGCCTTGGCGAACAAGGAGACGCTGGTGGTAGCGGGGGAACTGATTACCCGCCTTGCGGAGGAGCACCGCACGGCAATCGTGCCGGTGGATTCGGAGCATTCTGCCATATTCCAATGCCTGGTGGGCGAGGGGACGAACCGCGCGGAAAAGCTGATTCTGACGGCGTCGGGCGGTCCCTTCCGGGGACGGACGCGCGAGGAGTTGCGGGGTGTGACGGCGGCGGATGCGTTGCGGCACCCGAATTGGCGGATGGGGGCAAAGGTGACGGTGGATTCGGCGTCCATGATGAACAAGGGGTTCGAGGTGATGGAGGCGTGCTGGCTCTTCGGGATGAAGCCGGAGGAAGTGGAGGTGGTGGTGCACCCGCAGTCGGTGGTTCACTCGATGGTGCAGTTCGAGGACGGGTGCGTGAAGGCGCAGCTTGGGGTGCCGGACATGCGGCTGCCGATACAGTATGCGTTGTCGTATCCGTGGCGGTGGGAGGCGGATTGGGGGCGGCTGGACTGGCGGCAGTTGCATGAACTGACGTTCGAGGAGCCTGACCGGCAGACGTTCCGCAACCTGGATTTGGCTTACGAGGCGATGCGGCGGGGCGGCAATGCGCCTTGCGTGCTGAATGCGGCGAACGAGGTGGCGGTGGCAGCCTTCCTGGAAGGGCGGTGCACGTTCCTGGGCATGCCGGAGGTGGTGGAGCGGACGCTGGAGCGGGTGGAGTTCGTGGGGCAGCCGTCGTTGGAGGCATTGCTGGAGATTGACGGCGCGGCGCGGCGCGTGGCGGAGGAAGAGTTGGGTCGGTTGAATGGTTAAAGGGAAAAACGGAGATTATGGAAATATTTGTCAAGATTGTACAGTTTATTTTGAGCCTCTCGCTGTTGGTAGTGTGCCACGAGATGGGGCACTTCCTGTTTGCGAAGTTGTTTAAGACGCGGGTGGAGAAATTCTATATATTCTTCAACCCCTGGTTCTCGTTGTTCAAGTGGAAGCGGGGGGAGACGGAGTATGGCGTGGGCTGGTTGCCGTTGGGGGGCTATGTGAAGATTGCGGGAATGATTGACGAGTCGATGGACACGGAGCAGATGCGCCAGCCGGCGCAGCCGTGGGAGTTCCGGTCGAAGCCGGCATGGCAGCGGCTGCTGATTATGGTGGGGGGCGTGCTGATGAACGTGGTGGTGGCGTTTGGTATTTATATAGGCATCCTGTATGCGTGGGGGGAGACCTACCTGCCGGCGCGGAATGTGACGTATGGCGTGGTGTGCGACCCGTTGTTCACGGAGATGGGCGTGGAGAAGGGGGATATCATTGTGGCGTTAGACCACCGGGAACTGGAGCGGTTCAACGACATTTTGCCGGAGTTGCTGCTTGAGAAGCCGCAGACCATGCAGGTGCTGCGCGACGGCAAGGAAGTGACGCTGCGGGTGCCTGCCGACTTGGTGGACAATTTGTTGGAGATGTCGTCGAAGAGCTTTACGCTGAGTCCGTTGCTGACGCCGAGGTATCCGGTGGAGGGCGTGGAAATCGGGGACTTTGCAGACTATTCGGCAGCCTACGACGCAGGGATGCGGAAAGGCGACAAAATATTGGCAGTGAACGGCGAGGGCTTCCGTTTCTATGACGAGTTCACAGACGCCGTGGAGGCGAACAAAGGGAAACGGGTCGAGGCGACGGTGCTCCGGGGAACGGACACGCTGACGTATGCCTTCACGCTGGGGAATGACGGGAAGTTCGGGATATACGTGTCGCTGCCGCCGATGCCCTTCGAGTTGGTGACAAAAGATTACACGCTGTGGGAGGCGATTCCGGCAGGCGTGCGGTTGGGAGTGGAGCAACTGGGCTCATACGTGAAGCAATTGAAGCTGCTGTTCTCGTCGGGTGACACGGCGGTGAAGTCGGTGGGAGGCTTTGCGACCATTGCGAACGTGTTCCCCGGCTACTGGAACTGGCAGGACTTTTGGAGCCTGACGGCGCTGATTTCCATTATGCTGGCAGTGGTGAACATCCTGCCCATCCCGGCATTGGACGGGGGGCACGTGCTGTTCCTGCTCTACGAGGTGGTGACGCGGCGGAAGCCGAGCGACCGCTTTATGGAGTATGCCCAGATAGCGGGGATGGTGTTTATCTTCGGGCTGTTTATATTGGCAAATGTGAATGATATCATTAAAATATTCGGATGATGGACGAGAAGGTCAAGGAATTCCGGGAATACCGGGAACGGATGAATGAGAAAATATTGGCAGCGGACAACAAGGTGCTGAAGCGGCTGTTCAATATCGACACGAACACATACATGGACGGGGCGTTGCCGGCAAAGGTGAAGGAGATGCTGGGGCTGGCGACGTCCATGGTGTTGCGGTGCGACGACTGCATCAAATACCACCTCGAACGCTGCCACGAGCAGGGAGTGACGACGGAAGAACTGTTTGAAGTCTTTGCGGTGGCGGACGTGGTCGGGGGGACGATTGTGATTCCGCACCTGAGGCGGGCGGTGGAGTATTGGGAACGCTTGCAGGGGGAGTAGGCGCATGTGGCGGTTGTGGGCGTGCATCGGGCTGCTGTGGTGCTGTTCCTGCGAGGCGCAGGGGCAGGAAGAGCTGCGCGTGGCGTTCTACAACGTGGAGAATCTGTTCGACACGTCGGACGACCCGCATACGACGGACAATGAGTTCCTGCCGCGGGGCGAAAAGGGCTGGACGCGGGGGAGGTATGTGGCAAAGCTGCGTGCCGTGGCGCGTGCCGTGGAGGGCGTGGGCGGAGGGACGCTGCCTGCCGTGGTGGGGCTGGCGGAGGTGGAGAACCGGCGGGTGCTGGTGGATTTGGTGCGGAAAACGGGATTGTCGGCAGGGCGGTATGGGATTGTACACTACGATTCGCCGGACGTGCGGGGCATCGACGTGGCATTGCTCTACCGGAAGGACTGCATGGCGGTGGCGGAGGAGCGGGCATTGCGGGTGCCTTTCCCGGAGGACGGGCGGATACGGACGCGCGATGTGCTGTATGTGAAGGGCGTGTTGGCGGAGGACACGGTACATTTCTTCGTGTGCCATTTCCCCTCGATGGTGGGCGGGGAGCGGAAGAGCGAGTGGAAGCGGCTGCGGGCAGCGGGAGTGGTGCGGGCAAAAGTGGATTCACTGTTCGAGGCATGCCCGGAGGCGGCAGTGGTGGTGATGGGCGACCTGAACGGGGAGGCGGACACGGAGGCGCAGCGGCTGCTCTGCCCGGCGAACGGGGCGGAGGAGAAGGAATGCGGGGAACTCTACAATGCGGGCTACCACCTCTTGGGGAAACCCTACGGGAGTTACTGCTACCGGGGGCGGTGGCAGACGCTTGACCACATCTTAGTGTCGGGCGGGATGCTGAACGGCGAGGCGGCAGTGCAGGCGGCGACGGAGATGCAGGTGTATGCGGCGCCGTTCCTGCTGGAGCAAGGCAACCGGAGCACGGGGAAACGCCCGAAACCGACCTACCGGGGACCGCGCTACATCGGGGGGACGAGCGACCACCTGCCCGTGTGGATTGGGCTGCGGACGGGGGACTGAGTTTTCTTTTCTTTACTGATTCATTGCGGCATTTTTCTTTGCGCATGCCGGGCTGGTGGCATGCGGGTGTAGGGTAAATCACGCCCTGTTCAGGGAGCAACTTGGGTTCAACTCAGGTTCAATTCAGGTTCAACTTTGGTCTGGATGGGCGCAGGAAGAAAGGTACATGAAAGGTGTATGGAAGGTGACACGGGAACAGGACGTGATTTGACATGCAAGAGGTTGGCAACAAGCCCGGAAAGCAGGCGGTCAAAAAGGCGGGGAATGCCGTCCTGCTCCCTGTTGCATCGGAGGACAGCGGGATTTCAGGCGGGCGGATGGCACCGTCTTGCCCCGGTTCCAACCGTTGCAGGACAGGGGAATAACCGGGGAAGAACCGGCAGTGTCCCCTGAACAGGGCTTGACCGGGCGGTGAAAAGAACGGGAACCTGCAAGAAACGGGGAGATTTCCGGGAGGCGGCGGAAAGGGGGATTTTCGCGAGGCAGGAGCGAAGGGGAAGGTGGCAAAAAGTGTGCTTGTATGTAGCTGATTTATAGGTTAGTGAAAATTTTATTGAAGATTTTTTGGAATTTTGCTTGTCTATGTTGGCAGGATTGCCTACCTTTGCAGCGGATTTGTAAGACAAAGAACCACAACGATTTTGGTGTTGAAAAAAACGTTGATTTAATTGAGACGAGTTTCAGGCTGTTTTTAGCGAACAGCTTTTTTCTTTTTTATGCCTTTCAATTTTCTGTGTACCAGTCTTTTCTGCATACCTTGCAATTCATTCGTTTTTGTCTTAAAAAATTCCAATTTTAAACCAAGGTTTTTGCGAGGCGAGTGTGAAATTTTGTAAACACAGGGCGGACGCCGGCGAAGAGGGCGGGCGGCTGCCGCGAGAGATGAAAATATTTAATGTAATTGTCGTTGCCTTGGCGTCGTTCTATGTCGCACGACTGCGCGAACATACCAATTTATACATATACACACATATACATACATACACGTACACCAATGAAGGCGCGGGGAACGACATTACATTATGGCACAGCCTGCCGGGCAGGCGGAAAGGATTGGAACTATAAAAAAGATGCGATATGAAGCATGTATTGTTTTTGTTATTGTTTTATTGCGGGATAGCGTCGGCGCAGGAGAACTGCGACACGGTGCGCATCCATTTCCGGCAGGGGGATGCGCGGCTCGACCTGTCCTTTGGCGACAACCGCGCCGCCCTGGAAGGCATCGTGCAGCGGTTGTGGGAGAAACGCGGCGACCCCGCGCTGCGGCTGGAGCGGCTGGTGTATGTGGGCGGGGCGTCCCCGGAAGGGAGCGTTGCCATCAACCGCCGGATCTCGGAGGAACGGGCACGGGCGTTGTTCGGCTACCTGGCGCGTTATGTGTCGCTGCCTGATTCGATGACGGCGAGCGAGTTTGTCGGACGCGACTGGGAGGGGCTGCTCCGGCTGGCGGAACAGGACGAAGGGGTGCCTTTCCGCGCGGAGGCGCTGGCGTTGCTGCAGGAGATTTGCCGGGAGAAGGGCGATGATTCGCTCGACCCGTTGGGACGATTGCAGCGGTTGCGTGGCGGCGAACCTTACCGCTATATGTACCGGGAGCTTTTCCCTGCCTTGCGGCGTTTGCAGGTGGAGTTTCGCTACCGGGCGGTGGAGCCGTTGGTGGTGCACGACACGCTGTGGCTCCGGGATACGGTGTGGCTGCACGACACGGTGTATGTCGAGGTGAAGACGGAGGTGCCCGTGCGCAAGCCGTTCTACATGTCGCTGCACACGAATATGCTCTACGACCTTGCGCTGGTGCCCAACGGGGGCATTGAGTTCTACCTCGGCAGGGGCTGGAGCGTGGCGGGCAACTGGATGTATGCCTGGTGGAAGAGCGACCGCAAGCACAATTACTGGCGCATTTACGGGGGCGACCTGGCGGTGCGCAAGTATTTCGGCAGGCTGGCAAAGGAGAAGCCGCTCACGGGGCACCATGCAGGGGTGTACGGGGGCATCGTGACGTATGACTTCGAGCTGGGGGGACGGGGCTACTTGGGAGACCGGTGGAGTTGGCATGCGGGCGTGGAGTATGGCTATGCGCTGCCCATTGCCCGGCGGCTGAACCTGGACTTTTCGCTCGGGCTGGGCTACCTCGGCGGGGAATACAAGGAATATTTGCCGATAGACGATTGCTATGTGTGGCAGGCGACGAAGCGGCGCCGTTGGTTCGGTCCCACGAAGGCGGGCATTGCGCTGGTGTGGCTGATCGGGCACGGGAATGAAAACCAAGGGAAAGGAGGCAGGCGATGAAACGGAGGCTGGTTGCATTGGGGGCGGCGGCAGCGTTTGCCGTTGCCGGCTGCGAGCACAAGGATTTGTGCTACCTGCACCCGCACAAGGCGGAGGTGCACGTGGTGTTCGACTGGGCTTATGCGCCGGAAGCCGAGGAGCAGCAGGAGGTGGAAGGCATGTGCCTGTGGTTCTATCCCGTGGATGAAGAGGGCAAGCAGGCGGGCGAGCCGCTGCGCTATGACCTGGCAGGGATGAAAGGCGGGCGAATCGACTTGCCGGTGGGGCGCTACAATGTGCTTTACTATAACAATGACTACGAGACGGTGCAGTTCCGGAACGTGGAAGCGTTCTGGCAGCAGGAGTGCTATACGCGCGAAAGCCACCCGCTGGAGCCGATTTACGGGAACACTGCCAACTATGCCCCGCGCGCGAAGGAAAGCGAAGGGGAGACGGTGGTGAGCACGCCGGAGATGATGTGGGGCGATAACGCGATGCACCTTGAGGTGACGCAAAGCGGGCTGGGCTACTGGTTCGTGCGCGACGGGGAGACGGAGCCGACGACCGTCACGAGCGACGAAATGCGCTTCACGCTGATGCCCCACGAGCAAGTGTGCTCGTACAGCTACGAAATCCGGAACGTGGAGAACCTGGGGCATGTGAGCCAGATGTGCGCGACGCTTTCGGGGATGGCGGGGTCGGTGTTCTGCGCTGCGGAGGCGTTGACGGAGGAGAACGTGACGCTGCCTTTCGGGGCGCGCGCGGACGGCGCGTCGATCATCCGCGGGGAGTTCGGCACCTTTGGGCACCACGGGGATAACGACGAGCCGCACAAGCTGCTGCTGTATGTGTGGATGAGCGACGGCTCGAAGTGGTATTACACGTTCGACGTCACGGAACAGGTGGACAATGCGCCCGACCGGCGGCATGTACACATCGTCATCGACGGGCTGGAACTGCCGCAACCCATCGGCAACGGCAGCGGTTTCCACCCGGAAGTGGACGACTGGGAGACGGTGGAGGAGGACATTGTCATGTAACGAAAAGAGAAACAAGTGAGTAGTAATTTTATTTTTCTAATTTTTTAACTGGTAATTTTATGAACAAGAAACATTTAATTTGGAGCT